>JAFGRC010000101.1 GCA_016935355.1 Bacteroidales bacterium
AATCCAGGTGCCATTTTCATATGTTATTGGTTTAAATTTGCCGGCCTCCTTGATAACTATTATTCCGGAACATGACAGCACAATACCGGAAATAAGTTTTCACGTGGCCTGCATTTGTGATCAAAGTAAATGCATGATTGAAGTTCTTGCAACCTGTATTAGGCGAAATGCAATATTTCATCGGTATTATTCAATTTTTAAAGGATTAGCCACTTTTTCCGCCAACAAGGCATTTTCAAAGACCTGCATGATCTCATTCACATAGATGAAATGCAAACCCTTCAGGTAGATGTCATTAATTTCATTAATGTCTTTACGGTTTTCTTCTGAAATTATAATTTCATCAATGTCGGCTCTTTTTGCCGCCAGAATTTTCTCCTTGATACCGCCAACCGGCAATACCTTGCCCCGCAAGGTGATTTCACCGGTCATGGCCAGTTTGTTCCTTACTTTACGCTGCGTAAAAGCCGATGCAATTGAAGTTGCCATGGTAATGCCAGCAGACGGTCCGTCTTTTGGAATGGCACCTTCCGGCACATGAATGTGAACATTCCAGTTTTCGAATATTTCAGGGCTTAAACCCAGTATATCACTGTGGGATTTAATGTATTCCAGTGCAATAACGGCAGATTCCTTCATTACCTCTCCAAGATTACCGGTTAGTGTAAGATTACCCTTCCCTTTGCTTAAACTGGTTTCCACAAAAAGAATATCTCCCCCCGTTGCTGTCCAAGCCAAACCTGTAACAACGCCTGCAAACTCATTACCCTGGTACTTGTCTTTTATATACCTGGGCGCGCCCAAAATTTCATCAATTTCAGATAATGTGAGCTTTCTGTTAAAATTCTCTTCCAGGGCGACCTTTTTGGCAATGACCCTGATGATCTTGGACAGGTTTTTATTTAACTCCCTTACTCCCGACTCACGTGTGAAATTTTCTATAATGTATTCAAGCACTTTTTTGGAAAAGTTGATTGCCCTGGCCGGTAAACCATGGTTCCTGAGTTCTTTGGGAATAAGATGACGCCTGGCAATCTCAATTTTCTCCTCCAGAATGTAACCGCTAACATTGATCACTTCCATACGGTCGAGTAATGCCGGACTTATGGTACTGGTCGTATTTGCCGTGGCAATAAACAGCACCTTTGAAAGGTCGTATTCCATTTCAATGAAATTATCATGGAACGTACTGTTTTGCTCGGGATCAAGGACTTCAAGGAGCGCTGAAGCAGGATCTCCGTGGAAATCACGGCCAACTTTGTCAACTTCGTCCAGAACAAAAACCGGATTGGCAGATTTTATCTTTTTCAGGCTTTGGATAATCCTGCCTGGCATGGCACCTATATATGTCTTTCTGTGACCACGGATCTCAGCTTCATCATGGAGCCCGCCGAGTGACATTCTGATGTACCTCCTGTTAAGAGCTTTTGCAACTGATTTCCCCAGTGATGTTTTACCGACCCCCGGAGGTCCATACAGGCAGATGATGGGTGATTTCATATCACCTTTCAGCTTCAGCACAGCCAGATGCTCAACAATTCTTTCCTTGACTTTCTCGAGTCCGTAATGATCCTTGTCAAGGATCCGTTGTGCCCTCTTCAGATCAAAGTTATCTTTCGTATACTCGTTCCAGGGAAGTTCAAGCAATGTCTGCAGATAATTCAACTGAACAGAGTATTCGCCGGTTGCCGGATTTAACCGGTTAAGCTTATCCACTTCCTTCTGAAAGTTAAGCGCCACATCTTTCCCCCATTTTTTCTTTTTACCTTTTACTTTAAGCTCTTCTATTTCCTGCTCCAAAGGATTTCCACCCAGTTCATCCTGGATGGTTTTCATTTGCTGATGGAGAAAATATTCACGCTGTTGCTGGTCAATATCAATTTTTACCTTGGTTTGAATATCATGTTTTAGTTCCAGCAGTTGCACCTCACGTGCAAGATACTGCAACAGTGAAATTGCACGCTTTTTCAGGTTGTTCATCTCCAGCAAATGCTGTTTTTCCGTCATCTTGATGTCGCTGTTTGAACTGATGAAATTTATCAGAAAAGATGAACTTTCGATATTTTTTACTGCAAATGAAGTTTCAGGCGGTATGTTGCTCGACAACTTAATGATCTTAAGTGACAGATCCTTAAGGGAACCTACGATGGCTTCAAATTCCGGATCCTTTTTTTTAGGCTTGACGTCTTCAAGTGAACTTACCCGGGCTTTAAAATACGGCTCCGCTGACACGATCTGTTGAATCATGAACCGTTTTTTACCCTGAATGATCACAGAAGTGCTTCCGTCAGGCATTTCCAGGATTCTCAGCAACTGGGCTACAGTCCCCACTCTGTGCAGTTCATCTTCATCGGGATTATCCTTATTGGGATCCCTTTGTGCAACGGTTCCGATGATTTTGGATTTCTGATAGTATTCCCTGACCAGCTTCATGGATTTATCGCGGCTCACCGTAATGGGTATGATTACCCCCGGAAACAATACGGTATTGCGCAACGGCAAAATCGGAATCACATCAGGTATTTGTGTCAGGGTTATACTTTCCTCGTCTTCTTCCGAGATTAACGGTATGAAGTCAGCATCATCATTGACCTGAGATAAAAAAAAGAAATCATGGACAGGTTTTTCACGTAGTTTGCTCATAAAATATAATTACCTCCATTGTAATAACAAAATAAAAGACAAAATGTCAGTTGGTCATCTAAAATCTTCCTTACTGAATCAGGTCAATCTTTATGCCACAAATTACACTACAGGCCGGCAATTGTCCTTCAATTAACGGCACCTACAAACAAAACAGCTCCGTTCCCCAAAGACAGAAACGGAGCTGCTCCAACGATTCAGGATCGCTATTCCTTATTTTTCTTTTTATCGTAGTGCTTTTTATACCGGCTCATGTATTTGTCAACTCGACCTGCGGTATCAACAAGTTTCATTTTGCCGGTGTAAAACGGGTGTGAAGTATTTGAAATTTCCAGTTTTACAAGAGGATATTCTTTCCCGTCCTCCAGAACAACCGATTCCTTTGACTGCACTGTTGATCTCGTAATAAAAGTAGAACCGTTCGACATATCTCTGAATGCGACCAGTCTGTATACTTCAGGATGTATTCCCTTTTTCATCGCCAGTAACTCTTTTTACTTGTTATTTGTTTTTATTATATTATCACCTCTTATTTTGGATTCGCAAAAGTAATTAACTTTCCTTAAAATACAAGTGAATTTTTTTCATTGTTATTTATGACTTTCCCCCGGACGATCAGCTTTTTGCCTTTGATTCATTTCATTTTTATATCTTCTGAAAGGAAGCTTTTCATTAAATATATATCTGTAAGTAACATGCTTCTTGGCTCTCTGGGCACCGAGGGCTTCGTAAATTGCTATCATCTTCGGATTATAATCACCTACCCATGATAATTCAAGTTCTTTATACCATGGTTTCTTCTTAAATACCTGGTACAGGTGGTAAAATATTGCTGATTCCACGCCGCTGTTCTGATATAACGGAGTAACACCTCCCACAAAAGCCCTCATCCGGGTCATTTTATGTGTTACTTTATAATACATGAACCTTATCTTGTTCCAGAGATGAAGCTTGCCGTTAAAGTTCTCCAGAATCTGATTGAGATCAGGGTATAGAACAAAAAATGCAATTGGCTTATCGTTATAATAAGCAAACCATATAATATCTTCATCAATAATTGCTTTTGCCTTCTTGAAGGTCTCGTTAATAAATGCAGGATCGAGCGGTGTGAAATCTTCCTTGTAGACTGCCCAGGCAGCATTATAAATATCAACCAGATCGTTTAGGAATTTATCTTTTTCACGGAATGTAAAATGACGGAATGAATATCCCGGTCTCCTGGAAAGCCATTCGGCAATTTTCATAATCCTGTCGGGGAATTGTACAATTTTGCCGTCTGGTTCCCTGGCCATCCGATGGTAAGTATATTGTTCAAAATAATTCTTAAATCCATACCCTTCAAAAATTGACCTGTAATAAGGAAAGTTATATGGCATGCCATATGCCTGTTTTATGAATCCGTCAATCAGCAGGCCCCAGTAGACAAAATTCTCGCCAAAGTTTATTGGTCCGTCCATTGCCTCCATACCATGAGACCTTAACCATTCTCTTGCGGCATCGAAGAGTATATTTGCCGCTTCCTGGTTTCTGATGCACTCGAAGAATCCGGTTCCACCTGTTGGCTGAGTATTCTCGTAAGCTTTATTCTTATCATAAAATGCCGCAATTCTTCCTGTCAGGCTGCCATTATCGTCCTTCAGGATCCAGCGGATGGCATCTCCGTTCTTAAAACAGGAATTCCTGTCCGGGTTAAATATGTTTTCGATCTCCATATCCAGCGGACAAGTCCAGTTAGGATCATTTTTATAAAGGATCTTGGGAACTTCGAGGAATTCCTGCCGGGTTGTTTTATCAGTAACTTCAACAAGCTTCATCACCCAGATATTTTTTATAATTCAAACCATTTATGAAGCCATGAAGGCGTTTTGCCAACCATGGAAAAATGCTCAAATTCATTTTTTTTCGGATCATAAATATAGTCTTTTTCCCATTTATCATGATTCATTACGATCTCGTTAAGAGAATCCAGAAAATAGAACAATTCACGGTCCGTCATGGTAGGGTGGAGTGAAATCCTCACCCATCCTGGTTTTTCCGACAAATCACCATGACTGATCCTTTCTGTGATCTCATGGGACCTGTTATAAGAAAGTTCCAGCAAAAAATGGCCATATGTACCGGCACATGCGCAACCGCCCCGTACCTGGATCCCGAAACGGTCACTTAACAGTTTAACAATCAGGTTAAAATGTATTTTTTCGTGATAAAAAGATATGATACCGAGTCTTTGTTCAACATTACCTGCCAGTATTTTGATACCGGGTATTTTCCTGATCCCGTCCAGCGCCGGCTTCACCATTTCTTCCTCACGTTCAAGGATTTTTTGAACATTCATTTTCTCTTTCAGGTTCAAGGCAAGGGCTGCCCTGATGGCCTGCAAAAATCCCGGTGTTCCTCCATCCTCGCGCGCTTCAATATCGTCCACATATTTATATTCTCCCCAGGGATTTGTCCAGTCTACAGTTCCACCGCCAGGATCATCGGGTATCTCGGCATCATAAAGTGACGAATCGAAAACAAGCACACCTGAAGAACCGGGGCCTCCAAGAAATTTATGCGGTGAAAAATAAATCGCATCCAGCTTCTTCATGGGATCGGAAGGATGCATGTCGATCCCCGTATAAGGTGCTGATGCCGCAAAGTCGATAAAGCACAAGCCATTGTTACTGTGCATAATACCTGCCATTTCATGGTAAGGTGTGACAATTCCGGTTACGTTCGAGCAAGCCGTGAACGCTCCGATTTTAAACCTGCGGTTCTCATACTCCTTCAGCTTTCTGTTCAGTTCTTCAAGATCAACCAGAAGGTTTTCATCTGGTTGCAACATGACCACATCTGCCAGGGTCTCGTACCATGAAGTCTGGTTTGAATGATGTTCCATGTGTGTTATAAATACTACCGGCCTGTTCTGTAAACCTTTACCCGTTATCCCCCTTTTCTTTCCAACCTTTAATCCCAGAATGCGCTGAAGCTTGTTCACAACGCTCGTCATTCCGGAACCGGCCGTAATGATAACGTCAGCATCACCTGCATTTACCTGTTTTTTGATTGTTTCATGGGCATGATGATAACTCAGGGTCATCCGGGAACCGGTTTCACTTGTTTCTGTATGTGTGTTGGCGATAAACGGACCAAAATCGTGCTGTAATTTATCCTCAATAGGTTTGTAAAGTCTACCGCTTGCAATCCAGTCGAGGTACACAATCTTCTTTTCCCCGTATGGAGTCTGGTAAAAGGAATTGATACCGACTATATTCTTACGGAATGTACTGAAGTATGCTTCCAGGGAACTCATGCGAATTGTGGATTACAAATTTAAATATAAGCACTTGGATGATTCTTTTTTATGATAATAATCGTAATTTTATTTTCTTATGGCTTATACTGATCATTCATGACCCAAACAACTTTGTAAGATGTTGAAGATCATTCATGTCCTGGAAAAACTTTTAATCAGCTCGATTATGCTGGTTTTTTCAATCATTCTGGTGCTCGCCTTTGTAGATGTGGCATATGAGATATACACAGACGTGATTGCACCGCCTGTATTTGTGGTAGATGCCAATAATCTGATGGAACTTTTCAGCCTGTTTCTGATCATTATTATTGGTATTGAACTTCTTGAAACGATAAAGGCATATCTTCAGAGTCAGGTTGTGCATGTCGAGCTTGTTGTGCTCGTGGCGATCATTGCCATTGCCAGAAAAGTAATCGTATGGGATTTTAATAAATACACGTTCAATGAACTGATTGCACTTGCCATTATGGTTATCGCTCTGGGATTAACGTATTTTCTTGTAAAAAAAGCCGGAACCTGCTGGAAGATCGGAACTGACACAAATCATGAAATGAAAAAATAATTGACTGCGTGTGTCAAATTATTTAAAAGATGTCTAAATTTGCGCTCCTGAAAAGCAATTTTACTTTGTATCAATTGCATAATCCTTTTAGCTTCAATAAATTTGGGAGTCGTTTTATTAAACATAACTTTTTTGATTATATGGTGGTTGTAGCTCAGTTGGTTAGAGCGCCAGATTGTGGCTCTGGAGGTCGCCGGTTCGAATCCGGTCTTCCACCCTGCATCCCGGAATAAAAACCGGGATTTTTTATTTCCTCAGCGATTAAAACCCTTTATCAGGAAATCCCTTACCTTTACAGCATTAATCTTTATTGCATTATGAAAATCTGGACCAATTTTCATTCGCATTCAACATACTGTGACGGCAAATCAGAACCCGGTGATTTTGTTAAGGAAGCCTTCAATAGAGGTTTCCATGCATTCGGGTGTTCGTCACATGCACCTGTACCTTTTCCGTCACACTGGAATATGCCTCTTGAAAAGCTTCAGGATTATCTGAGTACGATCAACCGGTTAAAAAGCAGATATAAAGGTCATATACAGGTATATACCGGACTGGAAATTGACTATATTGAAGGACACTGGGGCTATGCCGGCAGCTTTCTGAAGGAGCTGCCTTTGGACTACCGCATCGGATCGGTACATTATCTTGACCGCCTGCCTGACGGTTCATTTTTTTGCTTTGACGGAAAACCGGAAGGATTCTTTGAAAAAATTGAATTACTCTATAAAAATGATTTTAAAGCTGTTATCAGAAAATATTATCATCATGTCAGGCAAATGATCAAATATGACACACCTGATATTATCGGGCACCTTGACAAAATTAAAATGCACAATACTGTCAGAAAGTATTTTGACGAGAATGAAAAATGGTATGTCCGGGAACTGGAAGACACCATTGATCTTATTTCCGAGAAAAAGTGCATTGTAGAAGTAAATACAAGGGGATTGTACCGCCACGATCCTCCGATGCTGTACCCAAGCCAATGGGTGCTCGAATATATGTTTGAAAAAAACATACCGGTCATGATCAATTCAGATGCCCACCATCCCTCTGAAATTGACACAGGTTATGACTTTGCAGCCAAAGTGCTGCATGAAACCGGATGGGATACTTTGAGGATATTGATAAACGGAGCGTGGACTGATGTTCCGTTTGACACTGACGGATTGAAAATCGATAAAATAAAACAGTAAGCGTCAAATAACAAACGTTGATTCTTTACTGTTGCCTTAGTACTTCTTACTGTCCGGTTACCTGTCCCGTTTCATCCATGCGGATCCACGCTCCTACCCGCCTGTTTGCCGAATATTTCCCTTTCTCCCTGATATCTCCGTTTGGATACATGGTAAGATATGGTCCGTCAAGGACATCATTAATATAGTGAACTTCCACAATCAAATTACCATCATCATCCCATTTTTGCCATTTACCGGACATCATCCCGTTTTGGTAACTGCCTTTCCACACAAGATTTCCGTTTGGATAATAGGAATATGACGCTCCGTGCAGCCGTCCATTCTTAAACCTGAATTCTTCCTTGACCAGATCTGTATGGGTATAATAAATTTTACAAACTCCTGAAAAGGGTTTAAGTCCCTGAGGTGTGTAAAAAATGTCAGGTTTGATATCATTCTCTGTAATGACGATCTCCTTTGCGCATGAAAAGAAGCCCAGCACCATTATCACGGGTATGAAAACCCAAAGCAAGCTTTGGAAACATATTCCGCAGTAAACTGCAGGGTATTGAACCCTCCGACTGAAGTCGGGATTGTTCGACTTACAGATTTCAGTTCGCTCCGCTTCTGAAACCTGAGTCTCACGAATAAACAAATACCCTCTCTTCATAGTAATTTGCGTTAATAGTTTGTACACCTTTATTAACGCACGTTAAAGTTAATGGTTCCTGAATATTGATGAACCCCGCCTTTGCTTTAATGAAATGTTGAAATACATATATGAACAACCCGGTAGTAAAACTCGCGTACGTACACAGGAGTGAATAATAAATCTTACCGGATTATTCCCTGATTTTATATTCCCTGGTCCATTCCTCAGACCTGCCAATGAACTTCATTCCCAGCACATATCCCTTGAGCGTCAGTTTATTATTATTGTTGCCTTCAAACCACATATAACAATCATAAGTCTTTCCGTTGTCCGGATCATAAACGGTCCCGTCCTCCCATTGTTTCTTGTTTGCATTGTATATAAAATCCTTCAATATTACCGATCCCAGAATTTTATTGTTTCTGAGTCTTTCATCCGGATTGTTGACGTCAAGTTCGTCTACATCCTCCTTTTTCCATTCAACTCTTCCGTAATATTTTCCATTGTCGGCTTTGTAAATTCTTACCTGTGAGGTCCCTTTGGCAGGAACCCAGATGCCTGCAATGTTATCTGCCTGGGCAAACACATAAGCACCAGAAAAAAGCAGGAAAGCAAGGATGAGAAGATTTTTCTTCATGGTCTGTAAATTTAAATTGATATTCTTTCTGATAAAGTTAATTTTTTTCTTTTTAATATGACATATTCATAAGGAAAGTCATGCATGTCATCCGGTTCGATCCGTTCTTTTGAGATTTCCTCCCATTCATCGGGATTGATCTCGGGAAAGAACGTATCTGCATCAAAAGTTTTATGTATCCTGGTCAGGTATAGTTTTTGAGTAAATGGCAAGAACTGACGGTATACAGAAGCCCCGCCAATAATGAAATGCTCCCGGTGGCCCTCACACTTTTTAATGGCTTCCTTAATGGAATAAACGGTTTCACAGCCGACGAACTTTTCCTGCTTGTTATCGGTGATCACTATATTTTTCCGGTTCCTGAGCGGTCCGCCGGGAAGAGATAAGAAGGTGTTTCTGCCCATAATTACAGTATGATCCGTTGTAATCTTCCTGAACCGCTTCAGATCACCCGGAATGTGACATAAAAGCCGGTTGTTCCTGCCGATACCGTTATTCTCATCCAGTGCAACGATAATGGAAAAGCGCTTCATGTTTAACGGTATTTAAATGGAAATTTCACCTTTAATATGGGGATGCGGATCATAATGATCCAGGATAAAATCCTCAAAAGAAAAATCAAAAATACTGTTCACCTCCGGATTGATTTTAAGTTCCGGAAGCGGTCTCGGATTTCTTGAAAGCTGCAACCTGACCTGTTCAAGGTGGTTTTTATAAATGTGTGCATCTCCGAATGTATGTATGAATTCACCCGGTCTTAGCTTAGTAACCTGGGCTACCATCATCAGCAATAATGAATATGAAGCGATGTTGAACGGCACACCGAGAAAAATATCGGCACTTCGCTGATAAAGCTGGCATGAAAGGATATTGTCTGCGACATAAAACTGAAAAAGAACATGGCATGGCGGCAACGCCATATTTTCAAGATCAGCCACATTCCAGGCACTTACCAGGTGGCGACGTGAATCCGGATTGGTATTGATGGACCGGATCAGGGTTTCGATCTGATCAATCGATCCGCCATCATATGATGGCCAGTTACGCCACTGGTATCCGTAAATGTGGCCCAGATCACCGTTGTCATCTGCCCATTCATTCCAGATGCTTACTTTATGGTCATTTAAATACCTGGTGTTGGTGTCTCCCTGCAAAAACCATAACAGCTCATAGATGATAGACTTTAAATGAAGTTTTTTTGTGGTAAGCAGCGGGAATCCCGCCTGAAGATCAAAACGCATCTGATATCCAAATGTACTGATGGTTCCTGTACCGGTCCGGTCAGTCTTTTCAATCCCATGATCAAGTACGTGTTGCAGCAAATCCAGATACTGCTTCATTATAATTTTTATTTAATTGACTGGTAAAGTTAATAAAGATGCCTTTCTTCCTTGACATGGACATGTTCAAAGTTATATACATCTGTTAATTTCTTTTCATTTATGAACATAGGGCCGGTACCAAATTTTAGTATTTTAGCCATGATTTGAACAGCAATGAGCACCACAACCCGGTATATCTTTTATGCGATAGGAATCATCTTTGTTGTTTTTCTGATCTGGTATTTCAGCAATATTGTAATCTATGTTCTTGTCTCCCTTGTTCTTGCTCTGATAGGCAACCCATTGTTCAAGCTGTTGGAAAAAGTTAAAATCGGCAGGTTTAACATTCCTGCGGCGATCAGGGCCCTGGTCACTTTACTGGTGATTTTCACCGTGATACTGCTGTTTTTCGGATTCTTCATACCACTGGTCGTTAACAAAGCTCAGGAACTTTCGCGAATTGACCCGCAAAGATTGCTGGATGAGTTTCAGGGCCCGCTGCAAAAGATTGAACAATTTATCAATACGTATAAGATCCGACCGGAAAGTTATTTTTCCATTGAGGAAATGATCCAGACGGCAACTTCAAAAATCAATGTCTCACAACTGGCAAAAACTTTCGGATCAATTGCCGGGTGGCTCGGCAATACTTTTATTGCAATATTTGCCATAGCATTTATCACATTTTTCTTTTTAAAAGATGAAAAGCTCTTTTCAAATGCTATGCTTTCTTTAATTTCCGATAAACATGTGGAAGCAGCATCCAACGCAATGAACACTTCCAATCAGATCCTTTCAAGATATATCATAGGTGTGCTGATTGAAATGTTATCAATAATCATACTGAGCACGACAGGATTGTTAATAATCGGATTTACATTCAGAGATGCCATACTGGTGGGATTTCTGGCCGGCATTTTCAATGTTATTCCTTACCTTGGCCCGGTAATAGGTACCATATTGGGTTTGCTGATTGGTATCCTGACTTATTTCAGCGCATATTCCGACAGAAATCTGATCGTCCTGATCATCTTAATACTGATCGTTTTTTCCATAGTTCAGCTTTGTGATAACATTATTATCCAACCTGTCGTATATTCAAGAGGCGTTTATGCACATCCCCTTGAAATCTTTATCGTTTTTCTTATTGCCGGCAGTCTGGGTGGTTTTATCGGCATGATCCTGGCCATACCATCCTACACTGTTCTCAGAATATTCGCCAAAGAATTTTTTAATAATTTTAAAGCAGTGAGGAGTATAACACGTAATATTTAAAACAGTGACCTTCTACCGGAAAAAAATATTGATTCTCTCATTTCTATGTGCTTTCAGTGTTTCAGCCCTGGCACAATATGATTTTAATGTAAATGTCACAGAAGGCTGCACACCGCTGAAAGTAAAATATACATTCGTAAGCTCTGCATTGGTAGACACGATTGATACTTACTACTGGGACTTTGGTAACGGACAAACGAGTAACCTGCCGGATCCTGACACCATTGTTTATAATAATGCAGGTGCATTCACTCCGACGCTCGTTTTGAATAACAGGACTGATCTCATGATCATCAAACCCGACCTGCTGACGGTTCACCGGACGGTTCAGGCTGATTTCAGGTATTATGACACGGTGTCTTACTATACCTATGTTTTTGAACATGCGGATATACTTGATAATACTGCCACCTATGATTTTCTGTGGAACTTCGAAGATGTTGGTACAAGGACAGGTCAAATTGAGATCGTTACATTTCCGCGAATTGACAGTTTTCAGGTATCGTTGACGGTAAACGATAATTTTGGATGCACAAGTACAGTCAGCAAGCTTGTCATTATTCTTGAAAATATTAAAGTTCAAAATGTTTTTACGCCCAATGGGGATAACATCAATGATTTCTTTATGATCAGCAGCAATGGAAGCTATCCTTTAAATCTTAAGATTTTCACCCGGTCAGGTGTTCTTGTATATGAAAATGAGGGCTTTACAATTACATGGGACGGGCGTACGGCGTCCGGTCAGGAATTAAATTCCGGCGTTTATTTTTATGTGCTGAAAGCTCTCGCAGGTGATCCGTCCGACCGCTACAACAAATCCGGAGTGCTGTATCTGTATAAATAATTCTGTCACTTAACAGACCTTTTATTTTCTTTATAACCTGATCCTTTTATATCTTGGGATCAGATTTGCTTTTCAACAGCTTTTTTTCAATACGATGAATTTCAGATTTATATATATTGCCATGACGCTCATGTCAGGCATCTCCCTGGTTTCACCGGCACAGAACCCTGTACAAGAAAGACCTAAAGTAGGTCTGGTATTAAGTGGCGGTGGAGCCAAAGGACTTGCGCACATTGGTGTGCTGCAGGTTCTGGAGAAAGCTGGTATTCAACCCGACTATATCAGCGGTACCAGCATGGGCAGCATTGTCGGAGGATTGTATGCCATTGGTTACACGGCGGAAGAATTATCGCAACTTAACAGGAACGCCGACTGGAATACTTTGCTTTCGGATAATATTCCCATGAAAAATATTGCAATGGATGAAAAAGAGGAATTCAACCAATACATGATCGAGTTGCCATTGAAGGATCGCCGTATTGGCCTGCCTGCCGGACTCCTCGAAGGACAAAATCTTTCCATGTTCCTTTCTGAGCTGACTTGGAGAACCATTGGCTTTGAGGATTTTAACAGTTTTCCCTATCCTTTTGTATGCAATGGTACAGAAATCATCAATGGTGAAATCATTGAATTCAGATCGGGTGATCTGGCAAGGGCTATGCGGGCGAGTATGGCTATTCCAAGCGTGTTCTCACCGGTGCAGATCGACAGCAGCAAGGTCGTGGTTGACGGAGGGATCATCCGCAATTTTCCGGTTGAAGAGGTCAGGAAAATGGGCGCTGATATCGTCATCGGGGTTTATACAGGCTTCAAGGAGAATATTACATCAGATGACCTCTCATCACTTGACAGGATCCTGACCCGGTCATCCGCTTTATACGGGATAAATGATACCAGAGCGCAGGAAAAACTGGTAGACATCATGATCATGCCCGATCTGGTCAATTTCTCATCCACCGACTTCAGCAAGAACATTGAAATAGAAGAAGCCGGAGTTAAAGCGGCAGAAGAACTTTATTCAAAACTTAAAGCTCTTGCTGATTCTCTTGACGGTTACGGGAATAAAGAAAAACCATCCATGCTTTACGATAAGGACAGTATTTTTATTGAAAGTATACAGGTAAATAATCTGAAATTCCTTGAGGCTGACCTGGTAAAAGGAATTCTTGATGTTTCTGAAAATGATTATATCACAAAAGAAGAGTTGTTTGCTGCATTTGACAGGCTTTTCGGTGCCCTGTATTTCGAAAAACTCACATACCGTTTAACTCATGAAGGAATGGGGTACCGGCTAATCCTGGATGTCAGGGAAAAACCTGTTTCATCGATAAAGGCATCCGTACATTATGACAACTTATACGGTGCAGGTTTAATCGTAAATTTTACGAATAAAAATTTCCTGCTGTCCAATACAAAGTTTACAGTTGTTGCTGATCTGAGCAAATATCCGCAAGCCCGGCTTTATTATTGCAAATATATCGGCATGCATAAAAACTTTCTCGCTGCTTCCGATAATTATTACGAATCCAATGAGATTCCAGTATACCTTGAAGCCAACCGCATCGGTTACTTCAGTCAGCAACATTTCACATCCGACCTGCTGATAAAATATTCCATTAATCTGAACCAACAACTGGGTTTCGGGGTCTTGTTCGAATATTCTGCCGTTTATCCCGATAAGGCCATGCAGGAATTCTTCCCGGATGAATTCAATTATAAAAGATACGGATTCCATGGTTTTGGTTTATCCGGATATTACAAGCTCAATACCCTCGACAACATGTTCATACCATCCCAGGGAAGTGCTGCAACTTTATTTCTGAAGGGCATTTATTCACCGGATCTCGATTTGAAATACCTTTCAGATACAATTCAAAGCCGGCCTTCAATCAATTCTTTCGGCAAACTGCAATTCGATTATGATAATTACGTTTCTTTGCGTAACAAATTCATATTCAACACAGGATTGTCTTTCGGACTCAGCGATGATGAACTTCTGACATCTGATTATTTTTTTGTTGGCGGATATAAGAACAATCTCAGAAGAAATCACATCAGTTTTGCAGGTTATGATCTTGGCGAATTCGTCGCAAGCAATTTTATCAAGGCAAAATTCGGCATGAATTACCGCCCTTTCAATAATTTTCAATTTGAACTGCTGTTCAATGCCCTTTTGGGATCAAACCGTTTTGAAGATCTGATCCAGTCAGCCCTGCTTTTCGATAAAGAATCACTGACTTTGGGATATGGTGGCGGCCTCACCTATAATACGCCCCTTGGCCCTTTAAACATGTTTGTGTCCGGCAATAACAAGGATGGCAAAATCCGGTGGCATTTCAATATGGGCTTTAATTTTTAAGCCAGGTAACGGTTGACAACAACCTCCCAGTCTATTACATTCCAGAGCGATTGTATATAAAGCGGTCGGCTGTTCTGGTAATCAAGGTAGTAAGCGTGTTCCCAGACATCAATCGTGAGCAGGGGGAACAGACCACTGCGGAGCGGATTTCCGGCATTCGGTTCCTGAATAATATCGAGCGTTCCGTCAGACTTTTTAACCAACCATGCCCAGCCCGAACCGAAAAGTGTAGCTGCAGCATTTGAAAACTCTTCTTTAAAACCTTCAAAGGAACCAAATGTGCCGGTTATCAATTCACCAAGCTTATCATATGGTTCACGTCTGCCAGCCGGTGAAAAGGTGGCAAAGTAAAAACTATGATTCCATACCTGTGCGCCGTTGTTAAAAATACCTCCCTCTGCTCCCTTTATGATTTGTTCAAGAGTGGCATTCTCATACTTTGTACCGGGTACAAGTTTGTTCAGATTGTTGACATATCCCTGATGATGCTTACCATAATGAAATTCAATGGTTCTCTTTGAGATATGCGGCTCAAGAGCATCAGGTGCATAGGGTAATTTGGGCAATTCAAATGACATACTTTTGAGATTTATGGTTTGACCACCCAAAAGTTACAAATTAAAGACGAGTTTTCAAAAAAAACTTACTGTAATCTGTTCCCGACCGCAGTCCAGTCGATCACATTCCAGAATGCTTCCACATACTCATTTCTGCGATTCTGATATTTCAGGTAATAAGCATGTTCCCAGACATCAATTCCAAGCAAAGGATTGCCTTGCACTTCAGCGACATCCATCATAGGATTGTCCTGATTGGGTGTGGATGTAATGACGAGACGGCTGCCGGACTGAACCAGCCAGGCCCATCCGGATCCGAACCTTGTCAGTGCGGCATTTGAAAATTGCTCCCTGAACTGATCAAACGAGCCGAAATTCGCTTTTAAAGCATCCAGGAGATCCCCTTCGGGCAGACCACCTCCACCGGGAGTCATGATCTTCCAGAATAAGCTGTGGTTGAAATGACCCCCTCCGTTATTCCGGACTGCAACTGATAATCTGGAGATACCGGCAAGAATATCCTCAATGGATCCGTTTTCCAGTTGAGTGCCGGAAACCGCATCATTAAGCTTGCTGACGTATCCCTGGTGATGTTTTGTATGATGAATTTCCATCGTACGTGCATCAATATGTGGCTCAAGTGCCGCATAATCATAATTGAGTTTAGGTAATGCAAAAGCCATATGTTATTATTTTTATGATTATTATTAATTTATGTTAATAAAAAATTATTTTTATTTAGTCTTAATTAATTTTGTATTCATTATAACAAGTATTACTCCATAATGTTTATCGCAAGCTGAATTAATTCATATTTTAGTGAGACAATTAGCATAATGACTGCGCTGTATGTAATATCAATCCATCTGATCTACATCATCACCGGTTTGTTTGCAATATTCAAACCAAAAGCCAGGTTGTGGATTGAGGGACGCAGAAACTGGAAAAGGAAACTGAATGACCGGTTCCCGGCCAATGATGATACAATATGGTTCCATGCGGCATCCCTGGGTGAATTTGAACAGGGAAAACCTCTGATCGAAAAGATCAGGCAACGTTATCCGCAGTACAAGATTCTGCTGACTTTTTATTCACCGTCCGGTTACGAAGTAAGAAAACACTTTTCCGGCGCCGATTATATTACTTATCTGCCATCCGATACATACCGCAATGCCAGATATTTTATTGAAAAGATCAATCCGGCCATCGTATTTTTCATTAAGTATGAATTCTGGTATTTCTATCTGAAAATCCTTCACTCCAAAAACATACCTGTTTATCTCATTTCGGGGATATTCAGAAAAGATCAGATTTTTTTTCGCCGGTACGGCGGCTGGTTCCGGAAAATGCTGTATTTCTTCAGACATCTTTTTGTGCAACAGCAGGAATCGCTAACCTTGCTAAAGAAAATCGGCATTGATCATGCCACCATCAGCGGGGATACGCGTTTCGATACCGTTTCGGCTGCCGCTTCATCCGTTCAGCCGGTTGAACCTGTGTCCCGTTTTTTAAATGGTCATCCCTGTATGGTTGCAGGCAGCACATGGCCTGAAGATGAAAAGGTGTTGCTGAGGATTTTCAACAAGCAGGATGTCCGGCTTAAACTCATCATCGCTCCTCATGAAATCCATGCAGTGCATATCCAAAATATTATTTCCCGGCTCGAAAAAAACTGCATATTGTATTCGCGGGCTGAAGCATCAGACGGCATTGATGACAATCAGGTGCTGATTATTGACAATATCGGATTGTTACTGCCAATTTACCGGTATGCAACCATAGGCTATGTCGGCGGTGGTTTTGGTAAGGGTATTCACAACATTCTGGAACCTGCTGCTTTTGGTATCCCGGTTATTTTCGGCCCAAATTACCAGAAATTCAATGAAGCCATCGAATTGATCCGTTTGGGAGGTGCTTTTCATATTGACAAAACAAGTGAACTTGAACACCTGATCATCAAACTGCTATCCGATACTGATTTTTACAAAAACAGCTCTGCTATTGCGAAAGATTATGTAAAATCCCGCACCGGTGCAACCGAACATATCATCGGTCATGTTTTTCCCTGATTCGCATCAGGCTTTGCATGTTGGATGTGCACAACAACAGCACATGGAACACAACAGCCAATGATCGGGATATTCAGCTCTGGTTTATATTTAAAAACAATCTTCAGGGATCCAATACGCAATAATAATCGTACCTTAAACAGCTCCATTCCGCTCCCGGAAAAGCCGGGTGGTATTGAATATCTTCAACCAGAAGTCCCGTGTAATATGTCCTTTTATGAGTAAGTGCATTTCCATCAGGTCTCACCCGATGGGTTTCAACAATTTCGGTACCTCCTGATCCGGAATATACAGCGATGCTTTCTGCAAGTAAAGAGTCACTGCTGTTGAACTTCATCGTTTTAACCAGATTTGAACCGGAATAGTAATACGCTGTATAATTACCGTCTGGCACCGTTATTTTTTTGATCAGATTCTTTTGTGTATCATATTCATAGAATACAGACCAATTGCTGGATCTCCTGAAATCATAATGATGCTCTTCCAGTAACAAATCCCCCGAATGTACATAAACTGAACTGTCGGTCAGTTCGTTATCATGATATTCCTTTTCAATCTGTTTATTGCCCATGTAGGAATACTTGCACTCCCATATCAGGGTAAAATCAGATTCATCCTGGCCCGGAAAATTGGTGCCCTGCATGGCCCATCGTTTCTTATGCAACAGTCTTCCATTATTTGAATATTCATAGGTATTAGAGGCAAAAGCAGGACCCGGATAATCCGAAATCAGTTCCTTTGTCAACCTCCATTCATGATCATATGTGTATAGCGTAAATCCGTATGGCTCGTCCTCAGAAGAATCGTGATACCTGTACTGGGTTTTTACCTTAAAATCATGCTTTACAAGGAATGGATCTTCCTCACAACCGGTTGTCAAAACAGCAAGGCATACAAACCATTTTAAGGTCTTCATATGCGTATCTTTTTTAAAAGATGCTGTTTCCCCTTATGGGTTGCGTCAGGAATTTATTCTATACTATTTCGCTCACGCAGGGCGCGGTCAAAATATCTGTAACATCTGTTTCTTAAAAACCTGTAGATTGTTTCAAAAGAATTTTTTCAAGTCCTCCGGTGTATCCACCCCAAAGCTTTCATATTCGGTAACCTGAACTGTGATGGCATATCCGTTTTCAATCCAGCGCAACTGTTCAAGTGATTCAGCCCGTTCAAGAATTGATTGTTCAAGTTTTGTAATTTCGAGCAATATGTCTTTCCGGTATCCGTAAAGACCGATGTGCATGTAATACCGGTGCAAATCCATCCATTCCGACTGCGCCTTTCCTCTGAAAAAAGGAATCGGAAACCGGCTGAAATAAATGGCTTCACCATGTTGGTTCACCACAACTTTTGGTCTGTCAGGATTGAATAAATCTGAAGCTTTTTCAACGGGTTTAACGAGTGTGGCGATCTGAACCGGGAGCCTGTCGAAACATGACTTTATCAGATCAAGCTGTTCAGACCTTATAAAAGGTTCATCTCCCTGTATGTTGATGATCACATCAAATTCCTGTCCCTGAGCCCTTTCGATAATCCCGACCGCCTCAGCACAACGATCCGTTCCGCTCCGGTGATCCGGTGAAGTTAAAACCACTTGACCGCCGAATTTTTTTACAGCCTTAAGAATCCTTTCATCGTCTGTGGCTACATAAACAGTGTCCAGTGCTTTTAAGGCCTGTTCGTATACATGCCGAATCATAATTTTCCCCCTGATCTCTGCCAGAGGTTTCCCCGGAAACCTTGATGAATCGTAACGCGCAGGAATAATTCCAATAAATCGAAGGTGTACAGACATAGATAACATGAAGAATTGGCAGTTGCAAATTACAAAAAATCTAATATTATTGTAATTTTGTCATACTTTAAAGTTAAAGTACCGGAATTTTTATTAAAAAGAAGTATTTTGACCGCTCTAAATATTTCCATGTGTGATGGAAAAATATGATATCACAAGAATCAAACAACGTTTCGGGATTATTGGCAATGCTCCCGAATTGATCCGTTCTATAGACATTGCCGTTCAGGTTGCCCCCACCGACCTTTCTGTATTGATCTCCGGGGAAAGCGGCGTCGGTAAGGAAGTTTTACCCCAGATCATCCATCAGTTCAGTTCAAGAAAACATGGTGTATATATTGCAGTCAATTGCGGAGCAATTCCGGAAGGAACTATAGATTCAGAGCTTTTTGGACACGAAAAAGGTTCTTTTACAGGCGCTTATGAAAGCCGCAAAGGCTATTTTGAAGTAGCCAATAACGGAACCATTTTTCTTGATGAGGTAGCTGAACTTCCGTTATCAACGCAAGTCAGATTACTCCGTGTACTCGAAACCGGTGAATTCATCAGGGTGGGATCCTCAAAAGTCATCAAAACCGATGTAAGGGTTATCGCTGCTACAAATGTTGATATACAAAATGCCATACAAAAGGGCAATTTCCGTGAAGACCTGTTTTACCGGCTCAGCAGTGTACCCATTGAAGTACCTCCGCTACGCCACAGAAAGGAAGACATACCCATATTATTCCGGAAATTCGCAGTTGATTTTGCAGAACGAAACAGAATGCCCTCCATTACGCTTACAGAAGAGGCAATGGACATGCTGATAAATTATCGCTGGCCAGGAAACATCAGACAGTTGAAGAATATTGTGGAACAAATCTCAATTATTGAGGAAAAACGTCTGATCACAGCTGATGTGATGCGCACCTATCTTCCCGATTATAATGAAATGAAACTACCCGCACTTTATGATACAGTTGATCAGAAAACCTTTGCCACAGAAAGGGAAATCCTTTATAAGATTCTTTTTGACATGCGAAATGATGTCAATGAACTGAAAAAACTTGTACACAATAACCTCTTAAAAGACCATTCAGAAAAGGAAATTCACAAGGGTGCTCCTCACGTCATACCAAAAGTTTTTGAAGATATAGTGCCCATTGAACAGGAGGAAAGACTCAAAAGAAAATTTGAATATCCCCGGAATGATGGTGATGGGATCCAGGACACTCAGGAAATAGTTGAAGAATCTTTATCCCTGGCTGATAAAGAAATTGAATTGATCAGGAAGGCTTTGGAAAAGCATCATGGAAAAAGAAAACATGCTGCCGGTGAGCTGGGTATTTCCGAGAGAACATTATACCGGAAAATTAAAGAGTATAACATTGAATAATTCATGAGAAGCAGGCACACAAAACATATCATGCATCTTATATTTGCGTCCACGGCCTGCTGCATCCTGAATGTATCATGTTTTACCGTGAAATACTCAACGACCGGGGCTTCAATACCTCCTGAAGCCAAAACAGTATCCGTACAGTATTTTCAGAATCAGGCAACATACATTGAACCTGCTTTTGCCCAACAGCTTACTGATGCATTTAAGGATTATCTGCAATCCAACACCGGCCTGATTATTGTGAATGACATAGGAGACCTGGATTTTGAAGGTACTATTACAGGATATGATACTAAACCCACAGCCATTGTTTCTGGAGATGTTGCATCTCAGAACAGGTTTACCATAACCGTCCGGATGAAATTCAGCAATTATGTGAATTCTGATCAGAATTTTGAAACCAGTTTTTCGAGGTATGAAGACTACGCTTCAAGCCAGGATTTTGAAAATGTCAAAATACAACTGTCTGAAAAGATACAGGATTTGCTGATTGAAGATATTTTTAACAGGGCTTTTGTAAACTGGTAACAGACTATTTTCCATGCACCTGAAAGAACTGATCAAATACATACAACAACCGCAAGAGCTCAGCACTGAATCAATTAATGAATTGCTGCAGGATGAAGAAAAATATCCATTTTTTCAAACGATAAAATTACTGATCCTCAAACATACCTATCTATTTGATAAGGCCGGCTATCAGTCTCGTCTGAAACTTGTGGCTCCTTATGTGCCCGACCGCACGATCATTTATGAACTATTGCATCCTCTTGAAGAAACCGAAGCCGAACTTCCCAAAAACAAGCTGAAAGAACCATCAAATACAGACAAAACTCGTAAGGAAAAGCCGATCCCTCCACAGAATGTCATGAAGAAAAGCAAAGGATCGCTGAAGGAGAATATTTCAGCTCTTCTAACCGGACAACTGGCAGAACTTGAGATGACAGACGAGGAAAAGGAAAGCCCGAGACCTGAAATAACTATCGATATCAGTGGCGAGTATCGGTATCCGCCAGAAGAGGAATCTTATGAACCTCCTGGACCGGATTCATCACTGCTGACCCTTGATCATGATGAAATCATTGAACACAAAGACATTACATTGGATTCAGACGGGATGGGCACGCATGAAATGTTTCAGGAAATCCTTGAGATCGATGAAACGGAAGCGAACCAGGAAAAACCCGGCTCTGCAGACACCAATGCCATCAGTATGGAAAGTGGTGAACCCGAAGAACACAATGAAACCCTCATTGAGAAATTTATTCGTGAAAATCCCCGTCTGGTACCACGCGAAGATCAGCTTTCGCAGGAAGATATATCCGAAAGCAGCGTAAGAGAACACGATGGTTTTTTTACCGAAACTCTTGCAAGAATATACTTGAAACAGGGATATTATAATAAGGCCATTTTCACTTATGAGAAATTAATTTTGAAATATCCGCAAAAAAGTGATTACTTTGCAGGTCAGATTGAAGAAATTAAGAAACTTAGTAACAAATTGTAAAACCGCATGATATGTATGGTCTTATTATAGGCATAATTATATTTACAGCAATTTTACTCATATTGATTGTTCTCGTTCAAAATCCCAAGGGTGGCGGACTGGCATCCAGTTTTTCCTCCTCCAACCAGATTATGGGTGTTAAGCGAACTGCTGATTTCATTGAGAAAGCGACCTGGGGTTTTGCAGCTGCATTGGTAGTTTTAAGCGTTATAGCTACCATGATCCCACATGAAACAGATGCCGTCAATCAGTCCAGAATTCGGGAACAGATAGAAAACACTGCCATTGATCCTGAAAGACTGCCCGCGTATCCCGCAACACCCACAGAACAATCTCCCGAAACCCGGGAAGAAACAGGGGAATAGTTCAAATTTACAGGATCTTAAGCGTTAAACATTGAGCCCGGAACATATAACATTGAATCCGGGACACCGAACATCAGATCAATCATGATATGTGCCAGTATGTCATAGCAGCTGACACAGTTTGTTTTCTGTTTATTTTACAGATATATTGTTTTATTCTGGTTTATAAATATTTAAGTGTTTTAATGCAATGGAGGCACAATTATGGTGCTGAAAAATTGTCAATTTAATCCCATTAAAAACCGCCTTATGGATTTTGGCACAGATTTCGTTATTACCAATTCTAAATTTTAAAGATGTTTAACTCTAAAAATTAATTGTATATGTCAGAACTAAAAATTAAGCCTTTAGCAGACAGAGTTATAATAAAACCTCAGGAGGCTCAAGAAAAAACTGCAAGTGGAATCATTATTCCCGACTCAGCTAAGGAAAAGCCGCAGAAAGGAATTGTTGTCGCCGCAGGCCCTGGAACAAAAGATGATAAAATGGAAGTGAAAGTGGGTGATGTCGTACTGTACGGCAAATATTCGGGAACTGAAATAACGATCGACGGGAAGGATTATCTGATCATGAAACAATCGGATATTCTTGCAATTGTTTAATGCATCTGAAAAAATTAACAAATCAATTAAAATAAAATTTAAATCTTATGGCAGCAAAAGAATTGATGTTCAATATTGAGGCTCGTGACCTCCTTAAAAAAGGAGTTGACAAGCTTTCCAATACAGTAAAAGTAACGCTCGGGCCTAAAGGCCGGAATGTAATTCTCGACAAGAAATACGGAGCACCTGTCGTTACAAAGGATGGTGTTACCGTAGCCAAAGAAATTGAGCTTGAAGATCCGTTTGAAAATGTCGGTGCCCAGCTTCTCAAGGAAGTTGCATCAAAAACCAACGAAGATGCAGGTGACGGAACTACCACCGCTACAATCCTGGCACAGTCGATAATTACTGTCGGGCTGAAAAATGTAACTGCAGGCGCAAATCCGATGGACTTAAAAAGAGGCATTGATAAGGCTGTACAAGCCGTAATCAGTGATCTTAAAAAGCAGTCCCACGAAATCGGTGATGATATTCAAAAAATTGAACAGGTTGCCGCTGTCTCAGCGAACAACGATCACAGCATTGGTAAATTGGTTGCCGAAGCGATGGGTAAGGTAAAGAAAGAAGGCGTTATTACCGTTGAAGAATCAAAGGGCACTGAAACCCATGTGGATGTGGTTGAAGGAATGCAGTTTGACCGGGGTTATATATCCGCATACTTCATTACTGATCCTGATAAAATGGAAGCCGTTCTGGAGAATCCTGTGATCCTTCTGTATGACAAGAAGATATCAACAATGAAAGACCTGCTTCCGATACTTGAACCCATTGCACAACAGGGAAAATCCTTATTAATCATAGCTGAAGATGTAGACGGCGAAGCACTTGCCACCCTGGTAGTCAATAAACTCAGAGGTTCTCTGAAGATTGCAGCCGTAAAGGCACCGGGCTTTGGCGACAGAAGGAAGGATTTGCTTGAGGATATTGCCATCATTACAGGAGGTGTTGTGATATCCGAGGAAAAAGGACTTACCCTTGAAGCTGTTAAAATGGATATGCTGGGGTCCTGTGATAAAGTTACCGTGAACAAGGAAACCACCACGGTCGTAAATGGTGCAGGCGACAAGAAGAATATTGAAGGCCGCATCAAACAGATTAAATCACAAATTGAGACCGTAACATCAGATTATGACCGTGAAAAACTGCAGGAAAGACTTGCAAAACTTGCAGGAGGTGTTGCAGTGCTTTATGTGGGTGCAGCTTCTGAAGTGGAAATGAAAGAAAAGAAAGCCCGTGTTGAAGATGCACTCAGCGCAACACGTGCAGCGGTGGAAGAAGGTATTATTCCAGGCGGCGGTGTAGGATACATCCGTTCCATCAAAGCCCTTGATAAAATAAAAGGAGACAATGAAGACCAGAATACAGGTATATCCATTGTCAAACGGGCCCTGGAAGAACCCGTAAGACAAATCGTGGAGAATGCCGGTATTGAAGGTTCGGTTGTTGTTCAGCGGATCAAGGAAGGCAAAGGCGACTTCGGATACAATGCTCAGGATTCAAAATATGAGCCTTTATATGAAGCAGGTGTCATTGACCCCACCAAGGTTACCCGTATTGCACTCGAAAATGCAGCTTCCATTGCAGGTATGTTCCTGACTACTGAGTGTGTGGTTACTGAAAAACCTGAAAAAGAATCAGCTGCCCCAATGCCTCCCGGCGGTATGGGTGGAGGAATGATGTAATGCATTTTGCAATATCAGAAAATGAGGCTGCCGCTAATTTGAGACAGCCTCTTTTTTTAGCTTTCAACCAGCTTAAAGCCTTTACCATGCACATTAATGATCTGTACCTTAGGATCATCTTTAAGGTATTTCCTCAGTTTGGCCACATATACATCCATACTCCGTGCATTGAAATAGTTGTCATCAATCCAGATGGTTTTTAATGCATAGTTGCGATCGAGCACATTGTTCTTGTTGGCACACAACAGTTTAAGCAAATCGGATTCCTTTGTGGTCAGTTTTTGTTCCTTTCCCCCCAGTTTCAGCATCTGGGTGTTCGGATAAAACATATAGCTGCCAATTCTATATTCGTGCAGTACGGCACCGTTGATGTCTTTTTTGGTCCTGCGCAGAATTGCCTCAACCCTGAATATCAATTCTTCCATACTGAAAGGTTTGGTAATATAATCATCCGCACCCGCTTTGAAGCCTTCAATGATATCCTCTTTCATGGATTTCGCAGTGAGGAATATGATGGGGATTTCGGGACTGCTCATCCTGATCTCGCGTGCCAGGGTATAACCGTCCTTAACAGGCATCATAATATCCAGAATACACAAATCATAGTGTGCCTTGATAAAACTTTTATAAGCTTTTTCTCCATTGATAAAAAGATCCACTTCAAATGATTTTGCGATTAAATACTCACGCAGAAGAGTTCCCAGGTTTTCATCATCTTCGACAAGAAGTATTCTTAACTTTTGCATGTATTTATTCTTTTGCTTTGTTTGGTAAAGTTATACTAAAATTACTTCCTTCATACAATTCACTTTCCAATTCAATATGTCCCTGATGCTCTTCCACGATCATTTTTACATAACTCAGCCCCAGCCCAAAACCCTTAACCGTATGAATATTCCCCGTAGGTACCCTGTAAAACTTCTCAAAAATCCGCTTCTGATCATTCTTGCTGATCCCAATACCATTATCCTTTATTGACAAGCAAAAATTAGATCCTTTATTGAAAGTTGTAACAATAATCTCGGGATCACGTGTGCAATATTTTATCGCATTATCAATCAGATTGGACAAGACATTTGTGATGTGAACCTGATCGGCAAAAATAACGGGATACGTTGCTTTTAATGAAGTATGTATTTTCCCCTTCCTGCTTTTCAATTGCAAAGCAAAGTTTTCAACAGCATTCTCGATAATGTCGTGCATATTGGCCTCCTGAAGACGCAATTTCAGTTTACCTTTATCAAAAATTGCTGTTTGCAGTACTTTTTCAACCTGCGTTCCGAGCCTGCGACATTCATCAATAATAATTTTTGATATCTGATCGGGTTTCTTCATTTCAGGCGGAATACTTTTATCACCGAGCATTTGAGATGCCAGGGATATTGTTGAAATAGGGGTTTTCAATTCATGTGTCATGTTGCTGACAAAATCACTGCGTATTTCTGATATTCTTTTTTGCCTGAATATAACGTAAACGGTAAGCGTGAACCCAACAACAATCATTAAAGAAAGTATCAGTGAAGAAAAAGCCATATATCCCAGGGATTCAAAGCTGGAATTATTTCGCCGCGGAAAATAAATACTAAGATAATATGATGCCGGCTCGATATCATTGGGAAACAGTTTAACCTTATAGTATTCTGCTTCTTCTGCTATGCTGAATGATGGGGATCCCATGGCAATATCATTGTCCCAGCGTAAGACTGCATATTCATATGCCAGGTCTGCAATACCGTTTTCACTGAAAACACTTTTGATGATTTCTGTCAGTTCATCATGACTGATACGCTCCTCAATATCAGGAGGTACCTGAAACATGCTGGCAATTACCCTGTCCACAAACCTTCTGCGGTCTGAAATCAATTCATTATATTCAGATCTCCGGTCTTGTCTCCGGTCAATATTCTTTTGACTGTTGTCATTCTGCAACAGACCTGCTGTATTATCTTCATGGAACAATGCTGAATCTGCCAGTAAAGGATCCATCTGGTGGTGAACAAGTCTTTCTGCTTCGCGCCATTCGATCTCATTGGCAATATCGATCATCGAACGGCTGATAAGATGATCAAATTGATCTTCGTTGATCCGGATTGCATTCCTGATCCAATAGGACTGAAATACGATCAGGGCAATCATGGCCAGCCCCATCGTAATGGTGACAATCCAGATAAATTTTCGGCTCATAATGAACAAATATAAAGTTATAACTCATTGCTTGTAAGAATTTTAACAATAATTAACAGTTGTAAATAATGAATGCCGGATATGCAATTCCCGAGTGCACTCAGACCGGCATGATTTTACTGATATCCTTTAATTTTTCAAGATCCATGAGATAGGCTCCGGATATGATATTGATGCTTCTGAGTGCGGTAATCATTTGTTCAACCGGCTTATCTTCCAGTCCCCCGACAATCTGGATTAAAAAATCAATGTTTTTGATTTCAGGAAAAAGAAAACCATCGGAACTCCGGTTGGATATCAGATAATAGGTCAGGAACCGTTCTTCATCGGTATGCACGAAGCGGCTGAATGACATATCAAGTTGCAATTTTGGCTGGTGTACGAACAGGTCTTCTGAACGTATATAATTGAATTTCATATTTCTGTTAATAGCCCAGACAAGCCGGTAGTCGTTCTCATGTGATGAAATCCCGATAAGTTTGAAGTTCATCTCATATTGAACATTAAGTTTAAGGTTTTTTCTTTTCACAAGAATATAATTTTGTTTTTAATGGTCGTACAGCTTGGCCAAGTTGTGATATTAAAACATAGAGGTTCATGGGATCCTTTGCTTTCATGGTCGCATATAACAATTTACAGAACCGGAAATTCTGAATCAATATAATCCTGTCAACGGATTGTATCCGGGTTATTTGTTTATATGATACTAACCCTCAATGAGTTGCAGTGCCTGCCTGGCAGCATTTTGCTCTGCTTCCTTCTTTGAGCTTCCGCTACCGCGTCCGAATATTTCATCTCCTATTAACAGGTGCGCAATGAAGATGGGCGCATGATTCTGGTCATCTGTTTCTTCAAAACTGGTGAAATGAATAGTTCTTTTATTTTTTTGGGCCCATTCAATGATCCTGCTCTTAAAATCGGTTTCCGTATCAAGCAATTTATTCAGATTGATATGGTTCTGGATAATCCGTTCTCCAACAAGCTTTTTTGTCTGATTGTATCCTTTATCAAGGTAAAGTGCACCCAGCAGAGCTTCCAGTGCATCTCCATAAATTGATCTGTGATTGTCATTTGCTGTTTTGGAAATAACCATATTACTAATGCCCAGCTTTATGGCTATTAGATTCAGATTGTCGCGGTTCACAATTTTTGAACGCATCCGAGTCAGAAAACCCTCATCATGGTCAGGAAACTTATGAAACAGGAACTCTGCAATGAGAGAATCCAGTATGGCGTCTCCCAGAAATTCCAGTCTCTCGTTATTAACCTTGATGTTATGGAATACAACTTGTGAAGCTGATTTGTGCACAAAAGCAAGCTGATAAAGCTTATAATGCCGGGGTAAGAAGCCCAGAAGGCGTTTTAAATTCTTTTTAAAGTCTTTATCCGGGACAAAAAGAAATTTCTCCGAACGGATAACTCGCTTAAGCACAACGCTATGGTATATATTTCTTAAAAATGACAGAAAAGTTATGGCCACCGAATCCGAAAGTATTGCTTAAAGCGGCATTTACTGTTCGTTCCTGAGCTTTATGCAAGGTAAGGTTCAACTTCTGGTCAATCGCTTCATCCGGTGTTGTGAAATTTATAGTTGGAGGAACTATATTGTAAAGCGTGGCATAAATACTGGCTATAGCTTCAATAGCTCCTGCAGCACCCAGCAAATGTCCGGTCATTGACTTTGTCGCGCTGATATTTAATTTGTAGGCATGTTCTCCAAAAACTTTTACAATGCCAATGGCTTCAGAAATATCACCGAGCGGTGTAGCTGTTCCATGAACATTGATGTAATCAATTTCCTCCGGTTTCATGCCGGCATCTTCAAGCGCATTATTCATCACCAGTATCGCACCAAGTCCTTCGGGATGCGGAGCGGTAATATGATATGCATCAGCTGACATTCCGCCTCCTGCCAATTCAGCATAAATTCTGGCTCCCCTGCTTTTAGCATGCTCCAGTTCCTCAAGCACAACGGTTCCAGCACCTTCGCCCATTACAAAGCCATCACGTGTTTTATCAAAAGGCCTTGAAGCGGTTTTGTATTCTGCATTGTTTGTTGAAATGGCGTGCATTGCATTAAAACCTCCTATTCCGGGCTCAACAATGCAGGCTTCCGAACCACCGGCCATAAACATGTTGGCTTTACCAATACGGATATAATTGAAAGCATCGATAATGGCATTGGTCGCCGTGGCACATGCTGAAACAGTAGCATAATTAGGTCCACGGAAGCCATACCTGATCGAAATAAAACCTGCAGCAATATCAGAAATAATTTTGGGAATGAAGAACGGATTAAATCTGGGCTCATTTATATTGTTAAAATAATCACTAACCCCGGTCAGAAATGTATTAAACCCTCCGATACCCGAACCGAAGATCACTCCTACCCTGTCCTTGTCAATTCGTTCCAGATCCAATCCCGCATCTTTAATGGCTTCATCCGTTGCAACAAGAGCAAAAATTGTATAAAGATCGTATTTCCTTGCCTCTTTCCGGTCGAAGTGATCTTCAATGTTGAAGTTCTTTACTTCGCACGCAAATTTCGTCTTGAAATTTCCGGCATCAAAACGAGTAATCAGGTCGCTTCCACTAACTCCATTGATCAAGCTGTTCCAGTAATCCTTAACATTATTGCCCAGCGGAGTCACAGCACCAAGTCCTGTAACAACTACCCGTTTAAACTCCATAGAAAAACGCTTAAATTTACTTCTTTACATTTTCGTCGATGTACTTGATGGCTTCGCCCACTGTTGAGATATTTTCTGCGGCATCATCCGGAATTCCAATATTGAATTCCTTTTCAAATTCCATGATTAATTCGACAGTATCTAATGAATCTGCTCCCAGATCATTCGTAAAACTTGCTTCCGGTGTAACTTCGCTCTCATCAACACCCAGCTTATCAACGATAATAGCTTTTACTCTTGATGCAATGTCTGACATAATACCAAGTTTTAATTATTATAAATATTAAAATGTTGTGCAAATAAAATGCAATAATAAGGAAAAAACAAACAAAAATATATTTTTCTTTGGCAGGATTATCTTTTTCACTGGAATATGATCGCGTAATTATTGTAAAATAAAAACTTGCAAACCCATGCAGAAATTAGCCATATTTGCCTCAGGAAGTGGAACAAACGCAGAAAACATTATAAAATACTTCCGGAATCATCAACAGATAAGCGTTTCATGCGTCTGCACCAACAGGCCTGATGCGTTCGTGATCCATCGGGCAGAAAAACTGCACATTGATGTTCTAACATTCTCATATGAAGAATTCTACAAAAAGAGTAAAATCCTTAATTATCTCAGAAAACATGATGTAAGCTGGATCATCCTGGCGGGTTTCCTCTGGCTTGTGCCAGATTATCTGATTGATGCTTTTAATAACAAAATATTGAATATTCATCCTGCCCTGTTGCCAAAATATGGTGGTAAAGGAATGTACGGACTGCGTGTACACAAGTCAGTCATTGAGAATAACGAAAAATCATCCGGTATTACCATTCATTTGATTGACCGGGAATATGACAAGGGGAAAATAGTATTTCAGGCTACCTGTCCGGTATTGCCGGAAGATTCGCCTGAATCACTTGCAGAAAGAGTTCACCGGCTTGAATACGAACATTATCCCGGAATAATTGAAAAAGTTGTTGACGGTAAACTTTAGCTTGCATGGAATCGGCCGCTTCAATTCATTTCAACGTTAACAGTTCAATTTATCTGATGTATCTGTTTCTGAAAATGTTATGCATGTTGTGCCACCATGTTTCGCCGGAAAACGATTACAATGTCTCAATCAGGCAACCCCTGAGGTCAAATTAATGAATCGCTTCAACATAATAGTTCTTTTTTCTTAATAATGTAAGCTGGTTCATGGGCCCGAAATAATGTCCTGCTCCGGCCAGGAGGACAGATATTAGTAATAAAACCAGATGGTCCTGTAATCCCGTATGTTCTCCCCTCGTGCAGCAAGTTCTTCAAGGTAATCGTATATGGGAACGTCAACATAGTTATAAGGCGGTACAGCAGTAATATTCTTTTCCCAGGGATGGAATTCATATACCCTTGAGCCGTCCGGCAGGATCATTACCAGTTTATGGTCCTGGCCTGCCCTGAGGTGATTTTTGCCAAGTCGAGGTACATTAAATACAGGCTCATCGGTACGGTCGAGACCGGGTAGCAGGCGGGCTTCTTCTTTTCTTTCCTGCAATATCCTGGCTATTGGCACCATGTAGCGGCTGGTTTCGTCTTTTCCTTTCATATTGAAAGTATAATAGGGATCAACACCTATTGATTTTAAGTCTTTACGAAGCTTGGCCGTTTCAAACCGCCTGGAATTCTCAATGGTATAAACCTGCTGATTGTATACCGAAATGCTTGATTTACGCAGTTTCTGTACTGCTTCCATAGCCTCCGGTGTGATCTCGTAAGAATGTTCGAAATGCGTGACCAGTGCGATTTCAAGTTTTGGGGGGTTATGATAACGTGACAACATATTCACAAGCTTATCTGTAAACCGCATAGGTAAAACAACCGGAGTCCGGCTGCCGATCCTTATTCTGTAAATGTGTTCTTTGGAAGCAAGTATTTCAATGATCCGGTGGAGCTGGTCATCTTTCATGATCAGCGGATCTCCTCCTGTTATCAGCACATCACCGACACTTTTATGCTCATCAAACCAGTTCAACGCCTCATCGATTTTGGCTCTGGAAGCAAGTGCCCCGGGTTCAAGAACCTTTTCGATTTCCCAGTTACGCTGACAGTAAACACAAATCTGTGCACAGGAAATAAAAGGCTTGATTATAGCAATAATGGGATAGCGACGGGTAATCAGATCCACTGGTGACGTATCATGCTCACCCATAAAGTCAAAAGTAATATTCCGGTCGGCTTTGTGCTCAACCATTTTGTCAACATATTCCTTTGGTGGAATTACCTGAGCACGGATGGCATGATCATAGCCAATGGAAAGTTTTGAATCCATTAAACTCAGATAATATGGTGTAATGCCAAAAGCGACCTTATTCCTGACGGCTTTGTCCACAGCTTCCCTCTGTTCACTGGTCAGTTCTATCAGGTCCAGAAGTGGTTTGGCATCTTTTATCACGTGCTTCAGCTGCCATTTATAATCATTCCAGTCTTCAGCCGTCGCATCAAAATACCTTAGCATTTTCAACTTGTTTTCGGAGCGCCAGTTTATGACTTCCGACTCCAGTCCGGACGGAAATTTTTTAAAATATTTTTTCACACTGGAACCCAGATCATCCAGTATTTCCATCCTTACAGCAGCAGCTTCCCTTCCTTTCATTTTTAAAAACTCCGGAATTCCCTTTTTAACCTCTTCATTTTCAAGATAGATATTAGACTTCCCGATCACACCACGAAACAAATTGATGAATTCGAGTATAAACCCTGCTGATATTTTCCCTTCCAGATCGTCTTTTTTGTCGTGGGCAAGCTTCCACAGACTTTCGACGGCTGAAAATTCAGTACGGAACTCATTAATGGGTCCGATGATACTTTTGAAGACACGGATGCACTCCCTGACCGTGGATTTTTCGAGGATGTGCAGGTCATTATCCAGTGCAAATACTTTTCGCTCAGCATGTTCAAGATAACTGTACAGTGCATTCCGGGCTCCTTCCAGATCATTTTCCCGTTTCAGAATGGCATGAATATCAGGATTTGAATCCCAGAGTCTTTGAATATAAGCAGCATAATCCACGTCAAAATGAGGTTTGAAAAGACTGACCTCATCGGTAAAAACATCATCCAGTATTTTTGTGGTAATCCACTTCAGATCCTGAGGATGTTCCTTCTTCTTTTCTCCGGGTTTGCTACTGTTTGAATTTCCTTTGTGTAACGTGATCATTCTTTTTGATTTTATTTGCATTTTGAATAGGATTGATGTACTGAAACCCGGGACATAAGCAGGTTGATTATAAATGTATGTAAAAACTGCCAAAAGCTAAAATATGCCCCGGTATGGAACATTCAGTTCCCTGTATTTTCATCCAGCCTGCCATTCATTTTCACGTTCAATGGTTTGATTTCCTCACCCCAGTATATGGTAGTATGCGGGAATGGTATTTCAATATTGCGTTCATCAAATGCCTTTTTAAGCCGCTTGCGATATTCCCTTCCTACAGCCCATTGTTGTATCGGTCTGGTCTTGAAGCGGGCTTTGATTATAATGGCGCTGTCGCCAAAGCTGTCCAGTCCGAAAACCTCAATGGGTTCAATGATGTGTTCACCGAATTCCGGATCGCTCTGCAGCTCATCTCCCACCTGCTTCATGACATTCATGACGGTTTCCGTATCCTCCTTGTAAGCCACCCCGACATCAAATACCATTGCGGACCATTCTTTGGTCATGTTCGACAGGGAAGATATCTTTCCATTCTGAAATACATGAACAACACCTGAAAAATCGCGCAGTGTCACCGTACGCAGTGCTATTTTTTCAACAAGACCACCAGTGCCGTTTATGACTGCAACATCTCCGGTACGGATATGATTTTCAAGCAACATATAAAAACCCGATATAAAATCACGAACAAGCTCCTGAGCTCCGAAACCTACGGCAAGACCGATAATTCCTGCACTGGCAAGGATCGGTCCGATGTCAATATTGAATTTCTTCAGAACGATCATGATATACATGGTCCATACTACAATTCTGATCAATCCGCGAACAATGCCCATCAAAGTATTGATCCTCTTTGCAGCTTCAACACCGTCAATGTCCCCGATCCTGTCGGCACGAATGACCATCCTCATTTTAAGCCTGGTGAGAAACAAGCGTACGAGTCTTAATCCCACAACCACAATGATGGTCAATATCAGCAATCCCGGGAATTCTTCAAGAAGCCAGCCCTGAACCTTATCCAGCAAATCAGACCAGAATTCTGTGTCAAACAATTGATTCATGGTTATTTGTTTTTTTTGTTTATAATGATATGCACGAGCATGGGCCGTGAATCCATAGCAGCATTTTAATGTCCGGAAAGTCCGGATTCATATGGATCCGGCTTTAGCTTTTTTCCATTTTTGCAAAGGTAGTGCTTTAAAAATTTTATCCAACCTGATCAGTCAGATATACTCACAAGGTTTCTTTGCATGTTCTCAGTACCGGTCCCGGAAAAATCCTGTAAGTCTATTAAAAAGTACCGCCTTACATACAACTCTTTGCAGAATGTCTATGTCTTTTTATGCTACCCTGCCGGTAAACAAAATCAAGGTCAGGATTCTTCAACCCTGACCTTGATCATATCAATCGCCGTCAATATTCTTTATAAAGTCCAGCCCTGGCGGTATTCGTAATGCAGCTTTTCATTCGCAGCGGGCAGATTGGTGAATTCCATATTTTCAGCGTCATATTCAAGTATTACATTGTCATTCTGGAACTGAATGGCAAGATTGGCCATCAGCATGATTTCCGTAAGCTTTGCGGAGATGGAGAAATCATTGTTCGATTTCGTACCGTTCCTGATGGCCATGATCCAGTCTTCATAGTTGTTCGCGGTCCTGGGGATCCAGGGGTCCGGTGCAACAAAATCCGGATCTGCAGGCACAAGTTCGGGCATGGCCCCGTGTGTGCCATGCATAATGATTCCTTTATCTCCATAATAAACAGCTGCACCCATACGGCGGCCCTGTTCAAGCGCTTCGGGACGAAATGGTTTCAATCTGCCATCATGCCATGTTACAGATACAGGAGGTAAATAACCACGCGCTGCAAATTCATATTTAACCACTTCACCTGAAGGCATATACTCATCACTGTAAGGTGTTGAAGTAGCCTGAATCTTAGTCGGGTATCCCAGGTTCAGTGACCATATCATTGCATCCAGAATGTGAGCGCCAAAATCTCCCATCGCTCCGGTTCCATAATCCCATAAACCGCGCCAGTTAAAATGCAATGATTCCGGATTATAGGGCTTTTCAGGAGCAGGTCCCAGCCATACGTCATAATTCAGTGTTTTGGGAATCCGAACGGCAGGAAGACGCGGAAGGTTACCCTGTGGCCAGCTGGGAACGCTGGAGTTGCAATGAACCTCGCGAACCAGGCCAATTACACCACTTTGTATCCATTCAACCGTTTGTCTGGTACCTTCAGAGGCATGGCCCTGATTTCCCATCTGGCTTACAATATCATATTCCTTCGCAAGTTCGGCGAGCTTCCGGCATTCATAAACAGTCTTGCACAAGGGTTTTTCAATATATACATGTTTTTTCTGTCTCATAAAAGCTGCGGCAATCGGTGCATGGTTGTGGTCCGGTGTACCGATAACCACCGCATCAATGGAGGGTTCCTTCTCAAGCATTTCCCGCCAGTCCACATATCTTTTAGCCTTTGGATATCCCGCCATAACATGTGCGGAAAATTCAGAATCCACATCACATAAAGCATAAATATTGGCAAGTTTAATAGGATCCCTCACCTGCTGAGCTTGTTGTTGCCCGCCCGGTGCGCCTCCGGGTGCACCCTGCTGGGTTTGCTGGGCTTGTCTTGCAGCTTCCTGAGCCTGTCTCTGGGCCAGTTGTTCTTCCGTATAAGGAAGTCCTGTACTGTTGCGTTGCGGTCTTACGATTGGAACATCCGGATCACAGATCCTTTGTATATCCCCGCCACCCTGTGCTCCAATACCAATACCAGCAACATTCACCGTATCACTGGGTTGCATTTTCCCCCTGCCGGCGAGGACATGATTCGGGACAATCGTAAATGCTGCGGCAGCTCCGGTCACTGTTCCCAGGAAACTGCGCCGTGTTAAGTGCGAACGGCTTTCACCGGTTTTCTTTTCTTTTTTTTCCATTTTGTAATCCTTTCTTTTCGTAAATAATCATGTAATATTTAAGTACAACTTTGTAAAGTATCCGTTTAACGTAATAAACACTGGCACAGAGATCGTCATATTATGTTTAGTTCATTCTATTTCCTCAACAAACCATAATAACTAGGGCGCTCATTCTCATTAAGTTTTGTGATCTCCCTTTTATTGCCATTTTCCCAAACACATATGGTTTTATCACAATTCCCGACGATCAGTATATTCTGATCAACAACCAGCAGATAATCCGGTGATACATCCTCACAATCTTCAGTTAACACCGTCATATTCTCATTCATCCAGTAACATGCATTGCCATCTTGTTCTGCGGTGATATAAATGTCTCCGTCATATACCCCCATTGAATTAATTCCTATTTTATGTCGTACTACACCTACTTCATAGGAAAAATTACCGTAATCTGCATTCTCCCATGTAAAAAAGAACATTGTTCCCGAAGTTTTATTGGGTATTGTTAAATAATCAATCCGGGAGTCGTTCTTCCACACGCACAAACATTCTTTTTCAGTATCATCAAGTCGCCCGGCAAAATAAGTTGCATCTCCGCTTAAGATGATTTCTGAGGCTATGGAAAATTTATAAGGCGACGTGTTCAGCTGAACAAGTTCACCATTCTTCCAGTAGCAGGCATTTATCTGATTTTCCTCATTTCCCGATGAAATCAGAAAACCGGTAATAAATGAGTTCTGACCATCAGCAGCAACCGATTTTGTATAACCCGACATGGTACCGGGCACTTCAAGATCAGTTTTTATGCCATTTTTCCAGAAGCAGGGTATTGTAATGTCATCAGACTGCAAATGATGTCCCGCAACATACACATCATCCCCGAGAATAAAAACATCACTGGTATAGGCCGTCCTGTCACAGTCCAGATCGACCAGCACCCCGTTTTTCCAGTAACATGGGTGAACCATACCATCTTTTTGATAATGTCCGGATATA
>JAFGRC010000102.1 GCA_016935355.1 Bacteroidales bacterium
GGCTCTGGACAATACCGGGGCTTACTGGCTAAGCGAGATCAAAGAGATCGAAAATCCATATTTCGGCGAAGCCATGCTGACATGCGGTGAAACAAAGGAAACAATGGAATATTAAAATGACACCCCGACGGGGTACCTATATACCGCGTCGGGGTGTCACAAAAAAATGCATTATGGAACAGTTTAATAAAACAATAACATACAGGTTCAATAAGGATTTGAACAAGGATGAAATACAGGATTTACAGGAAAGACTGAAAAAAGTTGAAGGGATTCTTTCATTGGAAATTTCATCTGCATTGATCCGGATTGAATATGATACGTTGTGTCTGGCAGCTAAATACATCAAGGAGGAAATGAACAACCTGGGATATCCTGTGAAAGAGATTAGGGAAAAAAGAAGAGGAATTCTCAGCCGTTTCATAAAAAACCTGGCTGATACCAACAGGAAAATTTATGGTAATAAAAAGCTTGACTGTTGTGATCTAAACCATGACTGATTTTTGTATGTAGTACAGGTCAACAGATTTGACTGAATGAACAGATAAGATGCAGTATCAGATGCTTATCCGTAAAATATTTTTGAATTAAAAATCTAATGTCATGAAACTGATTAAAGCATATATAAGACACCGGAAAACCGAAGAGGTTTATCAAGCACTCAAGAAGGAAGACTTTTGCTGCATGACTTTTGTTGAATGCGAAGGCACCGGTCAGTATTCTGATCATGAAGCAGAACACATCAGTGAAAAATATCCGTTTGCTGATGCATACAGGGTAATCAAACTTGAAATCCTGGTTGCTGATGAGCATCTTCAGATTGTCATAGACATTATAAAGCAAAACGCACGTACAGGCTATCGCGGTGATGGAATGATCATCGTGTCACCCGTGGATGAAGCCTATAAAGTCAGAACAGATGAAACCGGCATACTGGCCATATGATGGATGCAATCATCAATAAATTGTATAAAATAATTCAATAATTATGTAATAATTTGATAATTAGAATAATGTAATTTTGTATGAACATTTAACATATGCATATGAAAAAGATAAAATATGCTTTCAATGGTGATCATGAACCAAATGCAGTTTATTCAGGCAATAAATTTTATTGTCCAATGAAGTGCGAAGGGGACAAAACGTATGATCATCCCGGAAATTGCCCGGTATGCAATATGAAGTTAGTACCAGTAAACAATATTTAATAGGAGGAATAACTATGTTGTACAATATGCATTACGGATGGGGAATGGGATGGGGCTGGATTGTAGGCCTTATCATCCTGGTTGCTGTTATTTGGTTTGCAGCAAAAGCTTTCAACTCCAATAGAACCACCAACCTCTCTCGTCAAAAATCAGCCCTTGACATATTAAAAGAAAGATATGCAAAGGGTGAAATCAGTAAGGAAGAGTATGAAGAAAAGAAAAGAGATATTATATCCTAATGCGAAGGATTCTGTGTTGAATAAAGATCCTGTATGCTGCATGCAGGTGGATACCAGGAAGTTTACCCTGGTTTCCAATGGCAAAAGATATTACTTCTGTTCAGAGGGATGCCTTGAAAAATTCAGGAATTCACCATCTGAATATGTGTTGGACAAAGATTATGATTTGATCATTATCGGAGGTGGACCTGCAGGATTAACTGCCGGAGTATATGCTTCAATCCATAAAATGAAGGCATTTCTGATTTCTGACGATCTGGGAGGACAGGCCATTGACAGTACCAAAATAGAAAACTATATGGGTTTTGATTTTATCACCGGTCCTGAACTCATAAAAAAATTTCAGGATCAGCTGATAGGCTCACATTATTTAGATCATTTGATTGGTGATGTTGAACTGATAGAAAACTATAACGGAGGCTTTAAAATCACAACATCTGATTTAAAGAAATACCGTTCCAAAACAATTATTGTTTCCTCTGGAATGAAAAAGAGAAAATTGAATATTACGGGTGAAGAAAAATTTCAAAGGAAAGGAATATTTTACGGAAACATTCAGGACTTATCATTTGTTCAGGATTGTGATGCAGTTGTTGTAGGAGGTGGCAATACAGCAATGCAAATCGTTGAGAACCTGAATATGGTGGCAAGAAAAATCTATCTGGTTTCTGATATCAAACTCACTGCTGATGCTGTATTGATCGAACGGATCAGACAGATCAAAAACCTGGTTCTTTTTGAGAACTGTAAAGTAGTTCAAATTTCAGGTTCAAAAGTACTTTCATCAATTACGATCAGGAAAAAGGGTGAAAAGAAACATACCACGCTGCCGGTTTGTGGAGTTTTTGCAGCCATTGGTTCAAGTCCGAATTCGACCCTGGTCAATGAACTGGTTGCATTGAATGATCATGGTGAAATAATCATAAATAATGATTGTTCAACATCATTTCCGGGGATTTTCGCTGCAGGTGATGTTACAAATACATTTGGAAAAAGAATCATCATAGCAGCTGGAGAAGGAGCTAAGGCAGCCATTGCAGCCAAACAATACATCGTCAACCTCAAAAAGAAGGAAATAAAAGACAATGTAACGGTCAAATGAACAGAAATTATTTTGGTACAATATAAATATTACCATGAAGGAAGCAACCATTTCAAATAAAAAGACAGAATTTATATGCCCCATGCATTGTGAAGGGGACAAGACCTACCCTGAGCCCGGAACATGTCCGGTTTGCAACATGAATCTTGTCCCGGTTCAATCTGATGAAGCGGAAATGGACCACCATAACAATCATGGACAGCATAAGCATTATCAAGGAGATCACAAGCATGATCATGAACAAGTGCGTCAGGATAAGCATGTTAAGGGGGACAAATATTATTGCCCGATGCACTGCGAAGGTGATAAAACTTATGACAGACCGGGAAACTGTCCTGTTTGTGGCATGCACCTGAAAAAGGAGGAAAGTATCAGCTCCTCAGGAACGGTCTACACTTGTCCCATGCACCCTGAGGTGAAACAAAACAAACCGGGGACCTGCCCGAAATGCGGAATGAACCTGGTATCTGAGGAAGGACATGAAACCAGTGAAGAGGAGAAGGCTTACCGGAAAATGGCAAAGAAATTCTGGATTGCGCTGGCTTTAAGCATACCCGTGTTTGTTATTGCCATGTCTGATATGATTCCTTTTCTGCATCTTGAACGTATTGCCTCAAAGAAAATATGGAATTGGGCAGAGTTCGCCCTGGCAGCACCCGTGGTATTCTATTCGGGACGGGATTTCTTCAAGCGCGGATGGAGTTCTATCCGCCGGTGGGCACCGAATATGTGGACATTGATTTCCATCGGTGTGGGCACTGCTTTTATTTTCAGCGTAGTTGGTTTGTTGTTTCCTGAGGTTTTCCCTTCACAGTTTAAAGATGCACAGGGAAATGTACATTTGTATTTTGAAGCTGCAGCTGTCATACTTACCCTGGTTTTGCTGGGACAGGTAATGGAGCTGAGGGCACACGGCAAGACAAGCTCAGCAATCAGGTCATTGCTGGATCTGGCCCCACCTATTGCAAGGATAGTCCGTAACGGGAATGAAGAAGAAATACCCCTCGAAGAAATTCAGGTTGGCGATATACTCAGGGTGAAACCGGGTGAGAAAGTGCCTGTTGATGGTATAATAACGGAAGGTACAGCTGTCATTGATGAGAGTATGATCACAGGTGAATCCATCCCTGCTGATAAATCGAAAAATGATAAGGTGACCGGGGGGACTGTAAACGGCAAAACTTCATTTGAGATGAAGGCCGAAAAAGTTGGATCCGACACGCTGCTTTCACGGATCATTGAGATGGTGAATGAAGCCGGCAGATCCAGAGCACCCATTCAGAAACTGGCAGATATTGTGGCAAAGTATTTTGTTCAGATCGTACTTGCAATTGCTGTACTGACATTCATCATATGGGCGATTTGGGGACCTGAACCAGCTTATGTTTATGCTTTTGTAAATGCTGTTTCGGTCCTGATCATCGCATGTCCCTGTGCTCTGGGACTGGCAACGCCCATGTCCGTCATGGTCGGTACCGGTCGCGGTGCCCAATCGGGTGTTTTGGTCAAAGATGCACGTGCTCTTGAAGAAATGAACAAGGTGGATATACTGATCATAGACAAGACAGGTACCATCACAGAAGGTAAACCGGCTCTGAAAGCCTTTAAATCATTCGGAGATCTGAGCGACAAGGAAGTGTTGCGTCTGGCAGCGTCCATCGATGCTTACAGTGAACACCCCATTGCGGAAGCCATTGTGAAAGGAGCAAAAGAAAAAAATATAGAACTGGTAAAACTTGACAATTTCGAATCGGTCACGGGCAAAGGTGTGCAGGCCATCTATGAAAACCAGAAAACAGGACTGGGCAACCACAGTCTGATGGAAGATTTCAATGCTTCCCTCGGGGATCAGGAAAAGGAACTTGTAAAAGAATGGCAATCGACGGGACAGACTGTTGTTTACCTGGTGATAGAAAACAAGACAGAAGGCATCATAAGTGTTGCAGATACCATCAAAAAAACCTCAGCTGAAGCCATCAAATCACTTCATAAAATGGGGGCAAAAGTCCATATGCTTACAGGTGACAATGAATTTACCGCCGGGACTGTGGCCCGTGAGCTTCATCTGGACGGGTTCACGGCAGATTGTCTGCCTGATGATAAATACAATAAAGTAGTGGAACTGCAGGAAGAGGGCCATATTGTTGCCATGGCGGGAGATGGCATCAATGATGCCCCTGCCCTCGCCCGGGCCAATATCGGTATTGCGATGGGAACAGGCAGTGATATTGCCATGCAGAGCGCGGAAATTACCCTGGTCAAAGGCGACCTGAACGGTATTGCCCGTGCAAAAGATCTGAGTCACAGTGTAATGAAAAACATTAAACAGAACCTGTTTTTTGCTTTTGTATACAACACCATTGGTGTTCCCATTGCTGCAGGCGTGCTTTACCCGGTTTTCGGATTGTTGCTGAGTCCGGTCATTGCAGCGGCAGCCATGAGTTTCAGTTCAGTGTCTGTAATTTACAACGCACTGCGCTTGAGAAACAATTAACAGATCCGCCTGCAAAGTCGGATCAAGTATTAACAATTAAAAATCAAGAAAATGAAAAAGACAGTATTTTCTACAGTTGTTCTCTTGGGAGGATTATTTATTGCCGCCGTTTTTACGTCAGCACAGTATATGAAACAAAATGATCCTATTGTTGAACAACAGCAGGTTCAATACACCTGTCCGATGCATCCTGAGGTGATCCGTAACGAACCGGGAAAATGCCCGATCTGCGGAATGGACCTGGTTGAAGTCACTAATGTCCGCTCCGGAATGATGATGAACATGTCGGGTGATACGGTAATCATGATGCATGATCACATGATGAGTGACTCCACCGGACATATGCATGATGCAGTTACGGGTGATTCAACCATGACGCAACAGGATCATAACATACAGTAAACAAGCACTCCCGTCCTGGTATGGGTACCCCCGGCAAGGGCATTTAATTTTGCGAGGCATAGGTTAATTGATTGGCACCTGAATGCTAAACAGTACTCCTTCCCGTAGCTCGCTTTCGCATGTTATAGTACCGTGCAGTTTCTGCCTGACAAGGTTGTAGATGATGTTCAGTCCCAGTCCCGTACCGCGTCGCTGATCAGAGGTATAGAAGGGTTCGAAAATGTGGGGCAGGTCTTTCTTACTGATGCCGGCACCGTTATCACGGTATTGAATTTTCAGCGACTCTTTATCCATGTCAACTTTAATGGTAACAATGCCCTTATCCTTTTCATGAAAACCGTGCTGCAAACTGTTTAATATCAAATTGGTGAAAATTTGGGCATAGATTCCGGGGTAAGAATTCAGTTCCAGTTTATCATCACATTCGATCTTGAAATTTATCTTCTTATCCCTGAACTTTGGTTTCAGGCTGAGGAGGATGTCATTGAGGTAATCCTTAAAACCAAATAAACGCTGCTGCTCGGTCACC
>JAFGRC010000103.1 GCA_016935355.1 Bacteroidales bacterium
CCCGCCCGCTCAAACAATTCAGTACCTTCTGTAAAAAATTGCCTTTTTTCGGAATAATACAACTCATATGGCGAAAGATTCAGCTGCTGGTCATCAGATTGTATCTGGCCAAAATCGGGGATCAGCATCATATCGAGCGTAAAACTTTCGCTGATACCGTATTTAAGGTCCATGCCTCCCTTATAAGTGAAGTCAGGAGAAGATTTGCTGTCTTTGAATTCAACATATGCTGCTGCATAAGGACTGAAAGACAGCCTGACCGGAGGACGGATATCTTTAATACCTGTCAGTTGTCCCTGTTGGTGGATGAATCCGGATACTTCCCTGTCGATAAAATTCCATGAATTATTTGAATTGTACCGGCGTAAATTCCTGAACATATTCAGTCCCCATATATTTCCGGCATCTTCTGAGAAACGCAGTGCAGAATAGGGTATGCGCATCTCAACAACCCATCCCTGTTCGCTAATGTTTGTTGCACTTTCCCATACTGCATTCCAGCTACCATCCTCGTTATCTCCCCCGTCACCTTTAATTGCCTTAATATCGGTTTGTACTCCTGCAGGAGTGATAAAAAAACCGAATGCAAGCTGTCCCTGATTATAGGGATCCAAATAAATTCCAAAGTAATCGGACATGCCAATGTTGTCGCGCTCGCTCAGGAAGTTATAAATGCTGTCAGGAGCGCTGTCAAATAATATTGCACCTACATAGATGGCTGTCTGATCGTAAAAAATATGTACTTCCGAAGGCTGGTATGAAGGATGTCCGTTGTATGGCTGAAGTTGCACAAAATCTTTTGCAGGTTCAGAAGATTCGTATACAGGCTCATCGGTTATTCCATCAATTGTTAAAGGCGTTGTAATATAAAGTGCCTGTACGGTTTTTTTCTCCTGTGCAGCGATCATACCGGTACACAAAAGAAATGCAATAAAAACAGCTAAGAATTTCATGGTCTGGTTTAATGATTAGGGTTATCATGGTCTGGTTCAGTTGTTATATTATTCCAATAACAAAGACGTAAAATGATTCAGGTTGCTGCATATATTCAGGGTTTAAAGCAATAGATCGTTCATGCCGGGGATTTTCCGGATATTGCCGGTTTTATGATGACCGGTTAAAATATCATTATGTTTTGATACAGGATTGTCGTCCTCCTGATCCATCAGGGCATCCCATAACTCTAAAAAACATAATGTGAACAAAGCGAGACGAATCCGGAAGTATTTGTTGCTGTCCATTTCACCTTTTGCTATTTAAATAGCACTGATTTAACAGGGAGAGTTCATGAATTATGCCAAATATTTTAATTAATATTAAATCAATTATTTAAGGGCAATCAAAGCGTAATAAAATGTATTGTTACCGTACAGAGACTGTTCGTAAACGGACATATCCGGCAATTTTCTGAACACAACACGACCAGCTTCAAAGTATTTTGACAAATCCACATCATTTATAAACAGCAACACAGGATGCGTGATATTTTACATCTTTTTCAGAGCGGATTCATAATTTTTTATCTTTGTTCATGTTCATCATTCCTGATCTCCCGTGATGCAGAACATAAATGATTTCCTGCTGTCGATCGACATATATCTGGGTGGTTCTCAGGTTTTTGTTTTCTTATTGCTCGGTACCGGTATTTTTTTCACCCTGTATCTCGGATTTCCACAGTTCAGATATTTCGGTCATGCAACACGTGTCATAACAGGTAGATATAACAAGGAAGGGGATAAAGGTGATGCCACTCACTTCCAGGCCCTGTCCACTGCATTATCAGGAACAATAGGTACAGGTAATATTGCAGGCGTGGCGCTGGCTATTTATCTGGGTGGACCGGCTGCGCTTTTCTGGATGCTGGTCACCGCTATATTTGGCATGACTTTAAAATTTGTTGAAGTACTGGTGTCACATAAATACCGCGAATTTGATGAGCAGGGGAAAGTTGCCGGCGGGCCCATGTATTATATGAGAAAAAGGCTGAACATTAAGCTTCGCAACGGAAAAATAATCAAAACAGGTTACCTTCTTGGGGGTATATTTGCCGTATCAACTATTTTCTGCTCCTTTGGTACAGGCAATCTGCCCCAGATAAACAGCATTTCCAGTGCAATGTTTTCAACATTTGGCATTAACAAAATGCTATCAGGCGGAATTCTGGCTGTTCTTCTGGGACTGATTATTATCGGAGGCATCAAACGAATCGTCAAAGTCACATCCAAGCTGGTACCTGCAATGGCTATACTATATTTTATTGGAGCTGTTGCAGTATTAATTCATAATTACGATAATCTGTTACCCGCCGTAGGTGCTATTTTTACCAATGTGTTTACCGGGACTGCTGCTGTGGGGGGATTTCTTGGGGCAACCGTCAAATTTGCAGTACAAAAAGGAGTAAACCGCGGATTATTTTCCAATGAGGCTGGACAGGGATCAGCTCCCATAGCTCATGCTACAGCACGTGCCCATGAACCGGTGTCGGAAGGTATGGTTGCAATTCTCGGACCATTTATCGATACAATTATTATTTGTATGCTTACAGGTCTTACCATACTTTCTTCGGGTGTATGGTTGGAAAAGCATGAGAATCAGTTTGAACCCGCTGATACAATCATACTTTCAGGTAATTATGATGATTCAAATGATGCTGACAGGGAAAAATTATCTTATTTCCTGAATGATGAAGAAACCAGCGATTTACAAAGATATACAGGTAAAATTATTGTATTGGGGGGTAAAATAGAAGATGATATAACTGTAATAAATTCAAGGTCTGTTGCTGAAGATGTTATGGTATTTAATTCAGATGCGTCAATTTATTCGGGAACCTTAATATGCAAATCGGGTAATATCGATACCAGAACAGCAGGCGTCTACCTTTTTGGAAAGTCATTGTTACACAGTGCACCATTAACTGCCCTTGCTTTTACAGATAGCATATTCGGTAAATTTGGACAATATCTGGTGTCTTTTGGCCTGCTTTTATTTGCTTTTTCAACAGCCATTTCCTGGTCGTATTATGGAGACAGGGCAGTGACGTACCTTTGGAGTGCAAAATATGTAACGGTTTACAGGATAATATATGTTATCGGATTCTTTTTTGCTTCTTTTACCGATACAACGGTCATTTGGACATTTTCCGGAATCACAATAGTATTGATGACCGTGCCGAATTTACTGGGTATACTAATTTTAAGCCGCGAAGTGAAATCGACGATTGCCGATTACTGGAGGGATTTTTCGGATAATTTTCCGGGGATTAAACGTTAAAAGATTTATATAAGTGGTGAGCAAAGAATATAAAAAGTATAAGTGCACATTGCATAAAGAGTATAATCAGGGTGACAAGTGTAAAACGTGTGAAAAATAAATTGTCATAAAATTCAAATAAAAGAAAAAAAATAAATGAAGAAGTTAAAAAACAGAACGGCCGGAAAAAGTACGCAAAACAAAAGCTAAAATCATACTTTTAACTCTTTTTATTCCTAATATTGCATCAAAGCTCAAGAGATTTGCCAATGGAAAAATCCAAACAGAACGCCTGGAACTTCGCTTCCCTCTTTGTATATTTTATATTGCTGATCATCACCGGATTCTTACTAGAGAAAAAGGGTACCGACATCACGAAAACAAGTATTAAAGATTTAATTATGATCGTGCTGGCTTCATACCGTCTGACCAGAATAGTGGTTTTCGAAAAAATCTTCAAGTTTTTCAGGGATTTTATCAGGACAAAGGAAAAATATGCCGTTCTGAATACAATTAAATTCATCATAACATGTCCCTGGTGCATGGGTGTATGGATGTCCATGATCGTTGTCCTGTTATTCTTTATGGTCCCCTTCGGTAAAATAATCGTTTATATCATGGCAATTTCCGGTGTGGCATCCTTTATCATCATGCTTGCCAATTTTATGGTTCTGACCAACGAGGAGAAGCAAAGCAGAGAACATTCACAGGATTAGCACGGAGTGATAAAACTGGAAGGAGTGAAAAAACTGGAAAAAGAAAAGGAAATACTGCAGATCCCGCTTTAGCAGGAACTCCTTGACAAGTCTTAGCCACTTGTTTCAGGAATGTAATACCGGTTCTCCCGATGAATATGAGAGCATTGAACAGACTATTTCGCCTTCAGCACTTGTAACAATAACAAACTGGATATTAAAGCTGCGAATGTTGGTTTTATCAACCTGAGAGATATCAAAGAAATTAAACAGCTTCATATTAATGAGTTTATTACAATGCAGAACATGTGGTGAATGTTTTTTGATGTCAGTCCGTTTATTGTATGAAAAATTCAGCATTTGCACTAATTTCATTAACTTATTACTACTTATTCTTGTGATATTTTATGGAATTTATCTTATATATGCACCTGTATTATAAAACATTTATCATGAAACCACTCGGTATTTTAATGATTTGCATCATTTGCAACAATTTGTTATCGCAGGAAGTTGCAGAACAAGAAAACAAAACTGAAGTTCAAGAGGTTACAGTATTCATCGAAGGTGCCCAGGTTACACGAACAAAAGATGTTGATCTATCCCGGGGAATTACGATCCTGAAGTTTACCGGCCTTTCGCCATTTATTGATGCAAAAAGCATTCAGGTTAAAGCTGATGGAGCGGTTACCATAATGGCAGTAAATCATCAGCAGAACTTCCTGAATGCGGTGGAAAAGTCTGCAGAACTCACTGCATTAGAAAAGCAACTTAAGAACATTAAGGATGAGATCCTTCTTCAGAATACCCATATCTCAATAGTATCGGAAGAACTTGCATTTCTGCAGGAAAACAGGGATATAGGAGGCAGGGATCAGCAAATCAGTGTTGCGAATCTCAGAGAAATATCAAGTTTCTACAACACACAGCTTACTGCTTTAAAGCTTAGGGAAATTGAACTTAGCAACAAAGTACATGAGTTGTCACTTCAACAACAGGATATTGAAAATCAAATCAAAACCCTGACAAGCAAAACAGACTATCCTTCCGGGGAAATTCTGGTTAAGATCGATGCGGAAAAACCCCTGCGGGCAAATATTTCCCTTTCCTATCTGGTGGCCAATGCCAGTTGGTTTCCTTCATATGATATCCGTGCCGTGAACATCAATGAGCCTGTTCAGGTTATTTATAAAGCGAATGTACGTCAGGATACGAAAGAGAACTGGAACGATGTAAAGTTAAGGTTTTCTTCTTCCAACCCGAATAAATCGGGAGTGGCACCGGAATTACAAACCTATTATTTAAATTACAATATACTGCCACCGGTTTATGGCAAGAATATCATCAATACGGTTACCGGAAAGGTCATGAGTTATGCTCAGGAGCCGCTCCCTGGGGTATATATTGTGGTGCAGGGGACTACGATCGGCACAATTACCGATATGAACGGCAATTATTCGATAACCGTTCCAAATAATGCCGAATACCTTTCTTATTCATTCGTCGGATACCTGAGCAGGACACTTCCCATCACAAATTCTGTTATGAATGTTTTTATGGAAGAAGAAATAACAGCTTTGGAGGAGATGGTTGTGACCGGATACGGTGTCCAGAAAAGCAGTGAAGTATCAAATGTTTTGCAGGGCAGAGTCACCGGAGTATCAATAGCAGACGATGCAGCGGTCAGAATTCGCGGAACCGGCAGTCTGGAAATACCTGCAGTGCAGGTTGAAAGACAAACCACAGTGGATTTTGAGATTGAGACTCCCTATACGGTATTATCGGATAATAAGAATTATTCCGTCGATATGGATGTTTATGATCTGGAAGCGATCTACCAGTATTATTGTGTTCCGAAAATTGACAGGGATGTGTTCCTGATTGCAAAGATCGTTGACTGGGAAAAATATAACCTGCTTGAGGGTGAAGCCAATGTCTTTTTTGAGGATACCTATGTGGGAAAGACTTTGCTGGATGTAAGATTTGCGGCTGACACGCTGGATATTTCACTTGGGCGCGATAAGAATGTCAGCGTCAACAGGGAAAAAGTCAGGGATTATACAACAAGACAGCTTATTGGCAGCAAAAAAGAAGAAACCAGGGACTGGCTCATTTCGATCAAGAACAATAAAAGCCAGAAAATCAACATAGTTTTACTGGATCAGGTTCCGGTTTCCACCCTGGAAGAAATTGAAGTCGACGTGCAAAATATTTCCGGCGCAAAACGTGATACCGGATCAGGTGAGATCAAATGGGAATTCACGCTTGAACCGAATGTTCAGCACGATTTTAACCTGAGATATTCCGTCAAATATCCGAAGAACCGTAACTTGATAATAGAATAACAACCAGCCCCGGTTTCCGGATTTTTGAACCGGTTTTGTGAGACCGTAACAAGCGGAAATCTGATTCCTTCGGTATCACATGATTGAGTATAAGAGCATGATCAAACTGTCCTTTTGAATAATGAAGTTTACAACCGCACTGCTTCAGTTTCTAATTTTGAACGTGGGTTTATGCTATGCGCAAGACAGCGTAATAGAGGATTTTCTGTTACTGAGCTGACAAAGCAGACTGGAAGATTTTCCGATTGATTGCGGCAAATGGGCCGTTACATCCAACTTTCTTACCGGAATCATAACGGTTACTACCCTTATACAGAATTTGACAGATTTCCGGGAGAAAGCATTGATCCGAATGTGACTGAAAACCAGCCTATAATTGCAACACTGGCTATCAGACTGCAGATACCGCCGGGTTATTTGACTTCCGGCGGAATCGGCCCTTATGGTACGGATCCGTTCAGAATGCGACAGGGCACTGTGGAATTTTTTAACGCTCCCAAGTATTGGGAAAAGCATTGAAGAACAAAATAAGAACATCGGGAAATAACCAGATTTGGATTAAAGTGTATTTTTTTGTAATTTGCATGAAATTAAATACCATCCTGCATTGAAAGGGTATTAAGTTATAGGTAAAAAGTTGATGGAACCCGCTAAAAAATAAGGGGAAAAACAAGCACACGACTGTTGAAATTACAGGTTGGTCTTATAAGGATGAATCATTATATCCGTTATTACTAACTAATATATGTATCGTTATGTCAATGTTTAAGAACATTTCCCGACTGGAATGGATCGACCAGTTGATACGCCAGGAAAAAACCGGTAACCCTCCGGCTTTTGCAAAAAGGATCGGAGTAAGTGTTAGACAGTTGTATAATATTATTGACGAACTGAGGGATTTGGGTTTACCTGTTGATTATTGCCGCACCAGGCGTACATTTTATTATCAGACAAATTGCAGGCTGGTGGTTACGATCAGGGTTGAGGAACTGTCCGGAAGTTTACCTGATGTTTCGGGTGATCCTCAGAAACGATTCCCGGACTAACAAGCCCTCGGGTGCAGTATCTGGTTTTGTATTTTCAGACGGTTGTTTCATCAGCCGGATTGTTCTGGCATTAACTCCGAATATCCGTTAAGTGGTCCAAACCTAATTTTAGCAAACAGGATGAACCAGGTAATCAGGAAGTTATATAAAGGGGACCAATTTGTTATCTTAATTTGAATTGTATTAACGTAATAGTTGAGAATGCAAGTAACACGAAAAAGACATAAAAAGGATACCATAAAAATGTCACCGCATTATTAAATAAAAATATTATTGACAGTCCGGGGACTGACAGAATCAAGGTAAATAAAGCGGATTTCAAAATATCCCTCATTTGTTTTTCATCATACCAGTCTGTAATCCTCTCACTGACTTTTATTGAAAGCAAATTAAATAAAGAACAAAGAACAGGGAGTAATAAAAAGGGTGACAAAGTTAATCTTTACATGAGCAAAGGATTTTCTGCAGGATGTACTTAATATCATTGTATGTTTAAACAATATTAAGTAAATTTCATCACAGGATATTTTTTCAAAGGATATTTTCAATTTATTAACATAAAATAAATTATTATGGCTGTACTAAAAGTTATCGAACTGCTTGCATCATCCACGAAAGGATGGGAAGATGCAACACAAATCGCGGTAAAAACCGCAAGCAAAACTGTACAAGAAATCCGCTCTGTTTATATTCAGGACATGAGCGCGGTGGTCAAAGATAACAGTGTTATTGAATATAGAGTCAATGCAAAGATTACCTTTGAGGTAAAGAACTAAACGATACTATCGCGTTAATGCATCGATTATCCTTGAGGTAAAGCACCGAAGGATACTTTCGCGTCAATACGCAGATTTCCCTTTGAGATAACGGACAAAAGGACCGGGGAAATAAAGAAATGACAGCTGCAGATCTAAGGAACTAAATGAAAAAAGAGCTGTGGATCTAAAAACTCCAAGACTAAAACCCTGCAGATATTATAATAAATTCAGGGATGCAAGAGTTGAAGTATTGTGAAACACAGAAGTTCAATCACCAAAACATTAAAGGACATCTATTAGTAAATCAAATACTTATATTGTTTTTCTAACCTTAAATTCATACTATTATGGGATTAATATCATTTATTAAAAACGCAGGAGAGAAGATCTTCAAATCCGAAGAAAAACGCGAACAGGAAAAAGCCGATCTGATTCTTTCACATATTAAAAAATTTGGCTTTGATACCAGTAACATCAGGGTCGCTGTTGATGACTCAAAAGTCACCTTAAGCGGCAAGATTGACACAATGGAAAATAAAAACAAAATTGTTGTTACAGCCGGTAATGTTGAAGGAATTGATACGGTTGACGACAGGATTTATGTTACAAAACCGGCACCTGTGACTCCTCCTGAGCCTGAAAAGCAGTTTTATACAGTAAAGAAAGGAGATTACCTTTCAAAAATTGCCAAGCAGGTTTATGGAAATGCCAACAAATACAATATTATCTTTGAGGCAAATAAACCGATGCTGAAAGATCCTGACCTCATATATCCCGGACAGGTTCTGGTTATCCCTCCTTTAACCTGAAACTTATAACAAGGTTATAACCCTGGAGTGCCCGGGAGTTACTTAATTTTCGGGTACTCCATGTTGAGCTGTGTTTTCAGGCTTTTTTGGACTTTTTTGCAGTTCCGGACTTGCTTTTGATGGTTGAAGCAGTTTTGGAAGTACTTTTCCCGGATGGGGCAGTTTTGGGTTTGTCTTTAACCTTCCCGGCAATTTCACCGAATTTGTCTTCAGCCTTGCCAGCGATTTTTTTACCCATCTCCTTCATTTTCTTAAGGGCGACCCCCGCTTTTACTTCAGCTTTATCAGCCGTCGCTTCAAGCTTGTCTTTCAAACCGCTTTTTTCGAAGTCTTCAATCTTATCTTCAACAAAATCTTCAGCTTTTTTGAAAACTTCGGTAACCTTTCCGTAAGCTTTGCTTTTTTTTGCATTTTCAACTTTGTCATCCAGAAAATCATCAGCCTTGTCTACCAGTTCTTTTGCCTTGTTCAACCACTTTTTTTCAGTTTTCTGAGCTTCCTTTTTTGTCTTTTTTTCCATTTTAATATTATTTATGAATGCGTTTGTTATATAAAGGTTACATTTAATTAAATCCGATAAAAGATACACATTTTTTTTATAATCTTTCCTTAATTTTCCTGGTTTCCTCTTCAAATCCCGGTTTTTCAAGCAACGCAAACATATTCATTTTATAAGCCTCCACACCGGGTTGGTCGAAAGGATTGACATCCAGAAGATAGCCGCTTATACCACAGGCTTTTTCAAAGAAATACATCAGCTGCCCGAGATGGTATTCATTCAGCTCTGGCAATTCAATGCGAATATTGGGTACACCACCGTCAACATGTGCCAGCATGGTTCCAAGTTCAGCCATTTTATTAACTGCATCCAAACGTTTACCTGCAAGGTAGTTGAGCTTGTCGAAGTTATCCTGGTCTTCGGGGATTTTCAGCCGGGTTTGAGGTTGTCTCACAGATATAACAGTTTCCATAAGGGTGCGTTCCCCTTCCTGAATGTATTGCCCCATAGAGTGCAGATCAGCTGTAAAATCCACACTGGCAGGAAAAATACCCTTGCTTTCTTTACCTTCACTTTCACCATAAAGTTGCTTCCACCATTCAGCAAGAAAGTGAAGTTTATTTTCGAAGTTGGCCAGGATCTCAATTTTTTTACCCGACAGGTATAACAGGTAACGGGCAGCTGCATATAATGCTGCCGGATTTTCAGCCTGGGGTAAGGCTGACAAAGTAAGTTTTTCCATTGCCCGTGCTCCTTCCACAAGTGCTCTTATGTCAAAACCTCCAATGGAAAGGGGTACAAGTCCTACAGGTGTCAGCACCGAGTAACGTCCTCCAACATCATCCGGTATAACAAATGTTTTGTACCCTTCACGTGTTGCCAATGTCCGTAAAGCACCCTGGCTGTCATCGGTAATGGCTATGATCAGTTCCCGGGCCTTTTTCTTACCAGCTTTTATCTCGAGCTTTTCTTTCAGTATCCTGAAGGCAATGGCTGGTTCGGTAGTTGTTCCCGACTTTGAAATCACCACAATACCAAATCTGAGATTTTGGAGTACCTCAAGCAATTCGTTCAGGTAATCCTCGCCGATGTTCTGTCCCGCAAATAAAATCAACGGAAGGTCTTTTATATTCTGAAGATATCGGAAGGTATTTGACAGAGCTTCAACAACCGCTTTGGCACCCAGGTAGGATCCGCCAATGCCGATCACCACCAAAAGATCAATTTCCTGCCGCATGCGGAAGGCAGTTTGTTCGATATCTTTCAGGTCTGACTCAGATATGGAAGAGGGTAAATTTACCCAGCCAACAAAATCATTGCCCTTACCGGTTTTGTTTTCCAGTGCCTCTGCTGCTTTCCTGGTTCTCTCTGAAAGATTCTGTATTTCTTCTGCGGGTATAAAACCATATACTTTGCTAATATCAATTTTTAAATTTTCCATTATTTATGTTTTAATGTAAATTTTCTGTAAGCAATTTGATTTCAAGTGCAGGAGATATCTTATCGTACAGGATATGATAAACGGCATCACAAATGGGCATTTTTACGTTGTACGTCTTGTTCACCTCCCGGATGCATGCAACCGCGTAATATCCCTCTGCGATCATGTTCATTTCAAGCATCGCTGACTTGACTGAATATCCTTTACCGATCATCATACCAAATGTCCGGTTGCGGCTGAACTGTGAATAAGCCGTTACCAGTACATCGCCCAGATAGGATGAACTTAGCAGCCGTCGTTTACTTTTAAAAGATTTTTCCAGAAACCTCTTGATCTCCTGCATTGCATTCGATATGAGGACTGCCTGGAAATTATCACCGTATCCAAGTCCATGGCTTATGCCTGCAGCAACAGCCACAATATTCTTCAACACGGCTGCATATTCGGTTCCGTAAATATCGGTTGTACTTTTTACCTGAACATAATGACACCGGAGTAAAGCGGCCACTTCTTCCGATTTCTTCTCTGTGGCAGCAGCAACGGTCAGGTAGGAAAGCCGCTCCAGAGCAATTTCCTCTGCATGGCACGGTCCTGCTATGATAACGATATTCCTGAAAGGCACATTGTAATTTTTATTGAAAAACTCTGCCACCGTCAAATTATCTCCGGGTATGATGCCTTTAATTGCCGAAACGATGGTCCGGTCACCAAAGCCGGATGTAAAGGAAACAAGAGATTCTCGTAAAAAAGGTGCTGGTATTGCAAATATCAGAATTCCAGATGATTCAATAGTATCATGCAGTGAATTAAAGAATTTAATACGACTGGTATCAAATTGTATGTCGCTGATGTATTTTGGATTATGTTTGAACTTACGGATGTAATCAATGGTTTCGGCCGAACGGATATACCAGTTAATTTCCGGTACATTATTAAGCAATAATTTCACAAGCGCCGTTGCCCAGCTTCCGCTACCCAATACCGCAATACTGCGTTGACCTGTCATTTCAGATTGGCTGCTTGTTTAATGTAAAGCAAAATTAACATTTAACCGGAATAATTCACTGATTAAAATATTAAAGATGTGAATTATTCAGGCGATCAGGGAGAGACAATATCTGAATGCATTTATTTTTTATCTCAATAGAACCGGTTACTATTGTAAAGGACGGCAAAGGGCAACCTGCCGGTCATTTTATTTTGTGCATACCACAATAAAGTCCTTTGATCCGGAATGCAGGGGATTCTGTTTATAATCGCCGTAAATGGCCTCGAGTTTCAATGATGAAAGACGGATGAGATGTTCCAGCTCATAACGGTAGAAAAACCGCATCTGAAATTGCCATTCTTTCTTTTGCCGGGAGTTTTTTTCATCCCATTCCAGTTTCATGGATACATTCAGCAGCTGGTTTACAATATCAGGATTGCTACTGACCGTACGTTTCAGTCGTTTGCCGGTATCATATTCACCGTCAAAGTCAGTTAGGTTCCTGATGCCATTGGCCAGGAGAAAGGGATCCGGAACGAACAAATCGAAAATGAATTTTCCTTCTTCGGTAAGATGTTCATAAATATTGTTCAGTAACCGGAGCTGGTTATCCACCTCCAGAATATGGGAAAACATCCGGAAAGGAGCAATGATCAGATCAAATTTCACATCCCATTTCATATGCACGGCATCTTCCGTTTTTATGCGGAAATGCTCGGTTTCAGGTAACTTTGATTTCAGCATGCCGGTCATGCTTCTGCTGATATCAACACCGTATACATCAGCGCCTTTATTGAATGCATCCATAAACAAACGACCCGTCCCGGCTCCCAGTTCAAGTACTTTACCCCTGACCGATGTTGCCTGTTTGAGAAAAAAACTGTTATCCACTCCATCCCTCACCTGGTGGTAGATCACATCATAAAACCGGGCAATAAAACCGGGATACTCAAAATCACTCATTTTTCATAAATTTTGCCTGTTATATGAAATTGTGTTTTGTTGACAGTCTATAAACGGCTCTCAATAAAACACACAATTTAAGAAAATCTTGTGTTTTTTCTTTGATTGGGGCAAGGGGAAATTTATATAATTCCAGGTACATTAAACTTGGTAATAACAGTTTATATATAAAGCGGAAAAACGTTATACTACAATCGGGTACTTTTATCTGTTACCAAATGACCAGGAAACGGAGACGGCCGGACTGTAGCCCAGTACGGAATGTCTCCACACAGCCAGGTCGGCCCTGAAAGAACCGGTTTGCCATCCGATACCGAATGAAACCTGTGCATATTCGCCAAACTGAATTCCCATCCGGGCACATAGTGTTTCTGAAACCTTATATTCCAGTCCGGTTGCGAAAACAATACCATTGTCCGATCTTTTTACTATTTCGAAACAGACCATGACATCATCTTCCAAAGAGTAACCTGCGCCTGCACGGATCAGGACAGGCATGCGTTCGCCTTGCAGATTGCTGAATCTTTGTCCTGCCGGGTTGTAAATATGAAATGCGATAATAAGATCCTGCAATGGTAAAGCCTGAATGCCAATTCCGGGTATCACGGTATGCAGGTTACCGTAATCTGCTGCCTGATGGATCCGGATATAGTTCAGCGCAATGCCTGCCCGTAATTTATCACCAATGGACTTTCCATAAGCGAGTCCGGTTTTACTCTCGTTATAACCGTTATATCCATAGTGTATGTAATTGAATGCGTATGTACCTGATCCGGAAGGTATGCAGAATGTGAACGCTTCAAATCCCATTTCGGCAATCATAAAATGATTTTCGTAATGAAAGGCAAACAGCGGATTTTCCATGACTGCCAGTCCGGCCTGATTGTGCAACCCCGACCATACTCCGCTTAGCATGACAGTTACATTGCCCAGGGCCCGTGACCGGGCGCTGACCGGAAAGACATCATGGATGGCCTGACAAGGAAATTGCCAAACCAGTATAAAGGTAAATAATACAACAACTTTCGCAGGTCGAACGAATTTCAAATTGTAACGATATTACGGTTAACGTTTTCCGGATTCAGTCGGGAAAAACTACTTTAGCAAATTACAAAAAAATGCACAGGAACAAAAATATTCTGTTTTTTTAAATTCAAAAGGGTTATTTACATGAAAATCGGAAAAAAATGATGTTATTCCACCTTAAACCTGAACTTAATGTTTTTCAGCTCATCGTTGGCCCTGATAATTTTAGTTTTCAGTCCTTCTTTATAGGATTTTAAGGATTCTGCAATTCTTTCATCATGCAGACCAATGATCCGGGCTGCCAGAAGCGCTGCATTCTGAGCCGCGTTGATCCCCACCGTGGCAACCGGTATACCGGGAGGCATCTGCACGATGGAAAGCAGTGCATCAAGTCCTTCAAGGGAAGATTTTACGGGTACCCCTATCACGGGAAGGATTGTCATGGATGCGATTACGCCCGGCAAGTGGGCTGCCATGCCTGCAGCAGCAATAATTACCCTGATGCCGCGCTGGTCAGCACTTTTGGCAAATTGTTCGACTTCTCCGGGTGTGCGGTGTGCCGACAATGCATTCATTTCAAAGGGGATTTCCATGTCGTCCAGAATTCTGGCGGCATCCTCCATAACCTGAAAGTCTGAAATGCTGCCCATGATTATACTTACCAGAGGCTTCATACCTGATGTTTAAAATTCCTGAAGCCTAAAATAGTGTAAATATTTGTATCTTGCGCATGAAATTTTCCAAACCACGGGTGGGTAGTATCATCATTGAGAATAAAAAATTCTTGCGCTATCTGACAAGCAAACAGATAGAAGTTGAAGTAAAAAGAATTGCCGGGAAAATAAATAAAGATATGGACGGTATGCAGGTGGTATTTCTGGTGGTTCTCACGGGTGCTTTTATGTTTGCTGCCGATCTGCTGCGCCGGATTAATTTTCAGGCTCAGGTGTCCTTAGTCAGGGCATCCTCATATAAGGGGATGGTGACTCCAGGGAAAGTACAGATTATGATGTGTACTGAGGAGAAACTTGAAAATAAGGTTGTGGTGGTTATTGAGGATATAATAGATACGGGACTTACACTTAAAAGCATTTTGGGTAAGCTGGAGGCATTGAATCCGGGCATGGTAAAAACAGTTGCCTTGTTATTTAAGCCTGACTCATATAAAATGGACGTTGAACCGGACTATGTCGGATTTAGCATTCCGGGTCGTTTTGTTGGGGGCTACGGGCTCGACTATAAAGGTTATGGAAGAAATCTGGCAGAGATATATTTGCTTGAGGATGCATAATCCGAAATTCTGATCAGTGAAATAAATGATCATATACAGTCCTATATGGGGTGAAAGATATACTATGAAGTAATCACATAATAATAAAGTAAGTTTTAATTAAAATTTGAACAAATGTTGAATATAGTTTTATTCGGCCCTCCCGGTGCCGGTAAGGGGACTCAGGCGGTCAAACTGATTGATCAGTACAAGCTTGTGCACCTTTCGACCGGAGATATTCTGCGCAGTGAGCTTGCTGCTGAAACAAAACTCGGATTAAAAGCAAAGCGGTATATGGATCGTGGAGAGCTTGTACCCGACGAGGTAGTCATTGGCATGATCGAAACCAAACTGGATCAGAATCCGGATGCGAAAGGATTTATCTTTGACGGCTTTCCCCGGACACAGGCACAAGCCCGGGCACTTGACAACCTGCTCTCCGGTAAGAATACCGCTATTACAACCATGCTTGCACTTGAAGTTGAAAAACAGGAACTCATACAACGGCTGATGGGCCGTGGAAAAGTATCCGGGCGGGCAGATGATCAGGATATTTCTGTAATTGAAAACCGTATTACGGTTTACAACCGGGAAACTTCCCCCGTAATTGACTATTATGAAGGTCAGGGAAAATTCAAAGCCGTTAACGGCATGGGAAGCATCGAGGAGATTTTTGACAGACTTTGCAGCGCTATTGATAGTATATAGTCGAGACAAAACATTCCGTACCGTTCACTTATACCCTGTTTGTTCCAATGTCAGAATCCAATTTTGTTGATTACATCAAAATATTCTGCCGGTCGGGAAGAGGAGGAAAGGGCTCTGCCCACCTGCGCAGGGAAAAATTCAATCCGAAAGGAGGACCTGACGGGGGGGACGGAGGTCGCGGAGGACATATTATCCTGCGCGGTAACAGTCATTTGTGGACACTCCTGCACCTGCGGTACAGGAAACATATATTTGCCGTCCAGGGTCAGGATGGCATGAAGGATAACAAAACCGGAAAGACCGGAGATGATGTAATCATTGAAGTACCCCTGGGGACAGTTGCCCGCGATGCAGAAACCGGCACATTCCTGCTGGAGATCTTAAATCATGGTGAGCAGCAAGTGCTGGTGAAGGGCGGTAAGGGAGGGCTCGGGAATACACATTTCAAATCGGCTACCAATCAGACACCGCGTTATGCTCAACCCGGAGAACCAGCAATAGAAGGTTGGTACAGTCTTGAACTTAAGATACTTGCTGATGTGGGACTGGTGGGATTACCGAACGCGGGAAAGTCTACATTACTGTCGGTTATTTCTGCGGCAAAACCAAAAATTGCCGAATATCCTTTTACGACTCTGGTACCCAACCTGGGTATTGTCCGCTACCGCAACGATCTGTCGTTTGTCGTGGCTGATATCCCCGGTATCATTGAAGGTGCGCATGAAGGAAGGGGATTGGGACTGAGATTTTTAAGGCATATTGAGAGGAATTCCATTTTGCTTTTCATGATACCGGTCGACAGCAATGACATCCTGAGGGAATATGAGATCCTGCTTCATGAACTGAGGCAATATAATCCTGAACTCCTGGATAAGAAACGTGTGCTGTCCATTACCAAATGCGATCTTGCAGATCAGGAGCTGATTTCCGGCTTAAAATCTGATTTGCCCGACATGCCCTTTGTTTTTATCTCTGCCCATACCGGACAAAACCTGCAGCAATTAAAAAATATTTTGTGGGGCGAGCTTAATATCATGACTGATGATTGAATTCCTGCATAATATCGATTCCGAACTTTTACTCTGGCTGAACAGCCGGCATTCGTATTTTTTTGACAGGGTCATGTTCTTTATTTCCGGGCACTGGGAATGGGTCCCCTTGTATGCCGTCCTCTTTGGATTCATGATCTGGAAGTACCGGTGGAAATCACTTTGGATATTGCTGGCAGTTGCAATTATGATAACGGTGAGCGATCAGCTTACCAATGTTCTCAAGTCAGCGGTAAAACGTCCCAGACCTTGCAAGGACCCGGTAATCGGACAAATGGTATTGCTGGTGAATGATTACTGCAGCGGGATGTATGGTTTTGTTTCGGCTCATGCATCCAACACATTTGCACTGGCGACATTCATATCGCTTTTGTTCAGGAATAAATGGGTCGCAGCGGGCATGTTGTGCTGGTCGTCCGTTGTTTCCTACAGCAGGATATACCTCGGCGTGCACTATCCTGGAGATATTATCTGTGGCGCAATACTTGGAGCGGTTCTGGCCTGGATGACTTATCGGATTCTCAAGCACCTTCACCGTATCGCGGTATGACTTTCTGATACCTTCTCCTTACCCTGCTACATCCTGATTTTCCTGAATTCTTCTTTCATCCGGTTGATATCGGTGATCCAGTCCTCGATATCATTCTCATGCTCCAATTCTTCATTCAGGATGGTGGTTGCAATCTGATGTGTGGTATGATCTTTCCCGTTTGTAAAGTCGGCAATTTCCTTATACCGCTGAATGGCGCATCGCTCACCCTTCAGGTTCTGTTCAAGGACGACTTCTATATAAGGGTCTTCAGGAGCATCATATCCACAGCGGCCAAGGCTCAGCCAGTCTTTCGGATTCAGCACAGGTGTGCCTCCGAGTTGGATGATCCTGTCAACAACCAGTACGGCATGATTTAATTCCTGATCGGCATGCAACAGCAGCTCAGGTTCAATTTCACTCCGCATGGGTCCTTCCATCATTCGTGCGCCAATCCAGTACTGATAATATGCCAGCCATTCTTCTGAAAGGGCTGCATTAAGCATTTCAATGAGTTTTTTTACATCAATGTCCAAAATGTCAACTGCTTGTTTGCCCATAATAATTAGTTTAAGTTATTTTTATACTTCAAATTTAATTAAGATTTTCCGGTATTTGAAGTAACGGAAAAAAGTTTCACGATAAGAACATCAAAAATTATTGAATTCATGTCACAAAATTATCAGCATTTTGTCTGGTTAATAAGACTGTTTTTTTAATGTGTTTCAGTCAGGTATGCCAGGATAAATCCTGTTGTCCGTGAATTCATATATTCTTCTGATTCAGAATAATACTATATGACAGATATTAGTTTTTCCGTTTTCCTTTTAGTTATCAGCAAAAGTTCACTATCTTTGTTAAGTTGATAACACTCCGGATATTTTGCAATCTTAAAAATAACTTTATGAAGATAGCTATTCCCACAAGAGGGACAAAACTGGATCACCATTTCGGTCATTGTGAAAGCTATACGGTTATGACTGTTGATGATGATAAAAACATAATAGGATCTGAGGTACTTCCTGCAACAGCCGGCTGTGGCTGTAAATCAGATATTGCATCCGTGTTAAGGGAAAAAGGTGTGACCATTATGCTGGCTGGTAATATGGGTACCGGCGCGGCAGATATTCTTGGACAGCATGGTATAGAGGTATACCGTGGATGTTCCGGAAATGTAAGGGCTTTGGCAGAGGCTTTTCTTGCCGGTGCTATTGCGGATTCCGGATCACCTTGTGCACAGCATGAAATACATCACAGGCATGGACAGGACTACGATCACCATCCCGCATAACAGATTTCATCGACAGAATAAGGCAAATAAAATGTTGCAGCGTGTCCGGTAGAATTAAAAAACCATAATCACAGAAGTTATTTCTCCGGGAACTGAAGTCGCAGTCAGATTACCGCCATGCATTTGCATAATCTGCCTGGAAAGACTCAACCCGACTCCGCTTCCGGATTCCTTGGTGGTATAAAAGGGAATGAATATTTTGTCAAGGTTTTCCTCTGGAATGCCCAATCCGTTGTCTGCAACTTCCAGCTGAGGGCATCCATGGTCGTTGATGAACCCCTTCAGACTGATTTTAATTCATTATATTCATTGTTTCGATGGCATATGCAATGCCAAAGGAGATTGCAGCACTACTAATTATTTAACCAAACTATTGCATACCATGACAATCACAACACTGGCGGAGAATCTGACCTATCAGCGGGGACTGATCTCGGAACACGGATTATCGCTCCTGATCGAGGTCAATGGAAAAGGTATCCTTTTCGATACGGGACAGGGTTATGCCCTGATGCACAATGCCAGGCAACTCGGTATCAACCTTGGTGAGGTGGATGATGTTGTGATCAGTCATGGACATTACGATCATACCGGGGGACTGGCAGACGTACTTGAAGTGAATCAGAGGGCTGCACTATATCTGAAAGAGGAAGCTTTTTCCGGTAAACTGAAGGAGCTGGTGCATAACAGGCCTGAGGTAGATGGAACCGGACTGAAAGGACTGAAGGGACAGAAGGGCAGGAAGAAGTACATTGGTATGGATCATACTGACAGGAATATATTTGACCGGGCGCACTTGCTTCATGAGCCCCTGGAAATTGAAGAGGATGTGTTCGTCATGACAAATATCCCCATTGAGAACAAGGCAGACACAGGGTTTACAGGTTTCATGACAGGACGCGACGAGGATTACAAACCTGACGAATTCCTGGATGAACTGTACCTTGTAGTCCGGCACAAAGGAAGGATCTCCGTCTTCAGCGGTTGCTCGCACCGGGGAATATCCAACATCCTGACCGCAGCGGTGAAACATTTCAGGTTGCCTGTGGCACTTGTCCTGGGGGGCTTTCATCTGTCCGGCTGTACCGGTGAGCAATACAGGGCGGTAGCAGACAACCTCAACAAACACCATCCAGAATCCATCGGGGTATGCCACTGTACAGGCGTTGATGCCTATGGCAGGCTGAGAAGTGATTGCGGAGAAACCGTCTTCTACAATCCTTGTGGAAACAGGATCCGTCTTTCATAATTGTTGCAGCACTGATCTTGCATGTAAGTGAAGAGGCTGAAATTTGCTTAATGAAGGAAAGGAATTCAAGCCGCAGATTCAGACGAAAAAGCCTGATAGATGAAACAGTCCTGTTTGGTGCATTAATATAACGTTTGGGATGTGGGTTGCAGTTCGATGAATCGTCATTAAAGCGGATGATTGCTGAAAGGAACATCAGACCTTTTCTCACGGAATGAGCGTATTTTTTCCGCCAGAGGACCAGTCAACAAAATATTATTATACTTTTAAATATTCGTTTTATTAACCTAATAACTTACAACAACCATGAAAAAACTCTTACTTTTTACTTTCATTTCAGGGTTCCTGATTTGTTGTACAGGGTTTCTGAGTAACGGTTTTTCAGCTACTGGTGCTGAGCAACCGGTCACATACACCGTTACCATTGACCAGCCTGTAAACGGCAACCTGACACTGAGTCCCGCCCTTCCTGCCGACGGAATATACCCGGAAGGAACGGTTGTGACTGTAACCGCCAAACCTGATGCCGGTTATGCATTCGATGCCGGTTATTACTCCGTGCCGGGGCGGTTTGGCCAGATGTACACCGAATTTGCAACCCCCACGTTTACGGTGACCATTGACCAGGATAAGCACATCGGGGCTTCATTCATTGAAGCTTCCGCGCTTGAAGGCTTTACCGTCAAGCATGATATCGTGTTTGCAAAGCCGGGTGTCAAGACGCTGAAATATGATGTTTTCACGCCGGACGGGGCAAAAAACCTTCCCTGCATTGTCATTATCCATGGCGGCGGCTGGTCGGCCAACAGCGAGGACATTATGAGGGGACTTGCCAGAGAACTTGTGAGGGATGGCAAATATGTGGTTGTCAGCATTGATTACCGCTGGGCAGGTCAGCTTGACGGGGATGAAACGGGCAATACCATGGCCAACCTTATCGAGGACTGCTATGGTGCCATCGTGCACATCATGGAACATGCAGCGGAATACGGAGCGGATCCGGATAAAATTGCCGTTACAGGTGACAGCGCGGGCGGACACCTCTCAGCCGCTGTAGCTGTTATGGCCCACAAGATCGGTGATGGTGGTTTTGGAAAAACACCGGGTGTATTTGAGTACATGCCTTCCTACGTACCGGCCGGAAAGTCAATTGACCAGGTAAGAGCAGAGGTTATGTCAGCCATTAAGGCTGCTGCACCCAGTTACGGAGTGTTTGCAGGTCTGAATACCTATACGGATGATCCTGCTGCAGATTCAACATGGACGCAGGCGGTATCACCAATTAATAACATTCCAAATGCAGCTGACAGGGCTGTACCGCATTACCTGACACGTGGATCAAGGGATGGCCTGATCCGCCATGAAATGGTACAAACGTATTTGGATGCGTTGGTCGCTGCTGGTCACCGTGCAGAATATATACAGGTTGGCGGGGCCGGACATGCATTCTTTGACTGGAAGCCAAATGAACAGACTAAAGCAACTTTCAAAAAATACGGGGTATATTATGCTGCTCAGATGCAGCTGTTCTATGATTCGGTATTTTATCCGGAAAGGCTATAAGCAGTCTGAAAAGAATATAAATAACCCGGTAACTTTGTGCAAGTACCGGGTTTTTCCATTTTTCACCAATCCAATTAAAAAATCAACAAAAATTTAACGAAATCCATATCCAAATGAATCCTTATGTAAAAATAATCTGTGTTCCCTGTCCCCCGGACATTTCATAGAACCGGCCGACCGTTATAATATCAATTACCTCCTCAGTAAGATCTTCTTTCCTGATCTTGAACATGTCTGCAGCCATTTTGCAGGCATAAATCTCGCCTCCTCCTGCAACGATCATTTCCAGAAATTCCTTGACAGGAGGGAAGTCGAGTTTTTCCATCTGACTTTTCATCATGGCTGATACACCGGCTTCAACACCCGGTAGCATGCCCAATATTGTTGGGAACGGTAATCCTCCAGGCATGCGCAATGCGGGATTTCCCACTGTGCCTGTATGCAATTTGTCCATTTGCTTTTTGGTGATGGCGTCCAGTCCAAAAAAGGTAAAAAACAGTTTGGCTTCAATGCCTTCCATTACAGCTCCGTTGGCCATGATCAGGGCTGCATATACATCTTCAATCGTTCCCTTGGCGCAGATGATGCACACTTTTTTCAGGGGATATTCTTCTTTTTGTGCCATATTATTAATTTTAATTGTTTACAATACAACTTGTTAAATACAACTTGCGGGTTTGGGTATTCCGGCCAGTTTGGATGATATTTTTAAGGGACCACCCGGAAAAAGCTGATACAACCCTTTAATGTCGGTTATACCTGAATTGCCTACCTTACGGATGGTGAGCTGTTCACCTGCCATATGTTTTTCACGGAGATACTCAAGAACCTCAAAATGTTTATCGGTCAGATCAATGTTGTATTCCTTGGCCATTTCGAAGGCCATCTCTTTAGTCCATTGCGAAGGATCTTCGAAGTATCCCTCGGAATTTACATTTACCGTGATTTCTGCTAAAACTTTTTCTGCCATAATATTTAATGTTTAATGTTTAATGTGTGATGTTTCAACGTTCAACGTTTAAGGTTTCAGGTTCAATTTTGCCGTATTGTGCCAGGTTTTTCATGAACATGACCATAAAGGTCATGCCTTTTCTCATTTCGGGACTGCGAAATTCTTTTAACAGCTTCCAATAAGAGTAATCTGGCATTTCATCGATATTCATGCTGTTGAAGACTTTCACGATATTATCAATTACATTGCCGCTTTCCCTGAAAAATTCAAAATACCCTTTGGTTTCGAATTCATGCAGTTTTTTAGTTAGGTCAATGATCATCTCATTTACCATCGGTCCGGCATCTTTGGCAAGATCTGAAAGGCTTTCGATCATATTAACCATGCTGGTAAATGCAGGTATGTTCTTCAGCAATTTGATCATGAACAGTTTTAAAATATCAGGATCCAGTTCCACTGAATAATTCTCAAGTTCAGCAACAGCCGTGTCATACATGTCCTTGCCGATGATGGACAGATCTGATGTCAGATCTTCCATAGAGGATCTTTTAAGTTTCTGCTCATGCATGTAATCCAGCAATGTATCAAGCTTCCGGTTGATCTCGTCGATCTGTCCCTGCAATTGGCCATTTTCGTTCATTGTATTTCGTATATTAATATTTAACCATCCGTTTACCGGCCATACTCATCTCGGCTTCAATAGGCAGTTCTTTCCCCTTCAGTAAAATATGCCAGTATATCCATCTGAAAAGCAATTTGCCATAATGGTTGATCTTGGTATTCTGTAAAAGTCCAAACGGACCGATCCCGGGCAGGGGAAATGTTCCCGGCAGGGGTTCGGTCTCGTAATTGAAATCGATCAACGCTCCTTTTCCATACCCTGTTTCTATATAACAATTGGAATGTCCGTCAAAATGTGCTTTTAATGGTCGGTTGTCAATCGCACTGAGGATGTTCTCGAACAGAATGTCAGCTGAAAAATGTGCCACCGAACCGGCTTTTGATGTCGGCAGGTCAGCCGCATCACCAATGGCAAAAATATCTTTATAAGTTTCATGCTGCAAGGTATGCCTGTTTACCGGAACATAATTCAGATCGTCTCCCAGTCCGCTTTTACCAACGAAATCAGCGCCCTTATTCACAGGAATAATGGTGAGGACATCAAAAGGGACTTCCCGTTCATCATAAGATATGAGTTTCTTATTTTCATTATCGATGCGTTCGATGTAAAAATCAGGAATGATGTTGATGTCTTTTTCTTTCAGCAGGTCGCTCAGCATCTGAGTGGCAACGGGCTTGGTAAATGCACCGGCAAGAGGTGTTACGAATGATATTTCAACTTTATCGCGGATTCCTTTTTCCGTGAAAAACGCTTCGGCAAGACAAACGAATTCAATTGGGGCAACCGGACATTTAAAAGGCATTTCAGTAATTGCCAGAACCAGTTTACCGCCTTCCCATGACCTGAAATATTCGCGCAATGCTAAAGCTCCTTCAACTGTATAGAAATCAAAAATTTCTTTATGCCAGAACTTATCTTTCATGCCGGGTGTTTCTTCAGGACTTATTCTGGCACCTGATGCGATAATGAGAAAATCGTAGTCAAGGGATTTGCCATTTGTAAGAACCACACGGTGATTTTCGGGATCAATACGGTCAATTTCCTGATACAATAAACTTACACCGGCCGGGATAAAATCACTTTTTGGTTTGATAACATCCTGCTTGTCATAAATACCGAAAGGTATGAACAAGAAACCGGGTTGGTAATAATGTCTTTTTTCCTTATCAATGATTGTAATGTTCCATTCTTCCCGGTCAAGGGCTTTGCGCAGCCTGTTTGCCATGATGGTTCCGGCAGTTCCTGCTCCGAGTATGATTATTTTCTTCATGTTGCCAACTGGTTTTAATGTGAATTCAATAACAAAAATAGTGGACATACATTTTTAATTTCTGATCATGCATATGATAAGTATCAGGTGATGATAATTATCATAGAGAAGAAATATTTATTGTAATTTTACTGGAATAGTGGTCATGGAAAGTATAAACACATGCAATTGCGAGGGTTGCGAACTGAAATCCCTTTTCTTTGAGAATGTCACCACCTCAGAGATTGAATCCATATGTACACGTAAAACAGAGCATGAGTACAGCAAAGGAGATATAATCATTCAGGAGGGTGAGGCAATCCAGGACTTTATATACCTGAAGACGGGACTGGTCAAGTTATACCGAAGTGGAAACAACGGTAAGGAGCAAATTATTTGTTTTGCATTGCCACTTGACTTTGTAAGCCTGTTGAGTATATTTTCGGAACAAAAATACAATTATTCTGTCGCTGCTCTAGAGGATTCAGTGACATGCAACATCAGGATGGAAGAGGTAAAAAGCATTGCTTCGCAAAACGGAAAGTTTACACTGAGTCTGATCGAAAAAGTGAACAAAGCTACTGACAGGATTATCCTCGATTTCCTTGAAGTTAAACAAAAGCGGCTTTATGGACGCATTGCATATATTCTTCTCTATTTTTCAAAGAAAATATATAATAGCAAATCGTTTGATTTGCCGGTATCCAGAAAAGAGATTGCTGAATATATTGGCATGACCGTGGAAAATGTGATCCGTTCACTTTCCGACCTGCGCAAAGACGGAATCATTAAAATATTTGGCCCGAACATTGAAATTGTTGATGAGGACAGGCTCTTGCGGATTTCGGAACTAAGCTGATTCATTGGATTTCACAATCCAGTTTGATGTGCCTTGCGAACATATACCGGCAAATAATTCATTGGTGGTAATGTAATGAAGGCATTTCCGGTATTTTTAACGACAGCTGTGCAGTAAATGCATACCCGGATATGAAGGATCTTAAGCCTTTCAGGTAATGAATTAAAGCATTATCCTTTCTTACTGATTTCCAGCAGAGACTGCATGTTTGTGATCCGGATGTTTTTATCTTCCAGTTTTATCAGACCATCCTTTTCAAAGGTTTTAAGCAATTTTACAGTGCTTTCCACAGATATGCCAGCAAAATCTGCAATATCTTTTCTTGATAACAATGAAAAAACCTGTTCGTCTGTGAAACGCTGATCGCTCAGGTAGAGCAGCGTGTCGGCCAGACGGCCGTTCATTTGTTTATACATCATATTTCCGAGTGTGCCAAGCAGCATATTGTTTTGTTCACAGTAACGTTTGATGATGCCGTGTGCAAAAAGGCCATTGCTTTTAACAATTTTGTCCAGAGCCGGTTTGTTGATGAGGTATACCTGTGTGTCTTTAAGGGCCTGCGTGGAATAGTTGAATACCTGCTGGTCAAAAACAACGGAAAGGCCCGCCAGATCTCCTGCCTGCAGCAAACTTAAGTTGAAATTACGGGTCATGTTACCTTCAATATATTGCTTGACCAGTCCGTTAATAATAAAAAGCACATAGGAAGAAAAGGCTCCCTGTTTGGTAAGGTTCTCTCCTTTGCGAAACAGAACCTGCGTTCTGCTGTCCTGCATGATTTCCATTTCTTCCGGTGAAAGAGATTGAAAACAGGGTGCCTGAATATCACAAATGAAGTCTTTATCCGATTCGGAAAGGGTTTTCATCTTTAATTATTAGAATAAACAGCTAAGTTAAAACTAAATCAATAAAATAGTTGAGGTATTTCAATTGTTGGATTGAACAGCCAGAGGGCAAACTGCTTTTACGACTGCGCATAACCGGCTAATTTTGCATCGTGAAACATCTGTATAAATCAAATAAACCATAAATTATGTTGTACACAAATCTGAAACACATTGAATCGGCAGCTGATCATCAGAAAATTATCAGCGAAAACAATAATGTAATGGTATGCTGTGGCCGTATGGGTCCCATGTGTATCCCTGTTTACGGAATAATGGAAGATCTGGAGGAAGAATACAAACATGTGAAGTTTTACGATATGGAATTTGACAATCCGGAATCACACGTAATCCGTAATGCTCCCGAATGCCGGGGTTTTATGGGACTTCCGTATGTGGTGTATTATAAGAACGGTAAAATTGTGAAGGCCACCAGCAGCATACAGTCCATGGAACAGGTAAAGGATATTCTGAATCAGGAATTTGGCGTAACAAAACAGGTTGAGCGTTATGCATCCTGATCATCATTATGACGCAATCATTATTGGTGCGGGTCCGGCCGGACTCACGGCGGGCATATATCTGTCCAGGGCCAGATTGAAAACACTTATACTCACGGAAGGTATGGCCGGAGGTCAGCTGATCCTGACGCATGAGATCGCCAATTATCCTGGTGTTGAAAGTGTCAGTGGATACCAGCTCGCCAATATCATGAAAAAACAGGCAAAATCGTTTGGATGCGAAATTAAGACGAACACAATCAGCAAAAAACTTGATCTTTCGGGAGCCGTTAAAAGTGTCACACTTGCAAATGGCGATACCTTTACGTCCCATGCCCTGATCCTCAGTCCGGGAGGCAGACCCCGTAACCTGAATGTTCCGGGAGAGGACCGTTTTAAAGGACGCGGGATATCCTATTGCGCGACCTGTGACGGTGATTTCTTTACCGGCAAAGAGATCACGGTGGTTGGCGGTGGCAATTCGGCACTTGAAGAGGCGGTCTCGCTTACCAGATATGCCAGTAAAGTCACCATTGTTCACCAGTTCAATCATTTTCAGGCATACCGTCATGCTGTTGAAGAAGCACAAAACAATCCCAGGATAGACTTTATGATGGAATCGACCATTGTTGAATTTTACGGAAAGGAAAACCTGGAAGGCGTTAAGATCAAGAATATCAATAAAGGAACAATACGTCAGTACAAAACTGACGGTGTTTTTATCTTCATCGGATATGTTCCCAATACGGAATTTCTGGACGGTCTCATTGAAAAGAATGCTATGGGTGAGATTCAGGTTTCTTCGCAGATGGAAACAAATGTTCCGGGTGTTTTTGCAGCGGGTGATTCCGTTGTTAAAAAATACAGACAGGTGACTACTGCAATAAGTGACGGTACAATAGCTGCTCTTTCGGCAACGGAATATATTAACAGGATCAAACAAAAAACTAGTCGTCAAATTTTAACTTCAATATCATGAACACGGCGCTTATTATAGCAGGAACGCTCTTACTGGTTTTACTGGGATATGGAATATATAATTTCCGGAAATTCAAAAACATGGAGGACGTTGCTCCAAGCGAAAGGATCAGAATATTAAGCGATAAAAGCTTTCAACACCAGATTAAAAAGGGAGTATCACTTGTCGATTTCTGGGCTTCATGGTGCGTACCCTGCAAAATGATGTCACCTGTATTGAACGATGTTGCTGAAGAACTGGATGGAAGTGCGAATGTCTGTAAACTCAATGTTGAACAATATCCGAATATAAGTTCCAGATATCATATAAAAGGAATTCCAACCATGGTATTGTTCAGGGATGGAATAGAGGTCAACCGTTTTGCAGGTATTAAATCAAAAGAATTTCTGATCAAACAAATAAATTTATTAATTTAGGTATTTTATGAAAAGTGTACGATCTCATAATGAGCTGATCAATGAAATATCAAAGAAGCCCCGTTCTTTGCTGTTGTTGTACAAACAGGGTAGCGAACTGAGCAGTTGTGCATTGAAGAACCTTTCCAACATCACGGTAAAAAACGGGGAAGAAATTGGTATGCTTGCCGCTGATGTTTCCACTGTCCGGGACATTCATCAAGTCTACGGGATAACCACTGTCCCTGCTTTGCTGATTTTCGAAAGGGATCAATTTATAAATGTGATCAAGGGCTGTCACGAGAGTGCTTATTATAAAGCACTTGCCGAGAATGCGATTTTTCATTCGCTGTCAAAAGCGTCGGGCAGAACACAAAAAAGTGTAAAAGTATATTCAACCCCCTCGTGTTCATGGTGCAACACCCTGAAAGTCTATTTAAGAAAACAGGGGATCGCATTTACCGATATCGACATATCACGGGATGAACAGGCAGCTCAGGAACTTGTCAGAAGGAGCGGACAGTCGGGTGTTCCACAAACTGAAATTGAAGGACAGATCATTGTCGGGTTTGACCGTACTAAAATCAACAATGCTCTGGGTATTAACGGATAATGATTATAATATCGAATAAAAATGAAAGAGTTATTACCAGTAAATCAAAACGTAGTGCTCGATATTACCGAATCGGGCGAACAAAAAACAGCTTCAGGCATCATTATACCTGATAGCGTAAAGGAAAAACCCAAATTTGCAAAGCTGGTCTGGATGAGCAATATTGAAAATGCTGAAGTAAAGCCAGGCGATGTGGTTGTATACAAACCATTTTCAGGTACAGAGATTGATTTTGAAAAGAAGAAGTTTTTAATACTTCCTTATGCGGACATTCTCGCCAAGATCACGGAAACAGAGGAGATTTAGCAAACCTACTGATTTCTATTTTAATACATATCTGAAAACAGGTTTTGAGACAGCCATTGACAGCATTTCAAAAGCATTGGAAATGCGGAAGGATTTGGAGTGTAATCAGCTGAATCTTCAGGAAAAATTCAGGGAGTAACTGGGGAGGGAACATTAAAGGATATACCTTAAATAACCGGAAGATCTTGCACCGGAAATTACTTAAAAATTACAACGGGTGATCAATAGCTTATAAGACAGCAAAAATCCTTTCAGGTTTTAGCAAGGTTTTAGTTGGCGATTCCGTGACTGTTTTATAATTTCGCGGCCATGAATAAATCTGGCTCAGCCGAAAAAGTAAACCGGGGAATTTTGCTGGCTGTGATCATGCTGTCTTCCTTCTTTAATCCCTTCATGGGATCGGCAGTCAATATTGCGCTTCCTTCCATCGGTAATGAATTGTCCATGAATGCGGTATCGCTGAGTTGGATCGCCATGGCATTTCTGTTATCCTCTGCCACCATGCTCGTTCCCTTTGGAAAGCTTGCGGATATTATCGGGCGAAGAAAAATGCTGCTATGGGGCAACCTGTTTTTTGTTGTTGCCACATTTTTATGTTCCCTTTCTTTTTCCGGTACCATGCTTGTAATTTCAAGATTTCTCCAGGGTATGGGAAGTGCTATGATGGTGGGTTCAAGTATGGCAATTGTGATTTCTGCGTTTCCACCTGAAATCCGGGGAAGAATAATCGGTTTAAATACTATGGCTGTGTATGTTGGACTCTCAGCTGCGCCCTGGCTGGGAGGGATTCTGACCGAGCATCTGGGGTGGAGAAGCATTTTTTATACCAACGGAATTGCAGGATTGTTGGTTATGCTGGGGATTCTTTTTGGCGTGAGGGCTGAATGGGCTGAAGCAAGAAATGACCGGTTTGATCTGAAAGGATCTGTTATCTATGTTGCATCAATGTTGTCGCTGATGTATGGTTTTTCAAAATTACCCGGCAATCTGGCGATTATACTTACTGTTGCCGGACTAACCGGAATGGTTTTTTTCGTGATGATCGAGCAACGCATGAATTTTCCGGTATTAAGCATCAATCTTTTCAGCAACAACCGCATTTTCGCATTTTCGAATCTGGCGGCACTGATCAATTATGCAGCTACCTTTGGAATTACTTTTGTGTTAAGTCTTTATTTGCAGAACATTAAGGGACTGTCGCCTGCAGATGCCGGTCTCCTGCTCATGACCCAACCCGTCGTGATGGCACTGACCGCATCTATATCAGGACGCCTGTCTGACCGGATCGATTCCCAGATCCTTTCATCCGCGGGTATGGCTGTAATTGTGGTGGGACTCCTCTTTATGATATTTTTAAAATCCGGCACCCCCGATTTTTACCTGATCATATCCCTGGTCATCCTGGGTTTTGGATTCGGTTTGTTTTCTGCTCCCAATACAAATTCTGTTATGAGTTCAGTCGAAAAAAAATATCTTGGGATTGCTTCAGCAACACTGGGAACCATGAGGGCAACCGGACAAATGTTCAGTATGGCCATTGCCGCTATGGCCATTCACATTTTTATCGGTGAGGCACAGATCAACATTCAAAATGTATTACCGTTCATGAAAAGTCTGAAGATCATTTTCCTGATCTTTGCTGCACTTTGCTTTTTTGGCGTTTTTGCGTCACTTGCAAGAGGGAAGAAAGTGGCTAATTCCTGATTTTATTTATAAAGATATCTTTTGATACTTCTTTTCGGGGTTTTTACGAATTCCTCATCTCGGATCTCAAACCTGGAAACGTTCATATAGCCAGGAATGCTTTTGTTCAGGTCTTTTCGATACTGGTCGAATATTTTGACCAGATCGTCCTGTGAGATATTCTCTTTTTCTGTTTTTTCTTTATCGGGGTAAATGAGGGCTACCAGCTTTTCTCCCCTTTGCACAACTACCGATTCGCTCACATAATACATGTTGTTTATGGGGGCTTCAATTTCCTCGGGATAGATATTACGACCACTGGCGCCGAGTATCAGGCTTTTGCTTCTTCCCTTTATATAAATGAAACCATCCCTGTCAATCACACCGAGGTCTCCGGTATGCAGCCAGCCTTCATCGTCAATAATCGCTTTGGATGCTTCTTCGTTCTTATAATATCCTGTCATAACGTTTTCCCCGCGCAGAATGATTTCACCAACGATATTTTGTGTATCCTCAGAATCAATCGTAACTTCAAGCGTGTCTACAGACCTTCCGGATGCTCCCAGCCTGTTTTCCGTCCAGGGTGCATAACTGATAAGCGGTCCGCATTCTGTCATTCCGTAACCAACTGCAAAAGGGAATTTGATTTTTTTGAAAAAAGCTTCGGCTTCGGGATTAAAAGCTGCACCACCAATGACCAGTTCAGTGAAATTACCGCCAAATGCCTGCATCAGATTAGCCCTGATCTTTTTATGCAGGACTTTTTTTAACAGTGGGGTGCCCAGGAGTATTTTCATGTGCCATTTACTGATGACAGGTATCAGCTTTGCTTTATAAATTTTCTCTATAACCAGGGGAACGGATAATATCAGCCGGGGTTTCACCTCCTGAAAAGCCTGCATGATTACCTGCGGCGATGGTGATTTGGTGAGAATGGTTACATGGCAACCGATAGAAAAAGGGAACAGAAATTCAAATGCACAGCCGTAAGTATGCGCGAGCGGCAAAAATGATACAATGCGGTCACCGGGGATAAGCGGCATATTGTTCTGTGCAAATCTGACGTTCGCAGCCAGACTGTTATGCTGGAGCATTACCCCCTTGGAAAAGCCGGTAGTTCCTGAAGTATAGCTGATGACAGCAAGTTCATTGTTGCTGACTGAAGGCACTGTGAACTGTTCGGCATTAAGTCCTTCTGGAAAGTTTTTGGCAAATTCCACATCCAGCTGTTCAATTGCCGGTCTGATCCTTGGCGAAGTGGAATTCAGCAGTCCGAATGAGTTTAAAGATATTATCCCCTTTACAGCTGTTAATTTGGAGGGATCAATGTTCTGGTAAATTGAATCAGAACTGAACAACAGTACTGAATCAGAATGGTTGACAATGGACTGGATGTCCTCCGGCATGAAATCAGGAAGAATCGGAACAATAACAGCCCCGTATGAAGTTACGGCAAGATAAATAACGCACCAGCGGACAGAGTTTTTTCCAACCAGGGCAATCTTGTCGCCTTTTTTGATTCCGATGTGGTCAAAAAGCAGGTGGAATTTATAAATATGATTTCCTATTTCTGAATAGGTCATACTTTCTCCTTTATAATCAGAGAGTGCGGTAATATCCCAGTTCTTTTTTATACTCTCTTTGACATAATCAACAAATCTCTCCTGTATCATGGCAAATTGTTTTAGTTAAATCATGCAACGACCATTAAAAACACAATTATATGGGTATGAAACGAGCATGAATATAGTTTGCAGACATGGAGGTTCCATACGACCTTTAAAAAAAATTATACGTGTATGAAAGTAATAAATTTATTCATGCGGAGAAACCGATTCCGGAAAAAACATAAAAGAGGCTGTAAGGTTATGTTATGCCAGCCTCTTTTCTGGTTATCCGTAACAATTCTCCCGGAGCGGGATGCCACGAGGTCTTTACTGAATTGAACAACTTCTGATCCTGAATTACAAAACCGTGCCCCATGATCCTGCAAAAACCGAATCATGAATTCCGGATCCTGAAAGGTGCACTGGGATCAGGGATTTATTTCTTATACTTTGCCGTTCTGTCATCATTGATAACACCTGACCAGTTCAGCCCGAATCCGAAATCATAAGTATTCCCTTCAGTGTCAACATGACATTGCATATCATGCGGTACATCCTCATATTGCTCTTCAACGACCTTCATGCTAACAGGCATTTGAAGGGGCAGCAGACCGGAAGGTTCCGTATTGCCGGACAATATTTCCAGAATGGCCTGAGCCTGAACTCTGAAATTTACCACAATGGCATTTGCTTTATCCTCAAATTCACTGAAAACCATTGGATTGGAAATGCTTATCGATACAATTACCGGTTTGCCTTTCATTTTGGAATAAGTATCCAGAACAAGATTCAGATCCGTTGTATTCGAGGATGTAACCGTTTTACCTTTAAAAGTCCTGTTGGTAAAATTCTCCAGAGGGTCACCACCGGCGATGCTGGGATCACGGGCGAATTCAGCCCTGTAAGGTCCGTATTGAAGACTCATGGGAATATATCCGTTTCTGCCTGCCTGTGCGTCTGCCCTGTTGTAGCCGCTTCCGGCGGAAGGACTGCTGATCACGACCAGTGCCACATCGGCTTCATCAGGATTGTCCGTTATATTGAAATATTGCCGTGCAATATCCATATTGATCGGATCAGTCCAGCTTCCTTCTGCTGCGGAACCTCCAAACATTCCTTGCATTGCGGGGCTGTATCTCTTTGGAATATAAACTGTTGTATTTTGATCAAGTGGGAGCACGTTATTGCTGTTCTTCAACAGCACGATGGATTTAAGCTGGGCTTCATAACCGGCCTGCATATATTCGGGATTGCCAACCGTACTTTTGGTTTTTTCAACGTCAAGATAAGGATTTTCAAAAAGGCCAACGCGGAAGATATTTTTAAGCAACCTCACAGCTGATTGTTCCATACGGGCGCGCATAACTGCCTCGCCGTATTCTGCCACGCCCATGTTGTATGCTTCGATGACCGGACCGGCATCATTGTTGCCGCCAAACTGATCGACTCCGGCCATGATGATCTTGTAATGCCTTTCTGCTTCCGTTAGACTCTCGGCACCCCAGGGAGTTGAACCAAATCCATCTATTGCCGTTACGTCATGTGTCACCCCCCAATCGGTGCATACCACGCCTTCATAATTGTATGTTCCCCGCAGGAGGTCGTTGATCATATACTTGCTGTATGAATTGCCGACATTCTCATGATACACATCATCCTGATTGTACGAAATGGTATAATATGGCATTACTGCTGATGCCATACCTGTCGGGCCTTCCAAATCAAATGCACCATTGACAAAAGGGGTCAACTGCTCAGAAAGGTTATCACCTGGATACACAGCGTATTTTCCATAAGCATAATGGGCATCACGGCCGCCTTCACCTGAACCTCCGCCCGGCCAGTGTTTTACCATTGCATTTACACTGCTATAACCCCAGCCGGATGCAATTTCGGTTTCTCCGGCAGAAGACTGAAATCCTTCAACATAACCACGTGCCATATCGGCGGCCAATTGCGGATCTTCACCGAAAGTCCCGCTTACGCGACCCCAGCGGGGTTCCGTTGCAAGGTCAACCTGGGGTGACAGGGCGGTTGATATACCCAGGGCGCGGTATTCAATGGATGCGATTTCTCCGAATTTTTTCACAACCGCAGGATCAAAAGTTGCTGCCATACCCAGTGATCCGGGCCACATTGAAATGCTTCCGCCGGCACCTGCATTGAATTCTGCATCTGCAGTCGTTCCGTGACGCGGATCCGAACTATTATTTGCGGGGATGCCAAATCCAATGCCTTCGCAAAGGGCCTGAGCATTGTTATTCCAGACTGCAGCTACTTCCGGACTTTCAACCGAGGTGATCAGTACATGTCTCAGGTTGTCATTGGTCAGGAAGTCAATTTGCTGATCGGACAAATCCGATGGCAGTGCACCACTTTCCGCATAAGGTTGTGCGTTATAGGTCGCTGCACCGAACCTGCCTCCGCCTGCCGGAATAGCCTGATGCGCACTATATAACATTAAACCGGCAATTTCCTCTATGGAAAGTTTTGATGCGAGGTCGGCAGCACGTTCATCAGCTGATAGTCGCCAGTCTTCATAAACATCAAGTTCTCCGTTTTTATTCAGGTCTTTGAATGCAAATCCTTTATCGGTAAGCAGACTCACACCTGATGTTGTGGAATACCCGAGTGTCTGGCCATTTTTATTCGTTACGACCCTCAGGGTTTTCGTGACGGTTTCTTCCCATTTCCTGATTGAACATCCGCTGATGATCATGATCATTACAACGGAAATCAGAACAATTCCCGGAATTTGATTGATTGTTTTTTTCATTGCAGTAAATTTTATATCACAACATTAATAAAACTTTAACGGATTTAAAAATTTGGTTAATCAAAAATGACAGATCCTCAGGTTTTATTTTTTACGCGTGCTATAAACGGGGATTGAGCAGGCAGTTGATAAAAAGTGGAAATTAACATTATAAGATAATGCGGACTCGATGAAAGTTTAATAAATTGATCCCTGATCATAAACGGGTAGGAGCAGGAATAAGGATGATTGAATTATGCGCCCTGGCATCGGGCAGTAACGGGAACTGCTATTATATCGGCAACAGGCATGAGGCAGTATTGATAGATGCGGGTATTTCGGCAAGAAGGATCATTTCCCGCATGCATCAGCAAAACCTGGATCCGGAAAAGGTAAAAGCAGTGTTCATTTCACATGAACATTACGACCATACGAGCGGAGCAAGGGTCCTGAGCAAACGACTGAAGATCCCTGTCTATCTGACTGCAAAAACATATGCTGCCATGTATTCCGTTCACCGGCCTGACGCACCGGGATTTTTTGAACCCGGTTCCGAAGTGAGCACGGGATCTTTTATCATACATCCGTTCCTGAAAAACCATGATGCTGCAGAACCCTGTTCCTTCAGAATAGAATACAACGGATTTAACACAGGGGTGTTGACCGATATAGGAAGTTCTTCAGATCAGGTTGTACATCATCTCAACAGGTGCCATGCACTTTTTCTGGAAACAAACTATGATGAGAAAATGCTGTGGGAAGGCTCCTATCCCTGGTTGCTGAAACAAAGGATCGCTTCTGAACGGGGTCACCTGTCAAATGACCAGGCATTCGAACTGCTGGAAAACCATTCAGGAAGTCAGCTGCAGATGGTATTCCTCAGTCACCTCTCTGCTGCAAACAATACGCCCGAAAAAGCCATGAACCGTTTCAGGGAGATGGTCAACAAATACAAAATTCTCCCGACTTCCAGATATGCCCCGGGTGAAGTATTCACCATAGCCTGAGAACTTTGGCACCTCTGATCCTCAGGTTTTTCTTTCTTTTTAATACCCATACCCGGATAAAGTGACATAAATGTGGTTAAAGTTATAGTTCCGGTAATTCCCAGCCGTTATGGTAAGCAGGAGTGATCAATGCATTGGCTGTTCCGGTGTCAAAAGCCTGATTGGCATCGTTCCAGCCGATTTTTTCACCGGTCCTGAAAGCAATGTTACCCATTTGTGCCACAAGTGCGACATTTCTGCCCACGTCGATGCCTGCATGAAGCTGCAGAGGGGTATTGTTTTTCAGACAATCGATAAAATTCCGCACGTGCAGGTCGAGACCAACTCCAACATTCTTTTGTACAGGCAGTGCCTCAATTTTGTCTTTCTCAGGTATTACCTCCCATCCGTTGCGGTCGAGCACCAGCGTACCGTTCTCACCAATATATGACATTCCGTGAGGCCTGCTCCAGTTCCCCAGTCCGATACCAATGGTGTGTTCCCAGACCATTGTGAAATCCTTAAAATCATATACGGCGGTCATGGTATCGGGAGTGACCATATCATCATCGGGATAGGCATACTTACCGCCAATGGCCATTACGGATTCCGGAGTTGTTTTTTGCATTCCGTATAATATGTAATCAATAAGATGCACACCCCAATCCGTCATCAGCCCCCCGGCATATTCCCAGTACCAGCGCCATGTAAAATGAAATCGGTTCCTGTTGAAAGGTCGCATAGGGGCCGGACCAAGCCACATGCTGTAATCCACACCCTCAGGTACCGGTGTATCCGGTACTTTCGGAACGGGCCCTTTCCAGTCGACATATGACCATGCCTTGCAGGTACGGATGCGTCCCAGCGCACCTGATCTCAGGTAATTAATTGCATCGACAAAATGAGGCTGGCTTCTCTGCCATTGCCCGATCTGTATCAATTTGCCATATCTCACTGCAGCTTTTTCCATAATGCTGATCTCGGCAATTGAATTTCCCAGTGGTTTTTCGACATAAACATGTTTTCCTGCCGCAAGGGAATCGACGAATTGCAGGCAATGCCAGTGATCCGGAGTCCCGATGATCATAACA
>JAFGRC010000019.1 GCA_016935355.1 Bacteroidales bacterium
AAACAAATGGAATGATCCTTTTGAATTTACCGGAGGAACCGGTCGTTTTGAAGGAGCAACCGGCGGAGGCATGACCCATTGTTATAACAGCACAGAGGATAATCTGAGCCACCACACCTGGGAGGGAACCCTTACCATGAAAGCAGAATAATTTATGCGCGAATTCGAGCCTTTACCGAAGTATAAGTATTTCAAGCAAAACAGTCTTTTAGGCTTTTTGGATCGATAGAGCAGAGTTGCTTTTTCATGTCAATGGAACTTCGATCTTAAACAACACGCCTTTCCCTGTCTCACTTTCACAGGTGATGGTGCCATGCAATTTTTGCCTGACAAGGTTGTAAATGATGTTCAGTCCCAGCCCCGTCCCGCGTCGCTGATCAGATGTATAGAAAGGTTAGAATATATGAGGCAGGTCCTTTCTGCTTATGCCGGAACCATCGTCTGCGTAACTGATTTTCAGATTCTCCTTGTCCATTTCAGTTTTAATGGTTACAGCACCTTTGTTCCTGTCCTGAAATCCATGCTGCAAACTATTCAGTATCAGATTGGTAAAGATCTGGGCAAACACACCGGGATAAGAATTCAATTTCAGCTTGTCATCACATTCAATGATAACATTTATCTTTTTACCACTGAATTTCGGTTGCAGGCTCAGCAAAATATCATCCAGGTAATCCTTTAATTCGAATACACGCTGTTGCTCCGTAACCTGATCCGTGGATACCTGTTTGAAGCTCTGGACTAAAGAAGCAGTACGCTCCAGATTCTTGCGTATAAGTTTCGAAACATTGTCAGATGATTGCAAGAATTCCTTAAAATCTTCCCGGCTGATCTTGTCTTTTTCATAAAGTCCTGCCATTCTCTGAATATCATCCTGCAGATTGCTTATTGCCGTGATGCCTATGCCCACCGGGGTATTGATCTCATGGGCAACGCCTGCAACAAGTCCTCCTACAGCAGCCATTTTCTCCGACTCGATGAGCTGTTCCTGTGTTTTCCGAAGGTTCTCAAGCGTGGCCTGCAGCTCTTCCTTTTGCTGCATGAGCTCTTCCTTTTGTTCTTCAAGAAGTGTGTTCACCTCATGCAATTCTTCCTGATGTTTTTCAAGCTGCGTGTTTGCAGCCTGCAACTCTTGTTCATGTTCTTGAAGCTGGGTGTTCGCAACTTTTAACGCTTCCTTTTGTTTTTCGATTTGCTGTGTTCTTTCAGATACCTGTTTTTCGAGCACAACTTTCTCTTTTCTGATCCTTCTTGTACGCCAGAAGATATATCCACGGAGCAGTAACAGTAAAATAACAGCATAGGTAATGTACGCCAGAGTCGTTTTCCAAAAGGGGGGATGGATAATAATGTTGATAGAGGTACCTTCTTCATTCCAGACGCCATCATTATTTGAACCCTTTACCCTGAAAGTATATTCGCCCGGATCCAGGTTTGTGTATGTTGCAATACGACTATCCGCGCCCGTTTCGATCCATTCTTCCTGATATCCTTCCAGAATGTATGCATACCTGTTCTTTGCATGATCATTATAATCCAGTGCAGCAAAAGAAAATGACAGGTCATTCTGGTTGTACTTCAGGTTAATTTCATCAGTATAAGATATATTCTTTGTTAATACAGCCTTTCTGCCGGAATCAACCTGGATGGACTTACTGTGCAATTTAAAGTCTGTAATTGCAATTGTGGGAATCATATCGTTCCTGGATAGCTTGTAAGGATCGACACTATAAAATCCCCCGACTCCGCCAAAATACAGCAGCCCTTTTTTATCCTTATAGGAAATAGAATACATGTTCTTTACTTTTGGCAGACCGTCATGTTCATTAAAAGTCCTGATTACACCCGTCACAGGATCCAACATGGAAATGCCGTCAGCACCCGCCAGCCACATATTTCCATTGTTGTCCTGCTCAATGGAAACGATGTTGTTATTGGACAGTCCGTCTTTCTGATCCCATTTCTGTATTTCACCCGATCCGGGATCCAGTCTTATCAATCCGGTTGCTGTCCCGAACCACAATATACCCTTTTCGTCTTCATAAATCTTGTTGATCCACCTGCTGTCTTCAATGATTATTTTCCTGTTTATCATTACTGCATCAGGAAGCGGCAGGAAATTCACCTCTCCCGTTGTTGTATTTAAGGTCAACCTTGTCAGTCCCTGATTTCTTGTACCAATCCATACCTCACCGTTTTTCATTTTATCAAATGAAGTGATTGCATTTGATTTCAATCCCAATGAGTCATCCGGATCCGTTGTATAATGATCTAATTCATTGGTTTTCATATTATAAATCCAGAATCCTTCTATGTTACCTCTGATAAGAATACAGTCTTCAATCTTTAAAAAATCATAAATCTGATCATTAACAGATTGTGCAAACAACCTGCGGGATTCTCCCGTTCCGGTATTTAACTGAAATATTCCGGGATAGGCACCGATCCAAAATATACTCGGATCGATTTCAAGTAATGAAACGGTCATGTTTCCATTGCTGTAAAACACACCGGGTTCTGTTATCCTGTAATTAATAATTTTCCCTTCGGGATTGATTTTATATAACCCGCTGCTATAATTGCAAACCCAGAGGTTTCCATCTGCATCTTCGTGAAATTTATTGTAACTGTTATAATATGGCGGATTATCCTTCAACATTTCTGAAACTGGAGTAAATATAATACCTCCCTCGCGGATTTTTGTGATCCTTCCCGATTCATGTCCTGCCCATATCAGGCCGGTTCGATCTTCCATCAAAGAACTTACATGTTCGAAAAGATTACCTTTATATTCATTCGTTTCCGTGTATATTTCTTCATAAACTGCTGATCCTTTTTGATCCAGATTCATTTTGATCAATCCATTGATTAAAGTTCCAAACCATATATTCTTTCGGCTGTCCATCAGGAATTCTGATATAAAGCTATATGGTAGTCCCGAAGGATATCTACCCGAAGACAAATTATAGAACCATTCTGAAGGTGAATACTGGCTGAAGTCAAGTTCTGTTTTGTCACCGGCCGTTTTTGAAAATGCAGCGTTTATGTTGGATATTTTTGTAAATCCGTATGAATTTTTTACCCATAGTATATCAGGACTTTCTTCTGTAATTTGGGAAACAGTCTGCATAAATATTCTCGAGTTTCCACTTTCATCGTCATCCATGCGAATAAACTCGTCCGCCTCGCTGTTATAAACAAAAAGACCTGAATAATCCCCTACCCAGATGCGCTGTTGGCCATCTTCAAAAATATCCAGTACCGGATTTGCCGCAGAATCAGTTTTATTTAATCTGGTGAGTTTAATATCAAAAGCTGATTCAATTCCTTCTTTAAAGATCAGCTCATTTAGCTTTACTCCATCTTTTACCTTCGGTTCCATTTTATACAAACCGTTATTGGTTCCGCACCATATGATCCCATCTGTGCCTTCTAATATTTTATTTATTGTATCAGATTCCGAGGTATTGAATGAAACATAATGTATGAATTTCTCATTTTCAAGATTCATTATGTAAAGGCCATCATTTGTACTCACCTACAACAGTCTTCTCACATCTTCGGTAATATTGTTTATTGAACTTTTTATCTGATCATAATTGATAAATTCATAACCGTCATATCGCTGCAAACCATAACCGCCTTGCTGCCAGCCACTTCCAATCCAAATAAATCCTTTATGGTCCTGAAATATTGCATAATTTAAAAGTGAATGCAAACCCTGTTCATAGTTGATTTCGTCGATGATCCTGTTTTGGATCTGACTGAATGCAGTTATACTGGTTACAATCAGTATAACAAAAAATAGCGGCTTTTTCATGGTGTCTTGAAAATTGTATTGATGATATCGGATATTGAATTTAATCCATTAATCTGCAATTAAATTACAACATAAAAACAAGGAAGTCAAGCAAATTGAAGTAATCTATTAAAAGGCTGCAAACCCGGTGTGTTCACAACCTGATCAGGGTCTATTTCTCTCAATTCAGGTAATTGCCAGTTATCATGATGTAGCCCAGAATGACTGCAATGGCTACGGGGCAAATGAACCGGATCAGGAATGCCCAGACGGCTTTGAGTCTGAATTTATGTCCGCTTTGCTCAATATCCTTCACAGCAGCTTTGATACCCCATTTGTAGCCGACAAAGACCGAAATGAAAAAGGCACCAATGGTCAGTGCATAATTGGCAAAAACAATGCTCATCATATCCAGGAAGCCCATTCCAAAAAAAGGAATATCTGAAAGATAATCGGAAGCGCCCATGGAAAGGGCTGAAGGAATTCCCATTATGAAGGCAATCAGGCTGATCAACCAGGTGGCCTTTTTACGCGACCATTTCCGGTCGTCAATGAAATAAGATACGGGCAGCTCAAGAATGGATATGGTTGAAGTCAGTGCAGCCAGGGAAATCAACAGGAATATCCCGCCGCCGAATACCGTTCCTATTGGCATTTTTGCAAAGATCGACGGCAATACGTTAAAGATTAGTCCCGGTCCCCCTGCAGGATCCATATTCATGGCAAACAAGGCCGGGAAAATGATCAATCCCGCAATGATGGCTATTACCGTATCAAAAAGTACAACAATACTTGCCGATCCGACCAGATGGTCATTCTTTGATAAATAACTCCCATAAGTGATCATAATACCAATGCCAATTCCCAAAGAAAACATGGCCTGTCCGAGTGCCATTGCAAAAGTCGTGGGAGTAATTTTCGAAAAATCTGGTTTAAGGTAAAATTCCAGTCCTCTGCCTGCCCCTTCCAGACTCATTGAATAAACAGCAAGTACAATCAGCAATATAAACAAAACGGGCATCAGTATTTTTGACCATCTTTCAATGCCGGCAGAAACCCCTTCTTTAACAATAACAGCAGTCAACAGGATAAACAGGAAAAACAGACCGATCACGAACAACGGATTGGATGAAAATTGCGAAAAAATGGTTTCCGACTGTGCGCCGGTAATTGCCTGGTTGAAATCCCCCAGCAAGGTCTTTATGAAATAGCCGAGTGCCCAACCGGCAACAACAGCGTAAAAGGATAATGTGGCAATCCCTGTGAAAACACCCAACGCCCCGACCCACTTCCATAAGGTCTTCGGAAAAAGCTTTTTAAAAGCTCCAACAGGATTTTTCCGGGTATTTCTTCCGATAGTCAGTTCTGCGATCAGCACCGGCAATCCAATAGCAAACACAAAGAAAAGATAAAGAATAACAAATGCGGCACCGCCATTTTCGCCTGTTATGTATGGGAACCTCCAGATGTTGCCCAGTCCGATTGCAGATCCTGCAGCTGCCAAAAGAAAGCCGAGACGCGATCCCCAGGCTCCCCTTTTCTTTTGGAAAATGCTCATGGTAGATGAATCGTTACGTCGTTTATAATATGTCTTCAAATATATATATTTGTCTTTGATGATGAAGCAGATCAACCGTTTTTTCAGTGTAATATTGCTGGGTGCATGTCTGGCAGGCATGTTCTTACCATCATTCGGGGAACATACTGCAATTGTTGTCATTATCTCTCTCGCTCTGATCATTTTTTCTTCCTTTTTCCAGATCAACCTCTCCTTTCAGTCCCTTATGACGGATTTTAAGATTTCTGTACAATTTATCATTGTGCGTTTTATACTTCTGCCCATTTTGCTTTTTCTGGTGATTGATCAATTTAGCAGTTTGGCAGCAATGATCGTTCTGCTGATACTGTTACTGCCATCGGCGGTATCTTCACCTGCATTTTCAGTGCTTTTCGGAGGAAAGGCCGATCTGTCGCTAAAGATCTTACTGTTCACGAGTTTTCTGTCAATTCTCACCATTCCGTTTATCCTGAGGTTATTGCTGGGTGCTTCTGCGGAAGTGCCGGCCGGTAGTTTATTCCTTACCCTGTTGTGGACCATTGTCATGCCTTTCCTGATTCACCTGCCGCTCAGGAGACTAAAAGCTGTCAGTACCATCATGCATCAATACAACTCATTGTTCACGCTCATTTGTCTTTGTGTGCTTGGTATAACCGTAACGGCCAAGAATAAAGCAACCATTCTGGAAAATCCAGGACTGATCGGTATTTATGCAGTTGCTTCCTTATTAATGTATGGGATAATGTATCTACTGGGTTTCCTGTTCATGCCCAAGAAAGATGCCGGTACACGCAGAACACTGGCCATCAGCTCCGGTGCCAACAATATCGGACTGGGCGTGACCATTGCCACCCTGTTTTTTGCGGGGAAAGTAAACGTTTACCTGATCGTCTCCCAGATCATGTGGGTGTTGGTATTGATTCCGGTCCGGCATTGGTTGTTAAAAGAACGGAAACCGTAACATTGGTACGTCAGCCCGACAATACCTGAAAAATGATTCCGGCCGGGGTGTTCACAAATAATATTCGGCTGTAAGGCGTTTGTATTCTTCAGTAATTGACCGGTTATTTCCCTGCATGATGGTAAATTCAGAGATTTCCGGTCTGTGATTTTTCTTTCTGATAAATTCAATAACCGTCCGTGAAAACGGTTTTGAAGGAGTTGAGCGGATTTTCAGGATCCTGAGTGGATAAAGCTGGTTAAACCATGCATATTCCACAAAGGCATCCGATATGTCATGCGGGACAATCACACTGATTCTTCCTTCAGCGGTAAGGAGTTTGGCAGCATATTCAATCAGCTCATTGTAATTGAGTTTTACAGTATGCCTGGCCGTGGTGCGAAATTCTCCTTTGGACTTAAGCGCATGATGATAATAGGGAGGATTTGAAACGATCAGATCATATAAGAAATTCCTTTGTATATAGAATTCCTGAAATGAAGTATGGTAAACATGAATCCTGTCGCTCCACGGACTGGCCGCAACATTCTGCTGTGCCTGCCGGACAGCATCTTCATCAATCTCAACAGCATCAATCATTGCTTTCGAGCGTTGTGCAAGCATGAGGGCAACGACACCTGTCCCGGTCCCCACATCCAGTATCCTCCGGACTCCCTCAGCCTTCGTCCATGCACCCAGTAATACACCGTCTGTGCCAACTTTCATGGCACATTTATCCTGATTAACCGTGAATCGTTTAAACTTGAAATAATCGTTCGACATTATATATACTTCTTCGGCTTTCAGCTACATACCCTATTGGGTGTGGGTGTGGGTGTGGGTGTGGGTGATTTGGGTGTGGGTGTGGGTGTGGGTGTGGGTGTGAAAGAGCATGAGAATTGAGGTTTGGGTGATTTGGGTGTGGGTGTGGGTGTGGGTGTGAAAGATGACTAAGGACTATTTTCTTAATCCTGAAAGGGGAGGAAATTAGAATTAAATCTTTTCAAAAATACCCAGTCCGAAAAGTGCAAAATCATACTTCACGGGATCATCCGGATCAAATTCGCACAGTCTGTCAGTCAGTTCACACACCGCCTGCCAGTCATTCTGTTTCCTCTTAAGCAGTCCCAGTTGCCTTGCCACATTTCCGGTGTGCACATCAAGCGGGATTTTTAGCCGGGCAGGATCTATATGATTCCAGAGACCGAAATCCACGCCTTGTCCGTCATTCCTCACCATCCACCGAAGGAACATATTCAACCGTTTTGCTGAAGAGTTGTTTGATACATCAGGTATGTGCTTTTGCGATCTGGCAGGATGCCAGATCGCAAAGAAAACTTTTCTGAAATGCTGCAATACCATGCCGGTTTCGGTATACTGCCTGAAAGCTCTTTCAAATATTGCTCTTAAACCCCCATGATGCTTATAAATATTTTGCAATGACCGCAGGAAAAAGATCATGTCAGTGCCGTTGAAAGTCCGGTGACAAAACGTTTCAGCCTGTTCAAAAACTTCCGGATCACCGGACATAATGAAACTGTATGGCTGATACCCCATCATCCGCATCAGCTCAAAGGATTTGCTGATAATCGTTTTTCTTTGTCCCCATGAAATGCACGCGGTCAGAAAACCGGCTATTTCAATATCTTCCGGAAGCGAAAACAAATGGGGTACCTGAACGGGATCCGATTCGGTGAATTCAGGACGGTTGTATTTGTGGTAATGGTATTCCAGAAATTCCTTTATTTCCTGATCAGATAGCATACCACTGTAATTGATATTTTTTGGTTTTCAGAAATCAGGGATTCGCAGGTGACCGGCATAATCATTTTGATTGCAGCATCCTGTCAGTTCACCAGTCTTCCGTCGTGCATGGTTATGGTACGGTCCGACATTCCTGCAAGCTCGC
>JAFGRC010000104.1 GCA_016935355.1 Bacteroidales bacterium
GCGGTGCGGACGGGGCTCGAACCCGCGACCCCCGGCGTGACAGGCCGGTATTCTAACCAAACTGAACTACCGCACCATAAGTTTTGCAAAAATAATTGAAATTTCATTCCATCAAAACGATTTCATGAAATTAATTTCCGCGGAAAATGCTGAAGTGAACGCCACCATATTGACGTTCATCAATGAGCTGAGTGTTTTCTGAAAATCTGTATTTTGAGGAATGTTCCAGGATGAACCATCCGTCCTGTAACAAAACGTTGCTTTTCAAGACGCGAGTGGGCAATTCCGGAAGCAGCCTGTAATCATAGGGTGGATCGGCAAATACCAGATGATAGCGGTCACGGCATATCTTCAAAAACTCAAGGGATTCCATGCAGACAGCCCGCGCACCTTTGAGATCAAATTCCCGTATGATGCGGTTCAGATGGTGAATAGCCTGTCTGTTGATATCAACCAGCTCAGCTTTTGCACATCCTCGCGAGCATGCTTCGATGCCAATGCTTCCCGTGCCGCAATACAGATCCAGGAAATGTACTTCCTGAAAATCAAAATGGTTGGACATTATATTGAATATGCCCTCTCTGGCAAAGTCGGTCGTGGGTCTGGAGTGAAAGCTCCTGTGAACAGCTATGCTCCTTCCTTTGTATTTTCCGCCGATGATTCGCAATTGTGCAGGCTAAACAAATTCTGAAACTTATAAAAGGAAACGGGATACAAGACCGGAGCCAGTGAGAAGTCCTCCGGTGCATCCGCATATGAAAGATCCGGTATGTATTTTTTGAGCGTGTCAAAATAGATCAGTTTTGTGCACATTTCACCGGAGATGACCAGGGGAGCGTTCCGGACATCAATTTTCATCTGTTTGTAAATATAAAGTATAAAATACAACAGATCTGTTTCATTGATATATTGAAAAGTATTGTACAACAATAATTTATGATTACTGACAACAGCAACATCAAAGAAATCATAATTCAGTCCGGCAAAAATCCGGTACCGGTCTGAAGATCCTTCCGGTCTATCCGACGACCACAAAAACGGTGTTGCCTGATGTGCAAAAACCGCATTTTCAAACTCATTGTTTATCAAGGAAACAATGACTGAAGGAACGGCAAAAACATTCCAGGTTCCGAGAGGTTTAATAAAATTGCAGAACAATTCATCAGCAGGCTCCAGGGAATGATTAAAACTGAGATAGTCATGCAGGTGCAGTTTGTCAAAATATGAATCGGGAACCAGTGTTGATTGCTGTGAGTAATACATGAACCTGACCGACTCAAACGGAAGGTCCATCAGATCATCACCTGCCAATATTCCTGCAATGCTGTTGATGAAATCCTCCCGGACTTCCTGCTGTTCGAAATTATACTTTTTAAGCACCACATGCTGTTTCCTTTCCGGATCGAATACGCAGTAAGAAAGATCGTCCCTGTCGATCTGCACAGACAATTGATATTGTCCTGCTTTTTCTGTTTTAAAGGATTTATCAACCAGGTTTATTTGCATATATGACTGGATAAAATTATCACTCCCAGTTACCTGCATTATTTGTGACTTCAACCATGGATCCGACCTTAAGTCCGGGAAATCCCGCAATTCTCTCCCGATCAGCCACATAATTGACTATAAGTTGTTCATTCATTCCATGCAGCAGGGTTTCATACAATACGTATACCTCAAAAACCTGAACTGCAAATCCGGAACCTGTAATGATCTGCCCGGCATTCATTGTGAATTCCTTTTGATCTGTATAAGGTACGTACCGGATCAAATCAACACTTTTATGATCTGCAAACAAAGAATCCCGGACACTTACCGAAGTCGATGAAATTTCGACAAGACCCAGACTCACTGCTTCCCTTTCATTCATCAAATCAGGATTATATGATCCTGTTTTTTTCTGTATTGCGAAAGAATCGTATAGTATGAAACCGATCAACGTATCAAAATTGTCAGTATACCTGTTGTGAACATCTTTAAAAGCGGCCTGTGCCTTACGTATGCTGGTCAGTCGCGAGATAGCCGCTTCCACCCTGAGGTCCCGCTCCCGGTTAAACCGGATAGGCTGGATGATACTCCCGTATAGCAGGTAAGACAGCAGAATGATCAGGAAGCCCAGGAATATTTGTATGGAAAATTTCAATGGAAAATCATTAAATTTCTGATGTCTGCGAATTTATAAAAAAACCCAACAATGGTAAATGAAATTGTGCAAAATAACCTCACGTTCACGGACCTATTTTGTTTAAATTGCAGGTCGAAAATCAACAGCAAGTATACATACCCGTAAATCACCATGCTTCAGGATCACATCATACAACTGATCAGGCAAAACCTTCCGCATGATCCCACGCCGGGCCAGTCGGTCCTGATTGACAGTCTTGCCGATTTTGTTTTCAGTATCGGGATCCGGAAGGCATTGATCGTGAAAGGATATGCGGGCACGGGCAAGACCTCTGTCATCGGAGCACTGGTGAAGACACTTGATGAGGCGGGGATAAAGACTGTTCTGCTGGCTCCGACAGGGAGAGCAGCAAAGGTATTTTCAGGCTATGCGCAAAAAATTGCTTATACCATCCACAGGAAAATATATATACAGAAATCCTCAAAAGATGGCTTTGGCATATTCATTCTGGGAAAAAACCTGCACACAAACACGCTGTTTCTTGTCGATGAGGCATCCATGATCTCAAACAGCAAATCTGAGGATTCAGTTTTTGGAACCGGAAGGGTGCTTGATGATCTGATCCATTATGTCAAGGCAGGAACAAATTGCAAGCTGATCTTTATCGGAGATACCGCCCAGCTTCCTCCGGTAGGAATTTTGTTAAGTCCTGCACTGGAAAAAAACAAAATATCGGTTTATTATCCGGATTCGGATGAATACACCCTTATGGAAGTCGTGCGCCAGGCACAGAATTCGGGAATACTTGTGAATGCCACATTGATCAGAAATCAGATCAATACAGGTCACCATGCGATTCCGGTTTTGAAACACCGTAATTTGCCGGATGTTCACGTCATATACGGGAATGAACTGCCAGAGGCAATTGAAAAGGCCTATGAACATTTTGGAATTGAGGATACCATTGTGGTATGCCGGTCCAACAAAAGAGCAAACCAGTATAACTCAGGTATCAGAAAGCAGGTTTTATACAGGGAGGAAGAACTTGCAGCAGGAGACCTGCTGATGGTGGTAAAGAACAATTATTACTGGCTGAACGGCCGGCCGGAAATTGAATTTATTGCCAACGGTGATATTGTGCGCGTGTTGAAGATCATGAAGCATGTTGACAGGTATGGATTCCATTTTTGCTATGTGACACTTCAACTGATCGATTATCACATTGAATTTGAATCCTGGATCCTTCTGGACACACTTACAGCAGAATCCCCTTCCCTGCCGGATGAAGGCAACAGACGATTATTCAACTGCATCCTTGAAGATTTTGAATATGTCAAATCAAAAAGAAAACAGTATTCAATGGTCAGGGAAGACCAGTTTTTTAATGCACTTCAGGTTAAGTTCGCATATGCGGTTACCTGTCATAAGGCTCAGGGAGGCCAATGGAAAGCAGTGTTCATAGATCAGGGATTCATAAAGCAGGAGGCTATTGACAGGGAATACCTCCGCTGGCTGTATACGGCGATAACCCGTGCGACTGACGATCTGTATCTGGTTAATTTCCCGGATTATTGCCTGGAAGGTCCCTGATCATAATGAACCATTATGCTATTCAGGCAAAAAATCGTATCATTGCGTGTTTAAATTTTAAAATCACCATGTCAAAAGAATATACCAAAGACTTGCAACTGGATTTTGGTCCCCGGGGTGATGTATTGGTACCTGTAGTAACACAGGATTTTCATACCAGGGAAGTGTTGATCCTTGCTTTTGCAAATCAAGAGGCTTTTGAAGAAACAGTGAAAAGTGGTTATGCCACATATTTCAGCCGCAGTCGCAGGGAAATCTGGAAAAAAGGTCTTACATCAGGCGATTTGCTGAAGGTTGAGGAGATCCGGATCAATTGTGAACAAAACTCGTTACTGTATCTCGTAACCCCGATGGGTAAAGGTGCCTGTCATGCTAAAAAATCTGACGGACAACCCTATAAATCATGCTATTATCGCCGTATCATCCCCGGTACCGGTAAACTTGAAATCCTGGAATAAACTGCTGTTTAACCCTATACAAATCAAAATATGTCAATTCCATCTGAATCTCTGATCATCGGCATGCCGGCCGGTTCACTGGCTGATCCGAAACGCGGGGGAAATCTCATACAACTGCTTGAAAATGCAGGTTTTATGACATCGGGATACGATAGCGGCGGTCCGAGTAAATTCACATCAGTCAATTTCATTTACGGATGGGACGGACGGCCTCAGGAGTTTGGGTCACAGCTAGGTGTAAAAGAACTGGACGTGGCCATATCAGGTGATGACTGGATCATGGAAAGGCAGCTGGAATTGAAGTACGAGTATAAAACAGATGTCATACTCGAGAAGGTCCTTTCCCTGAAACGCGGAAATGTCAGAATCGTCGGGATCGCAAACCAGTCAGTTCCATCAGGTATCAATGAATTCGTTTCCGGTCTGATCAGCGAAAAGCAAATAATTACCGCCGTATCGGAAATGCCCTATATTACCATCCACTGGTTGAGAAAAGTACTTGATGCTACCGGGTTATTAAACCAGTATGACCAGTTCTCAGTGCAAAAATACAAGACACCACCAAAGATCAGCAAAGGAATAATTGTATATGAGACTTGGGGGAAAACTGAATCAAAAGTGAAAAATGGCGGTGCGGACATCGGACTGGAAATCACACAAAGCGGCAGCGCCATCCGAAATTACGGGCTCAGCATAATTGATACGGTCATGGAATCAGAAACCGGAATCTGGATCAATCCCGATTTGAAGAACAACAGTACAAAAACCGAACTGATGCGGATGTTCCTGATCAATCTGTATGGCTGTGTCAACGCAGAAAACAAGGTCATGATACTGTTTAATATAAAAAATGAAAGAGCACCTGAAATTGAGAGCTATTTGCGTAAGAACAACCTTTTTGCGGATGAGCCGACCGTAAATACCGGAAGGGAATTCTCCGAATTCAGCATTCAGGTCGACCGCAACAATCCTGGATTGCCGCTCGCGAAAATCAGGTATGAGCTTACACAGCTTAAAGCAGTCAACATTAACACGATACCGATCGATTCATCGATTCCCAACCTGGATATATTGGGATTATAAAGTTTTATTTTTTGAGCCTGAGTGTCAGAAATGAACAAACCAGGCAAGAATACCAAGAACAATCAGTACAAATCCGGATATAAGTTTTTCATGGTGGTCGAGGAAACGTGACCTGATCCTGGTTACCCCTTTTAAGCCCAGGTCAACCAGGACCAGCATGCCGGCCACGGTAACGATAACATAAATAACCGAAACCATAATAATGGCAGGCCACCCCAGGACTCCTGCCTGAAAATAGAATGCCTCAACTTCAAGACAGGGACTGAAAAACATTGCGACTGAAAGGGTAGCTGCAATTGCCCATTTTGATCTGTTTTTAATATTACCCTGGCTGACATGATTCATGTGCTTGCCATGGTGGCGGTTCCGGTCGATCATCACATAAACAATGCCCATTACAACAAGTATTGCCGGCGCCACCTTTTCCGTGATATATTCATAGTGTTCACTCAGCCTGTGGCCGATTAAACCAACCGTAATACCGATCAGTACCGTGCTCAGGGTATGGGCAAGACCACTAATGGCAGTGACCGTTATGGCCTCGGATCGCAACCATTTTTCGGATCTTGCGATTGCCACGACAGGCAGCCAGTGACTGGGAATGGCGGCATGAAGTATGCTCAGGACCAGACTCCCGATAATAACCTGCAGCATATTGAACGGATTGGTGTGACGATAAGGATCATGATACTTATGACAAGGCATTTTATTATATGCCGATATACACTCCCACAGCCAGAAGCAGGTCGACTCCAAGAACCGTGATCACATTGTTTCCGAGTGCCGGAATGATCTTCTGGATGTCCCCGTTGTATTGAAAAGCAACAATGCTTGCCTGAACTGCCAGGGGCAATGGAACAAGTGCAAGATACAACCAATATGAGGAATAACCCAACAGTGGCATCAACACGATCGTTCCAAATGTGAAAACAAGTCCGGTAATATAAATCAGTGCAGCTTTTCTGAATCCAAAACGGATTACCAGATGATTTCTGCCACCGGATCTGTCGGCTTCTGCGTCAGGAAATTCATTCAGAAACAGCAGCAGTGATGTAAGTATTCCCGGTGGAATTGAAATCAGGATAACCTCTGCCGGCAACAATTCAAAAAAATGCATGCCCGGCGTTACATTCATGGCAATATATGTGCCCAACACAACAAAGGTGCCCAGTGTAAGTCCGCAAAAGAACTCCCCCAACATATAACGGGCCAGATAATCACTATAAAAAAGTATGGTCAGTGCACCGATCACGGAGAATAACAATATCGTCCAGTGTGAGACCAGAGCAAAATACAATCCGGCACCAAATGCCAGCACAAGTGTTAATATGGCAACACGCAATACCTGGTGCGGTTTGATGAGGCCCTGTGTCAGCATGCCACTGCCGCCGCTGAACGGTGTACGATGTGTATTGAAGTCGATTTTTGTCCTGTAATCGCTGTACTCATTGAAAAGATTGACCGATATATGTGCGGATACCACGCCCAGAATCAGAAGAATGCCATGAAACCAGTTAAACTGCAAATGCGGTTCCTGATATTTATAAGCAACAGCCAGACCGATAAGTACCAGAAAAACCGCCAGAACCAGAAAGTTTGCCCTGATCTGGGCCATCCAGAGTGAAAATGAATTTCGTTTCGGCATGATCAATAAATTAATTAAATCAACCAGGATGATTAATTCCGGTAAAAATAATCTATTCAGAATTTTAACCAGAAAATAATTCAGATTTTTTATAAAACAGACAATTTATGAACGCACAGCAGGTGAATTAGAATCTTTATTTTCATTAAATTACATGATTATTTGAAACAAAAATCCTTTGGCGAACGTACATTCAAAAAAATTCATCCATGAGCAATAGAGTCTTGCTGAAAAGATCCCAGAAGAAATATAATCTGCCTGTTATTGGACATTTTGAAGATAAAAGCGTGCGCTTCAATTCAATACTGGAGGCAGAAAAAATAACAGGTGTCAATTATACGCTCATTTTCGAAGCTTGCATCGGAAAGGCTTACAAAGCGGGAAATATTTACTGGGAATATGAAAAGGGTAATCATTATATCCGGTATAAGGCCTACTATCTGAGAGCTATGGAAAAACTCAAGGATATCATTCAATAATGTGTATCCGGTAATCAAGCCGTTGCTGTATAAATATCAGCAACGGCTTTTTTCTTGGTCCGGCATAAAAGTTTGTGTATTTTTTCGCTAATGCGTTTAATTTTGCAGCATACCCTTTATATGCATCCGGATAAATGGACGATATCGTACAGCAGGAACTGAAAGGACCGAAAGAATCACTTTACAAAAAGTTGATCTTCAGATATGGCAGGATCTTCCTGAACGTGCTGAAATGGTCCACATTTGCTTTGGTTTGCCACTCCGTTCTGGTCGTTATATTGCTTTCGTTTATACAACCACCGCCTACTCCTTTAATGTTCATTCGCGCTATCGAAGAAAAGACTGAAAATAAAAAGCCTGTGATATACAGGAAATGGGTGCCTATTGAAGAAATATCACCACATCTGATCGATGCCGTGGTGGCTTCCGAAGATAATCTTTTTCTTTCACACCGGGGAATTGACAGGCATGCCATCCAGGAGGCCCTTGAATATAACAAAAACAGCTCACGAATCCATGGAGCCAGCACAATAACACAGCAAACGGCAAAGAACCTGTTTTTATGGCCGTCACGAAACTGGGTCAGAAAAGGTTTTGAGCTGTACTTTACCTTTTTGATCGAATTCTTCTGGAGCAAAAAGAGGATTATGGAGGTATATCTGAATGTCATAGAGACCGGCACCGGGATTTACGGAGCAGAAGCTGCAGCCCGGCATTATTTTAATAAAACTGCTATGCGGTTAACCCGGGAAGAAGCAGCGTTAATAGCCATATCGCTGCCCAATCCAAGGCAAAGGAATCCGGCAGCCCCGACTGCATATATGATCAGCAGGCAAAACACCATACTGGATCTGATGAACAAGATCGGTCATATAATATTTGACTAACTTTAAAGCATGGTTGCTGTAATAAAAATGGAATTGTAAATTAATAAACAGTGTTATGATTGTCACACTAGTTCACATCTGGGTCAAGGAAATCTTCATACAGGATTTTATTGCCGCTTCTTTCGAAAACCATAAACATTCCCTGAATGAACCCGGAAACCTGCGTTTTGATATTTTACAGGATGCAGATGATCCGGCTAAATTTACTTTTTATGAAGCTTATGAATCCGGGGAAGCAGTCGCAGCGCATAAAAACACAGCACATTACCTGAAATGGAAAGATGCTGTTTCAGGCTGGATGGCAAAACCACGCCAGGGTATCAGACATAACATCATTTTTCCGGCAGAAAAAACAGCATGGTAACAGCCTTCAGTCTTTTACGCACGCCGAAAATATTTTTCGGGCCGGACCGGATCCGCCTGTTACCGGATCTGTTAAAACCTGTGGGAACCAACCTGCTGATCATTACAGGATCCCGTTCACATCTGGGAAACTGGCATGTTGTAGAGGTTTTGGACATACTGGGTAAAGAAGGTTTTACACTCTGTTATGATAAAATCGGTTCCGAACCCTCTCCTGATGATGTTGACAGGATTGTTAATACGATCCGGAACGAAAATATTGATGCTGTCATTTCCATAGGTGGCGGAAGCGTTATTGATGCGGGGAAAGCTGTTTCAGCAATGCTTCCGGTTGAAGGTTCCGTAAGGGATTATCTCGAGGGAGTGGGAACAGCCAGTCATCCCGGTATCAGGAAATTTTTTATAGCGGTCCCCACAACCTCGGGAACTGGAAGTGAAGCAACCGCAAATGCGGTGCTCTCGGAAACCGGCGAAAATGGATTCAAAAGATCTTTAAGACATGAGAACTTTGTCCCGGATATAGCCATTGTTGATCCCCGGCTGGTGGTCAATTGTCCACCTCATATAACTGCGGCAAGCGGAATGGATGCCTTTACCCAGTTGCTGGAATCATATTTATCCGATAAATCAGGTAAGTTGACGGATACCCTTTCACTGGAAGGCATGCATAACATACATACACACCTGTATAAAGCCTATAAACTGGGTGAAGATCTTGAAGCCAGATCTCACGTTTCGTATGCCGCTTTGTTATCGGGTATTACGCTTGCCAATGCTGGTCTGGGCCTGGTTCATGGTTTTGCCTCAGCAATCGGCGGAATGATCAGCATACCGCACGGCATAATCTGCGGAAAACTTATGGGTTCCGTTAACAGGAACAACATCCGGAAGATCATTCAGGATAAAAGTAATGACAGGGCACTGGAAAAGTATGCTGCTCTGGGAAACATGCTATCCTCTGTACCCGGGAAGGACCCTGCATGGTATGCCTTGTATGTTGCTGATTTTATTGAAGAACTTACTGAAAAGTTATCCATACCGCATTTGGGAACGTATGGTTTACAACTTAAGGATCTGGAAAAAATAGTTGCAACCGTGAGTCACAAATCCAATCCGGTACAATTCAGCACGGATGAACTGATGGACATGCTCAGGGCATGTATCTGAATCCCGGCACGAAATCATATTCACCTCATTATTTCATCACCTGAACTATTCATCACCTGATTACCTGTTCGCTTAATCACCTTTAACTATTGATCCCCAACAACAGAAAATATAAAATCTGCTTCAACCGGATTGCCTTCGGCATCCATTCCGGCAGCACGACTCAGATACAAACCTTTGATATCGGATGTATAAAAGCTGATGATTGAAGGAGAATCCCTTTTTACCTGAATGTGGGTATTCCAGTAAAGGGTTTTGCGGTTATCAGGTGATGCCAGGCTCTCAAATGAGTAATCCGGTGTATAAAAGTCATGTTCAGGATTGATCAGGTCTCTTATAAACTGGACCGGCCGTTTCCGGTATCTGTACATTCCCTGGATCGTTGTTATCTCAATCACCGCCGCGAAATCCACAGGGGTATACCGGTGAATGTCACTCGGCGAACTGGATATGACCAGATTTGTGATGTCAGAAGGGGATATGGAACTTAAAATATCAACCTGGTCGCCCCACAATACCCCGTTTATCACGATCAGGGCAGATTGCTGATGGATATTCTCCTGAAAGTCCTCGTCAATATCCCTGAAAATGATCTTATTCCCGACCAGATCATAACTCCTGATATCCCTGATAACATCAAGTACATCCAAATAATCCCTGTACTGGTAAGGATCATATTTCTTGCGGATGATCGATGCGGTTCGCCTGAATCTGCCTGATCCGTATCTGAGTGCATAGATGAGATCAGGATCACCATAGGCAATGATATCTTTTATTTTTTCATAATCAGTGTTTTTCTTCATCCTGTTAAAATCTTCCTTAATTCTTTCCGAATAATCATAGTCAATGATTGAAATCAGGTTGGTTTTGCCAGATGCATCATAAGCTTCAACATTCAGATAGTTGAAATCAATAATATCCGATCCGAATAAAACCCTGAACCGGCCCTGGTCATCAGTCTGGGTTTCAAACGACCTGTAGCTCGGAATGGAGATAATTCTGACCTTTGCCAGCTGTGAAGGATTGTCTTTTTTATCCACAACTGCACCGGTGATCCCATCCTGATTAAAGTAATATTCAGATTTGTCGGCAAGAGTCAGTACCGTGTTCCAGTCAATTACCCTGAGATCTGACGTAAGTATTTCCAGATCTGATATCTGATCATCCGGGGACAAAAAGATACCGGATGGATCGTCCGGTATGCCGTCCAACAACTCCGCAAAACCAAGCATATTATCATGATCGGCCATCTGGTCGAGGGAAACTGATATGGCGAGGTCGACATAATCTGACGGACCGTTATATTCCAGTGAGAGGGTAACCCGCTGACGGTTGCGGTACACATTCCGGTTTGAATATATGGCAAGATCAGACCTTTTTTCACGTATACTTAAAAGTCTTTCTGTCATAATTTTACCATTCATGTCAAAAACGGTAAGCTGTAAAATACCTGCATCCATATCATGAACCGGTATACTGAACCGGCAACTTCCGTTGTAATGCATGATTTCACTCCATACGATCGCCCTGTCCATTACGGCAACCAGGTAACAGCTGTCAGCAGTAAATTTTGACGAATGCATGATGAATGTTGCGGAATCCTCACCGGTTTCTGCCAGATTGAGTACAACGCCGTGTTCGTGAACGGCAGGCAAAGGATAAAGTGTGGCTACACCTTCCGGGTAAGTAATTTTTAAAAAAGTGCTGTCTCCGTCAGAAGTAAGGGGAAAAATTCCCAAACCGGCTGCATTTGATTGAACGTGTTCCATTTTCTGTCCGGACCCATCCAGAATTTCTCCTTCGATCATCATGGGCAGACCAAACTGATTGGTTGCTTTAAAGGCAACTTTTGTATCAAGATTTCTGATCAGCTGACGGCTTTCCGGAAAGAATGATATTACCGGATCTAAGGATGCCAGGGGTATATAAACGGCATAGCCACCCATGTTTTTTCTTTTTTTCAACCGGACCGTCAGCAGCAAAATCTCATCTGTTTCCGGGATGATAGCGGAAATCACTCCTTTACCCTGGGTATCCGTCTCACCTGTCCCCTTAATCAGCTCTTTGCGGAAATTTTCGATTGAATAATCAAAGTCCGTCCTGGTCACAGGAATCCCTTCATGATCGGTTATGCTGACATATGCGTTCAGACTATCTCCGGGAAGATAGGACAGCTTTTCATACAGGACATCAACTTTCAGCCGCCTTTCAAAGTATCTGCTGATGAGTATTTCTTTCCGGAATGCTTCAACGATCGGCTGGTTTTTCATCCAGCCGGTATATGCAACCATGTAATATTTACCGGGGATCAATGTTTTCGGTATACTTAAATTACCTGAGATCATATTGTTGACCAACGGATAACGCCGGAATGCCATCTCTTCACCATTGTTGTTCAACAATTTGATGTAAAAATCCTCACTGTAGGAGCCGGTCCTGCCATCCGTTTCTGAAGAGACAAAACCCTGGAACCATATGACCTCCCCGGGCCGGTACAGATATCTGTCCGTTAACAGATATGCCCTTTCCGAGTGATATGCCTTGTTATAACGTTCCAGCATGGTTCTTAACACGGTTATAAAATTATGTTCCTGCTTGTTGAGGGAAAATGATAAAACAAACATGGATATTGTCAATATAAACAGCAGAAGCGTACTCTTATAGGTCAACTTTACCATGACTGCATAGATTTAATGTAATTATTCCTGTATGAGTTCAATAACCTCATTATTTTCATTGGTATCCTTTGCTTCACGATCAGCCTCCTTCTCTTCTTCGATCTTGATCAGCTCAATTTCTTCTTCCGTGAAAAAGATGTTTCTGCGACCCAGTCGTAATATCGTCCTTTCTATGGGTTCTTCCGGAATGATAATGTTCTCACTTCCCCAGAATTCCAGGTCGGTCTCCCCGATCTGTTCAACCAGAATATCCCTGGGCTTTGAAGTTTCGGTGAACCTGAACCGGGTTACATCAGTAGTGTCCTTGCTCGTGATCACGAATTCCGAAACAGATTCAAAATCACTGTTGAATTTATCCTGGTCCTGATCCTTTCTTTGTCTTATATGAACTTGTATTTCACTCCGTGCATTACTCAGGTTCCATTTGTTGCAATAATATCTGTAGTATACCTCATAAAATGCTCCCGTCGGATTGACACGTATGGTCCTCGGACTTTTTTTAACATAGGTCCGTGTATTGTAATTCAGGTTCTTTTCACTCATTTCAAAAGATGCACCCACAATGGCAAGTGATTCTACATCAATATAAATCTGTCCTTTATAGCAGGGGTAAATTACATCCTTCCGCTGATCAAAGGAAATCACGTACGTCGGTCTCTCAAAATGCAGGATGATCCTTTCGACATTGTACTCATAAAGTGCAAAATAATCCGCATCGAGAAATGTCGGAAAATTCTTAATGATATCCAGCTGAAGAGTATTATAAAGGCCTCCCTGCACAATCAGATCAATATATGATTTGTCGCTGGTATTGATCCATTTCCGGCCCTTGAAAAGTTTAACCTGATCCAGTCTGCTTGAAGCATAAGACTCCTTATATATGTTAATCACCGCTTCAGAGGATGATATATTATTGCCATCCTGCCGGGTAGTTTCCCTGTAAAAAGCAGTTAAAACGTTTTGCTGGTGATCGTAGTTGACAGGTATCAGTTCAATCGCTTTCGTAATGATATAGATAGGATCCATAGGTTTAACAATGACCTCATCTATCCGCACCAGTTCCGAGGATAATCTGACAATGAGCGTACCGGTATCCACATTTACGAGGGGGACCTTGTACAGTTTATATCCGATGAAAGAAATTCCGACCGTATCATCCGCTTCGTAAGATTTAAGCTTTAGTTCAAACCTGCCTGAAGCATTTGATATGGTCCCGATACTTTTATCAAGCAGAAAAATATTTGCAAAGGACAGGGGTCTGCGGGTTCTGGCATCAATTACCAGTCCTTTTATCGGGCGGTAATCGATAATTGTCTGAGGTTTCCTTGATAAAGGTATCAGAAGGATCTTATTGTTTTGTTCAACAAACTGGATGCTGTCGAACCGGAAGATTTCTCCCAGATGATTGCCAACACTCTGTTTCTTTTGCGTTACGGATGCAATCCTGTGAACCTGAATCTGTGATGTGTAGGTAAAGGAGAAATTCGCTTTCCGGCTGATCTCATTCAACAATACATCGATCTCGCCTGTGGTTTGTGACAGGCTGACTTCCCGTTCGAGTATGCTTTTTTGCTGGGCGCAAACTTGCGAGCCAATTGACAAAAACAGCGAAAAAAGTACGGGAAAGATGCGCTGGTATGTTTCCCGCAGGATCATGATCAGTGAAAATTATCTTTTGACCGTAAGTGATCCTCCGGTAGTATCAAAAACAAGACCTGAAACCTGTTCCAGCTCATCAAGTATCTCATTTAACGGCTGGTTCTCGAATTCAGCAGTGACTTTCTCGCTGATGTCGGATTCTATTGCAAGGTTTCTCCGGAAATAATGTGCGATATCAATAAGTGCAGAATCAAGTGGTGTTTCATCAAATATTAAAAGCCGGGTTTTCCATGACAGGTTGTTTGCATCTATTCCATCCTTGATCTTCAGCTCTTTGTTGGGTAGCATGTAACCCGACTGGTTCCTGGAAATCTGAAGTTGGGTGTTGCTGTCGTCAACAGATGATAATTTTACCGTCCCATCAATTACAGCCACCTTAACCACTCCCTCCTTTTCATAAACACTGAAAATGGTACCTGTAACCTCAATGACAGTTTCTCCGGTGAATACCCTGAAAGGTAATTTGTGACCGGGTACCACGTCAAACAATCCTTCACCCTCAAGAACAACATCACGACCTGAGTGATTGAAATCGTCACGGTATGTAAGCGATGAACCAATGTTCAGGTTTATTACAGAGCCATCGGGCATATATACTTCTTCGACGGTACGCTCAGCTCTGTATGTATAGACTTTAACCGTCTGCACTTTCTGACTGGTAAGAACCTTATAGAAAACAAAGCCTAGACCAATGGCAAGAATCATTACTGCGGCGATCCGGGATAAGATCAGCGTTAATGACATCCGCTCCGTACCTGCAGACATGGTCTTACGGATCCTGGACCTTACGGCTTTCCAGTCATCCAGCACATTGATCTGATCAAATTTCCGGGCATTCTCAGATTCATTCCAAATCTTCTGAATTCTCATATGTTCCTTGTTATGGTGAGATTCACTGTCGATTTGGTTCATATACATCTGATAATCATTTTCTTGAGCCTTACTGTCAAGCATTTTTAAAATTGCTTTATAAGGCATTTTCAGTACATTCATAACTCATTATATTATGACATATAAATTACCCAATACACTTATTCATTAAATAATTCAATTGCGGAATCTGCGAATTATACGTTTCAACAACTTATCATTATTTATTATTAAACAATTGATTTTTATTATATTCATAAAAACATAATCATTTACATCTCATATCCCGAAAGTCTAGTACGTAATATTTTCAATGCCTTGCTGATCTGTGTCTCAACGGTCCGTTTTGACAGGTTCAGCATCCGGGCTATTTCTTCATTCTTAAGACCTTCAAAACGATTCATTTTAAAAATTTGTCTGCATTTAAGAGGCAGTTCTTCAATTATTTCGAATATTTTTTGCTGCAAATCAATAGTCATGATTTCATTTTCCACATCCTCTTCCATTACGCTTTCAAGTCTGATGTTACTGGCATGTTTTTCATGAATGTTGCGTTGATTCAGATAATTTATACATGAATTATAAACCGACCGGTACAGGTAGGATTTTATGGATACATCAATGGAAATAGAAACCCTTTTCTCATAAAGCCTGACAAAAAAATCCTGAACGATCTCGCGGGCAAGGTCTATGTCCGAGACATATTTTGCGGCAAACAAAACCAAAGCAGCATAATATTGTCTGAATAACGACTCATAAGCACTGATATCGCCTGATCTCAGGGATGTAATTTCTTTATTTATATTGTTCTTCAACTGAAAATGAAATCATTGAAAATATGTGCTTTTGAACCTGTTAAATTACGCCATTTCTATGGAACATCGAAATATCAGCATCATTTTTTCCGAAGATCGCCGGAAACCGGTCATCCTCATATGAAATACCCGTATATTGTGCTGCCTTAAACCAAAACCCGCAAGTTTAATTATATTTGAAAAAAATTGCCGCATACCGGTTATTTTATGCAATGATTATCAAATACAAAAATGAGGGCATTATTCAGAAAATATGCAATGCTGTTCCTTAAGGGCATCGGCATGGGAGCTGCCAATATCATTCCGGGCGTTTCAGGTGGTACAATAGCCCTGATCACAGAGATATTTGAAGATTTGATCCTTTCCATAAAGTCAATAAACCTCACTGCATTGAAACTGCTTTTTACAGGCAGATTGAAAGAGTTTCAGGAACGGACCAATTTTCTATTCCTTGTTGTTGTTTTTAGTGGCGCCGCAGCCGGGATATATGCACTGGCATTTGTTCTTGAACCGCTGTTTCGCAATTATCCTCATTTTGTATGGGCTTTCTTTTTCGGTCTCATACTGGCTTCGGTATATTTTGTCGGGCGCACAGTCCGCAAATGGTCTGCCGGTGTGATACTGATGTTTATAGCCGGGACATTCATCGCAGTTTTTGTCACAGTCGTGCTCAAACCGTTAAATGAAAACGATGCCATCTGGTATATATTTCTTTGTGGTATAGTCGCCATTTGCAGCATGATTTTGCCCGGACTGTCAGGTTCCTATGTCTTGTTGCTGATGGGTAATTATGAACTGGTCATGATCCATTCCGTAAAAAACATGGATTTTAAGATATTGATTCCCTTATTGCTTGGAGCCTTTTTGGGACTGATAGCTTTTTCCCATTTACTGGCATGGATTTTCAAAAATTACAGAGACCTGACCATAGCAATACTCATAGGTTTCATTTTCGGATCACTCGGGATTTTGTGGCCCTGGAAAAATGAAATATCACTGTCTCTGCAGGATGGTAGTGAAAAAATCATTGGTTATGAATGGTATTTACCCGGCACAGTCAGTTTTGAGGTTGTCTGTTGCTTGCTGCTGATGTTTGCCGGTTACGCTCTGATATGGCTGATTGAGCGTCTGGCAAAAGAGAAGAAGATCAGTGATCAGTGAACGGTGGTTCCTGATTCCTTCTCTGCAGCGCGCTTATCCCGATTATCGCCGTCATGATCATGATTCCCCCTGTAATGATATGCGGTGAAAGCTTATCGGAAAAAAACATGACACCCAGTAAAGCAGAAAACAATATCCTTGATGAAGATATCATGGATCCGGTTCTTGCATTGACATACTTATAACCCATGGTAAGGAATACCTGACCTGCCACCCCTGAAACACCCGATGCAACCAGAAGTATCAGCTCCGAATCCTGAGGCATCACAAAAAAAGGTATCATGATCAGGCCATTGCACACTGTGCCCAGTGCCATAAGATAAAAAACGATTAATACTGTGGAATCATATAGTCTTGCAAACGAAAGCGCAATTATGGCAAAAGCGGCAAGAATGCCGGACAACAGGCCAATAAGATCTCCGGTTTGAATCCTGGAAAAATCGGGATTCATTACAAGAGTTATACCTCCCATGGCGGCAATGAGAAAAATGAACGCTGATTTATGTACACTCTGAATCCTGAACAGGGGTGCCAGGATAAAGATGAATACGGGATAGGTCATATTCAGCATATTGGCTTTGGTTACGGACGTTTTCTCAACCGCGTAAAAAAAAACAATCAGGGCAGATAAACTGAATATTGCCCTGCCGAAAACCAGTAAAGGTCTTTTCGGACGAAATGATGCATGTGTTCTGATCATGTATCCCAGGGTAACAAATGTTCCGATCAGCACCCTGAAAAAAGTGATTTCAATGGGCGGTATGTCTGAATTGTTGGTAATGAATTTCACGAACACGGTTGCCAGGGCAAAACTGAATTCGGCCGTTAACAGTAAAAATAAACCTTTGTACATGTCGATCCTTAAGTCTTTGTGAGCTCCCTTTATAACTTTGGCACGAAACGTTTACCCTGCCAGGAATTCCTTTCTTCAAGCACCTTTTCAAATTTCATCAGAATGGCGTCATACCGTGGGCCCCATGATGACAGGCGGTCATAACGCGGAGGTGTTTCCCCTGCAATTCTTTCGATGACAAATTCAGGATTGAGCAGTTCGACATAATCAGCCACAAATTCAAGATAATCCTCCATGGTGAATAAGTGAAAATCAAGTGGATTGCGAAGATATTCCTGTTCCATTGCAGTGCCCTTAAAAAGTTGTAATTGATGGAATTTGATACTGGTCAGTGGTAGTTCCGAAACAATCCCCGCGCTTTGCAGCATTTCATGGCGTGTTTCACCCGGCAGTCCGAAAATCATGTGTCCTCCGGTCCGGATCCCTTTTCCGGCAGCCATCCTTACTGCCTTTGCAGCATCTTCAAAAGAGTGACCCCGGTTGACCCGCTCAAGCGTTTTATCATAAACCGACTCAATTCCATATTCAATCATCACATAATGGTGATCAGATAGCGATTTGAACAGATCCAGCTTTTCATCGTCCACACAATCGGGACGGGTCGCGACAACAATGCCGACAACTCCTTCCACACTGAGCGCTTCATGGAAGAGGCTCATCAGCCTGCTGACCGGTGCGTATGTATTTGAATATGCCTGGAAATATGCCAGATAATTGCAGGCCTTTTTGTAGCGTTTCCTGTGGAACTCAATACCTTCAGCAATTTGTTGCCGTACTCCTTTGGCCGGATTACAATAGGAAGGATTAAAAGCCTCATTCAGACAAAAAGTACACCCTCCCCTGCCCTTTGTTCCGTCACGGTTCGGACAGGTGAACCCGGCATCAATTGCAAGTTTCTGAATACGGTTTCCGTAAATCCCGCGCATATGATCCACATAGCTGTTGAACCTCCTCCCGTGACCCCATGCAAATCTCATATCATGCAACCTTCTTTACCATACCGGTCATAACATACCATAGATAACCCTCGACCTGTTCATAACCCATTTTCTTCAATATTTCAACATATCCCTTTACCTGCAATTCATCCTTCCTGCCGGGATGTCTGCCAAACTTAAAATCAATAATGACAGCATTGTTGTCATGCACCAGCACACGGTCCGGTCTTTTCACACTGCCATCAGGAAGTATGATTTCAGCCTCGGTAAGAACTTTCCAGTCGCCTGAAAACCATGAAAGGACCTGAATATCTTTCAGAAGTTCCCCTGAGAGTTTTAAAAGCTGCTCAGCCGATTTACCGTCGATCTTACCCTGAAGGCAAATTCTGCGTATGGATTTTTTTATGTCATCCGGTTGCAGGATACCGCTGAAGATCTCATGCATGATCTTACCCTGATTCACGGGACGCATCAAATGACCGGTTGTTGCATCAAGATACAGGTTGCCCTGATACGCAATGCGGATCCTTTCTGAAATGTCACCTGATGATTCAGCCGGATCAAAAGCCGGACTCAATCGGATTTCTCTTTTCAGATCTGAAGCGGGTGTTTGTTCCGGCAGGCTTCCGTAACTGAAGAATCCCGTTGTCCGGTCAAGATATTGCTGAAAATCCCCCATGTCAGATCCAACCCGGACCGATGCCCGGGGAAGGTTCAGTACAGCGCTTACAAGATCAGAAACATCTGTCAGCCCGTCCTTTCCGGAATCCGGACAATATACAAACAGTCCCTTGCGTGCCCGGGTAAATGAAACGTATAAAAGATTCAGGTTGTCAACATATTGCCGTCGCAATTCTGAAAAGTAAGCATGGTCGAAATGGGTATCCGTAAGTCGCGATGAATAATAAACGGGCAGGACATCAAACCTGCTGCCGGGAATATTCCTCGCGTCACACCACAATATGGTATCCCTCCCTGAATTGAGCCCCCAGTCACAATAAGGCATGATCACGATATCAAATTCCAGTCCTTTGGCTTTATGAATGGTTAAGATCCTGATCGCATCCTGTCCTGCCGGAGCTGCCACAGTTCTCTTAATTCCCGTCTCCTTCCAGAATTCAAGAAAACGGATCAGATCGGATGCATGCTTTTTTGAAAATTCCAAAACAAGATCCTGAAATGCCTGAATGTATGCAAGCTCACCTTCGAACCGGTCGAGCCGGAACAAATGCATCAGCTTCTGAATGGTCTCAGTCAGTGAAATTCGTCCCGGGTATCCGGCAAGTATAAAAAATTCGCCGGGCAGGATTCGGGTAAAGATATCATTCCATGATTCATTTATGTTTTCAGGAACATCAAAATCTTGTTCCTGAATATTTTCCCTGAGATAATTGTTATAATCGGAAATAATATGGTATTTGTTTACCGCATCATCAGGATGTGCAAAATATTGCAGCAGCGCAATAATAAAACCCACAACGGATGAGCTGCCCAGTCGCAAAGCATCATCAGATATGACATCAAACCGGTGGGATCCGTCATGGTGTTCATTCTTATGTTTCAGTAACATACCGGCAAGTTGTTCGGCTTCACTGTTTTTGCGTACGATTATTGAGATCTGGTTTAATGTGTATCCCCTGTCCTGCAGGTCACAGAGTTGCCTGATCAGTTTCCCGGATATGATATCGTCATACGTTAAACCTTCATCTTCCCGGATGAAATTTATCTGTACAAGTCCACCGGCATCTGCTTCCATTCCTGGTTTTTGTATGACATCAGCATAAACGCTCTTAATGGATGTCCTTTCATCTTCACCGGATGCATGGCCGGCTTCTTTCAGTGCCTCATCGCAGGCACCCTGCAATATGGCAGCGGCAGCTATAAAAAATGTATTGTTGAATTCAATGATCTTCCTGCCCGACCTCCAGTTTTCCTGCAGTGTATATATTTCGAGGCTTTCCGGCCGGTATTCCTGTTGTATCCCTTCGGCAAGTATCTCCCAGTCGCTGTTGCGCCAGCGGTAGATTGACTGTTTCACATCACCCACTATCAGGTTGTCATAATCCTGGGACAGGCTGTTGCTGATGAGGGGCCTGAAATTCTTCCATTGCATCAGGGATGTATCCTGAAATTCATCAATCATGAAATGATGATACCAACAGCCAGTCTTCTCATAAATAAAAGGTGTGTCATTCTCACGGATAATCTGGTTTAGGAAAACAGCTGCCTCAGATAACAGAAATACATTGTTTTCATTGCAGTAATCAGATGAAAGTTGCATGATATCCGATAAGATTCCAAGCGTGAAAAGGTTTTTCAAAATTGCGTCTGCTGTGTAATAATCCTTCTTCTTCTGCCGGTAAAGCTGAACTGCCTGTTGCATGAGAGCCTGCAGACCGCCATGGAATGCCGATGCTATCAATTCCTTTTTCGGAGAAGCTTGAGTAAACCACTTCTGAATATCATCTGCAGCTTCCATTGCAGTCGCAGTGGGTTCCTTAAAGTCCCCACCGGCGATCCTGTAAAGGAAGCCTGCCGGCCCTTGCTCCTTTCTGAAAAAATCATCAATGCTCAGGTTGAAGGATTCAATCAATTCAACTGCCTGCCGGCCGATTGCCGTGTACTCTTTCCGGTATGTGGCAAGCATTGCATAAAGTGCTGACTGGTATTCTCCAAGGGCATGTCGATCGGAAAACACAATACCCGTCGCATCCTGAATGTGGAAGAATGCTTCCCTGAATATTTCCTTACCGAGCCGAGTCATCCTGTCCCTGAAATTCCAGTTTCCACCCTGTTCGATCAGGATTTCAGCATAACGCATGAGCCAGTCCAGCAGTGCCCTGTCATTTTCGAGCTTTCCAAGCAATCTTTCAATCAGGACTTCAGTCACCGTGTCGGTATCCAGTTCGATCATATAGCCATTTTGAATACCAAGCTCACGGGTAAAGGAACGGATGATCCTTTGAAAAAAGCTGTCTATTGTACCGACCGAGAACCAGGAATATTGATGGAGTATTTTTTTCAGGACATTCCGGGCTTTGCCTCGGAGCGCTGTTTCCCGCAGACCTGTTTTTTTCATCAGTTCATACAGTTGTCCGGTCTCCCTTCCTGAAGAAAGGAAAAACAATTCCCTAATGATGCGACTTTTCATTTCTTCGGTAGCCTTATTTGTAAAAGTGACCGCAAGAATATGCATAAAATAATCCGCATCCCTGAAGAGTAAAGCCAGGTACTCGTTCGTAAGACTGAATGTCTTTCCCGAACCGGCCGATGCACGTATTACTTTTAATTGTGACATAAAACCGAATTGAAGAAGAAAATTACCTCATTTTAATGATATCCACCGTCCAAAATCCTGTATTATTCATTGTGTTAAAGATTGCATCCGGTCGACCGGATCCTGAGCCTGAAATAATCGCAAAATCGATTGGTTATGACCGGGGATTTCATTAAATTGATGCTCCAACAAAAGTACATCAATCAAATGGATATCGGTAGCGCATTGAAAGAAGAAATCAAAAGCTTTGTAATTAAAGACATTGATGAATCGATTGTTATGGCCCGTTCAGATCCGTTCTGGAGAAATCTCAGGGATACAGGCACCGAAATATGGCTTGATACGGGTGACATTGAGGATGCCGGCCGGTTATGGTCCGATGAAATGACCGCATTAACCACAAACAATACCCTGCTGAACCAGGAGATCCAGAAAGGGTTGTATGATGATTATATTGCACGGGCAAAAAGGATCGTGAAAGATCTTTCCCCGAAGCAGCAGATCTCTGAAATAGCATATATGCTTAATGCACGACACGGATTGAGGCTGGTTAAAAGATTCGGAAGTCTGGTAAGTGTGGAACTTCATACGGACCTGGCACATGATCTTACCGCCACCATAAATTATGGTTTGCGGCTGTTTGAAATTTGTCCCGAAAGTTTTCTGATCAAGGTCCCCTTTACCGCGACCGGTTTGCTTGCTGCAAGATACCTCGGGGAACGTGGTGTAAGGATCAATCTGACCCTTGAATTCAGTGTGCGTCAGAATGCATTTGCCACAATCATCGCACGACCGGCATACGTCAATGTATTTCTCGGAAGGATCGGGACATACGTTAAAGACAACGGTCTCGGAAGTGATCAGGGTATCGGTGAACGTATTACAATGGCCACACAGAATCTTGTGAACAGACTGGGGTCTGAATTCGGGTATCAGACCAGGTTGATCGCAGCGAGCATCCGGACTGTAGAACAGATTGAATACCTGGCCGGTGTGGATACAATGACCATACCGGTCAGGATTGCTTCAGCAAGCCCCCAAAAGCTTGAAGGTTCATTTTCTTCCAATGTTGACCGTGAATTTCCCGTTCTGCTCAACAAACACGCAGAGTGCTATCATATTGAAAAACTATGGGAAATCAGCGAAGATGAGTTGCTTCTTGCACATGAATTCAACCGAAATCCTCCCAAAAGCGGCATTGAGCTTATAAATCTCGCCCATCAGTCAGGATGTGGTGATCTGTTCCCGATCCTGGCGGAAGAAGACCTGAAACAAATTGCCAGGGACGGTAAAATTCCCGTTCACAGTCACTGGGAAAAACGCATCCGGTCGGGCGAGCTGGCCCCGGACGCACTGCTGAATCTGGCCGGTCTGGAAAGCTTTGCAGCGGACCAGTCCAGTCTGGATAAAAGGATTGCAGGCATTCTGCTGAAATAAAATTGCAGTAAGATCATCTTCACAAATCAACACTCAGATGCTCAAAAAACGGTGCCCCGGCCGTCATTTTCAAATCGACATTGCTTACAGTCCAAGCACATCCAGTCCCTGCTCGAACACAATATCCACAGGAATATCCTGCTGCTCAATGCGGTCAAGAGAAGCCTTCAACTGTCCGTCCATGACACCATAAGTTTCAATCAGCCACGCAGCTTTGTCATAATCACCGTCACCCTGAATTGTAATGATAAGATTTGAAAGAGACACCACAGCCTCCTGCATTTTAACAAAATCAACGACATATTGTCCGTCAGCCCTTATGGTGAATGCCTCCTTTTCCCTGAAATAGTTGAAGCGTATCAAATTCGCCTTACCATGCGCACTGGATGCGCCAAAACGGACCGACCTGAAAATGCCTGCAAGGAATGTTGTATAGGAATCCGTCAGGTCCATTTCCATTTCCCCCATCTCCGTAAGCTTTGTAACAAGGTATAAGCCCAGAATATCGGCCTTGCTTTCCTCCAGGGTAGTGTAATGTTCCTTTAAAGCCTCCCGCACCGTGCCTTTGCCGTTTATTGTATGGTTGCATCCCAGTCCGTGCGCAATTTCATGAAACATGGTGTTGGTAAAAAAAGCATCAAAGGTTATATGTTCCAGGTCACTTTGCGTGATAAGTTCATTCGCAATGGGGACTAATATTTGATCAAATTTTGCCTGCATGGCATTCTTCAGCTGTAACCGCCGGCTGCCTTTTGCCTGCTGCACGCGTTCATCATTCGGAAGGTTTATGGCGATTGTTTTGGCACCTGCATTGCAATCACCCGCATAATATATTGCATCATAAACACCAAGATCGGAGCTGCTGCCCGGGGTTTCCGACTTATAAGCCACATCGGCAGGCAACTGCTCCTGCAGCATGGGAAGCAAAGCTTCAAATTTTGACAGCCTTTCGGTCCATTCCAGATCCTTTATCAGTATATAAGCTTCATGTGCCGCTTTGTATCCGTATAGCTGATCTTCATATGTTTCAATGGGACCTGCAACAAAATCGATAAGATTTTCTTTCATATCCATCCATGCCATATCACTCATATAATAATTGTCTGTAAGCAAAGCTTCTGCCCGCAGTTCAAGATATTTCCCAAATCCGGGGTCTTCAGCCAGAGCGGCGGCCTCATGCATCAACCGTGAAGCTGTTCCCACCCGTTCCCTGAAAGCCTCATGATAGGGAACAACCTGAAGCTTCCCTTCATTATCCCTCCGTATCAGCGTATAAGAGCTGGTTTTATCCGCAGCATCGAACTGCTCAAATTCGTTTTTTGTCAAATCAGCCGGATAAAAATTCGCTCCCGGGGGCTTCGGACCGAATCCTTCAACAAAAGGAAGATTGTTATTTAAACGTTCCCATGGGCCGTAATTTATCATGCCAAGCCGTTTTTCAGCATCGGTTTCAAGACTTTCCAGAAAAGCTTCCTGATCGCCGTATGCTTCCGCCCAGAAGATGTCATTCATGATTTGCGCCACTTCAATCAGTATGGGTATCATTTTCTTCTGGTTTTCAGACAATATCGTGAGATCGGTTGTCAGCCTGAATGAGGCAAAATCGTTCAGTTTCATCATTATAGAATCAATTGGTAGCACATTGCTTTCAGTATACGAGGGTCTGCACCCCGGCAGGGTAATGCACATAACCGCTGCTAAAAAGGGAAAAATTATGCTTTTCATAAGTATTAAATTTGATTATTACTATTTTTTGAAAATATTTTAAAATGAAAGATTCCGGCCTTTTGTAAAAAATAGGATAATGACACAATCAGTACACCCAGACCATATTTAATACTTCCTGTAAAATTAACAGATGATGCCTCATCATCATACTGAGTGGGACATGTAATTTCAGCAATTTCGAATCCTGCATAAAAAATCTGTGCAAGGATCTGGTTGTCAAAGACAAAATCATCCGAATTCACCTGATAACTGATCTGCTCCAGAACGTTCCTTGAAAATGCCCTGAAGCCGGTATGGTATTCAGACAACTTCTGGTTCATGAGCAGGTTTTGCACAAAAGTCAGCACCCGGTTGGCAACGTATTTGTAAACAGGCATACCCCCTTTCAGTGCGCCTTTGCCCAGGATCCTCGAACCCAGAACGACTTCATACATGCCGTTCGCAATCAGATAACACATGGAATGTATCAGTCGCGGTGAATACTGGTAGTCGGGATGCAACATCACGATGATATCCGAATTTAATTCCAGGGCTTTATCGTAGCATGTTTTCTGGTTGCCACCGTATCCCCTGTTCTGCAAATGAGAAATAACATGTCTGATGCCAAGTGCCTTTGCTTTTTTTATGGTATTGTCCTCACTCAGATCATCAACCAGGATCACATGATCAACAATATCGAACGGTATCTCATGGTATGTTCGTTCCAGCGTTCTCTCCGCATTGTATGCCGGTAAAACGACTGTGATGCATTTGTCGTTGATCATCCTGTATTACAATGGTTATTAATCACAACAACCGGACCCGTTTCTTTCATAAAGCACACTTTATGCCGGAAACCGGTTCATTTCTGTGCACTGATCGCGATCTGAACTGCAAAGTAAGCAGTTTTATCGATAACTTCATCGTGTTAAATGTCAACATCTTTATCAGTGAATTTAAAAGAATCCGGATTTTGCCGTAAAGAATCCTGTACCGGTTGATATTCCGGAGCATTAAATGATAAACATACCCCCTATATCTGCCTTGCTGAAACAAAATGGCTGATAAAAACTTCAGGCTAAAAATCCGGCCTTTTGTCGATAAAAAGTCCCTGTACTTATATTAGTGTTGCAGAGTTTAATCAGAAAATTGTAATTTGATGCTAAATTACTCGTGAACGTATATCATATCAAAAATGCAAAATACAATATTGGGTCTTGATATTTTCCATGCGACCAGTTTTAATGAATTGCTCTTGAGATTTGCTATCAACAGCAGTGTCATACTGATCATTGTAAGGCTCCTGTATTATCCCATCGCCAAAAGAAAGGATTATCTGTTCAGTTTTACATTGGTGTCCACGCTGGTTTTTCTGCTCTGTTTTCTGCTGGAGAGCGTTGAACTGCAGCTGGGATTTGCTTTCGGAATGTTTGCCATCTTTGGCATCCTCCGGTTTCGTACCAACCAGATTCCGATCAAGGAAATGACCTATTTGTTTGTTCTGATCGGAATTTCCGTGATCAATGCATTGGCAGGGGATTCTTTCAGTCTGGTTGAACTCTTATTCACCAACCTGGTCATTATCATCATCGTTTACGGCCTGGAAAAACTATGGCTGCAGGAACGCGAATGTTCACAAATCATTATCTATGACAAACTGGAAATGATTGTCCCCGATAAACGTGAGGAGCTTATTCAGGATTTACGCATAAAAACCGGTCTGGACATATACCGGGTTGAAATCAGCCGCATCAATTACATGACCCAAAGGGTCCGTATTGTAATATATTATCGCGATGATAAGGCTCCGGAAGGAGAATAACTCCGGTATATCCGGCACTATGTTTTAAAAGTACGGTCCCTGAGATGCTAAAACCAGTTAAAACATGTTGAAAAGTGAAAAACTATGTAAAAAGAAAGCATCCCTGCTTCTGATCGGTTATCTGACCCTGATTGGGTTTTCAACTTGTCAGATAAGTAACAGGGACCAGTCCCCTTCCGGTGATCCCCAATTTATGGATCGTCAAGACTTCAGGCGTAACATACCTGTGGCTGGTGATGAAAATGCATTCCATAATGAGGAACCTGCTGATGCCGTGAAGCCTGCTGTTGCCTTGGAACCGGCCGGTGATCAGGAAGCGGATTACCCCTTGGTTTATTATCCTGCCGTTGCGGATGCATTAAGGGACAATCAGACGGATCATGAAGATGCAGGTGATGATGACTGGAATGATGCCGGAGCGGTTCAGATCATCCTGAACGGAAAAACCATAAATATAAGCGGAAAGGGTGCGATCGCAGACGGAAGCATCGTTACGATCACCGCTGCCGGTACTTACATCCTCAGCGGCCGGCTTTCCGATGGCCGTATCATTGTGAGTTCAGATGACAAGGGAACGGTCAAACTTGTGCTGAACGGTGTTGACATCAGTTGTGCAACAAGTTCCCCGGTATACATCCAGAATGCAGGCAAAGCCATCATCATCGTTTCCGATCAAACCGAAAACCATATCGCGGACGGAGCATCATACGTATTTGAAAATCCTGATGAAACCGAACCCAATGCTGCAATTTTCAGCAAGGCCGACCTGTCACTTTACGGGAGGGGCAAACTGACCGTGGAAGGCAACTATAATGATGGCATTGCAAGCAAAGACGGCCTGATCATATCAAACAGCAACATTACCGTGCATGCTGTTGACGATGGAATAAGGGGTAAAGACTATCTTGTGGTGAAGAGCGGAAATATTAAGATAAATGCAGGCGGTGACGGACTAAAATCGGATCATTCCGAAGATGCTGATAAAGGTTATGTATACATCAGGTCGGGTACCATCGACATTCATGCTGGAGGTGACGCCATTCAGGGCGTCACCGATGTACTGCTCGCCACAGGTGACTTTACACTGGTTTCAGGCAGCAGCAAACTCCAGTCCTCCGGAAAAGGAATAAGTGCCGATGTGAACACCATCATTGACGGGGGAAATCTGTCAATTACCTCTGTTGATGACGGTGTTCACTCGAACGGAAGCATTGTGATCAACGGAGGTTCACTGCTGATCTCCACCAATGATGACGGTATACATGCCGACTCCATGATCACGATTAACAAGGGTAACATTAACATTACAGAATCGTATGAAGGTATTGAAAGTAAGATTGTTACCATAAACGATGGAGACATCCGCGTCGTTTCGAGTGACGACGGTCTGAATGCTGCCGTAGGCAATCAGGGTTTCGGTATGGGAAGAAGACCGCCGGGACCCGGGGATCGCGGAGGCCGTGGTGGTGGTTTCGGCAGTTTCGGAAATTGCTTCCTTTACATTAACGGTGGCCATATTGTGGTCGATGCCAATGGTGATGGTATCGATATAAACGGTTCCGTTGTCATGACAGGTGGTAATCTGATTGTAAACGGACCCACAGCGGATTTTAATTCGGCACTGGATTACGACGGCTATTTCACCTTATCCGAAGGTTTCCTGGTCGCTGCAGGCAGTGCCCGGATGGCACAGATTCCCGGCAACACTTCAACACAGAATTCATTGTTACTGAATTTTCAAAGTGCACAGCAGGCGGGTACCTTGTTTCATATACAAACCAGCTCAGGAAAGAAAATCCTTACATTCGTTCCTTCAAAAAGATATCAGTCAATAGCATTCTCTTCACCGGATCTGATCACAGGCACATCATATGATGTATTTACCGGTGGCAGGTCGACCGGCTCGCCGCAGTACGGGCTATATCATACCGGATCATACACTCCCGGTATAAAATATGCAAGTTTTACCTTGTCCGGCAATGTTACGAGGCTAACCAAATAGCAGCCGAAGAACTTTATTTCAATTTCCTTTTTTAATTTTACCATGAATCGCTGACAGCCGTTTTCGATTGAACACGTACATCCCCTCCTGGTTCTGAAGCCGTTTGCTTTCTACAGTCAACGGTCAGGTTAAACAAAAGATAATTAATATATTTGCTTTATCGGTACAACTTTATATTTTCTGTTCGATACATGGAAGACTGAAATATCCATAAAACTCCCGGAATCATGAAAAGACTCATTATCATTTCAAACCGTTTGCCCGTCAGCATAACAGAAAACAACGATGAAATCAGTTATTCCAAAAGCGTGGGTGGACTGGCCACTGGTCTTGATTCCCTGGATTTCCAGACAGAGATGCACTGGATTGGTTGGCCCGGCATCCATCCCGATGATGAAGTCAAAAAACAAAAAATAACCCGGGATCTGAAAAGTCAGCACATCCATCCCGTATTCCTTTCTTCTGAACAGATACATTATTATTATGAAGGTTATAGCAACAGCACCATCTGGCCGCTTTTCCATTACTTTTTTGTATACACCGAATATGATGCAAGGTTTTGGGAAACTTACAAGAGCGTTAACCAGTTGTTTCTGGAGGAAGTAAAAAAAGTCGTGCAACCCGATGATCTCATCTGGATTCATGATTACCACCTGATGCTTCTTCCAGGAATGTTGCGGGATCATTTTCCCGAGTGCCGTATCGGTTTTTTTCTGCACATACCGTTCCCTTCCTATGAATTGTTCAGGGTGTTACCGGAACGGGCGGAAATTTTGCAGGGATTGCTGGGTGCTGACCTGGTCGGATTTCACACATTCGAATACATGCGCCACTTCATCAGTTCGGTATACAGGATCCTCGGGCTTGAATTTACTATCAATGAAACGATCTTTAAAAACCGGCCGGTAAGGGTCGATAATTTCCCGATGGGTATCAATTATGACCTGTATCACAATATTGCAGAAGACCCTGAGGTAAAGATTCATATAGATCATTATTCAGAACAGTTTAAAAATAAAACGATCATCTTCTCGGTCGACCGGCTGGATTACAGCAAAGGGATACTGCACAGGCTGAAGGCATACGACAGGTTTCTCGAAACATATCCGGTATACAGAAAGAATGTTGTATTGATCCTGCTTGTCGTGCCATCGAGGGATAGCGTGGAAAAATACCAGGATTTGAAGATGAGGATCGACGAGTATGCCGGATACCTTAACGGAAAATACAGTGATATCAACTGGGCGCCTGTTCATTATCTCTACCGCTCTTTTGATCTCAAACATCTTTGTGCCCTATATTACATTTCAGATGTAGCCCTTGTGACTCCGTTGAGAGACGGGATGAACCTCATCGCAAAAGAATACGTCGCCACCAAAAAGAACAAGCCCGGGGTTTTAATCCTGAGTGAAATGACCGGTGCGATCATTGAATTAAATGAAGCTTTACGCGTGAATCCCAATAATATTGAAGAAATAAAAGACACCTTGTTCTTTGCTCTGAATATTCCGGAATCTGAACAATTGCAGCGGCTGGAGAAAATGCAGAAAGTGCTCAGCCGGCAAACGAATGCCAAATGGACAGGTGATTTTTTCTCAGAGCTTGAAAATATCGGACTGATCCGGAAAAAAATCGGCGGGAAATATATCGATGCCAACAACCGGAATACAATAATCAATACATACCGGAAAGGGAAAAAAAGATTGTTTCTTCTCGATTATGACGGCACGCTGACAGGCTTTGCAAAAGATCCTTACAAAGCCGTGCCGGACGAGAAACTGCATATCCTGATCAACCAGCTCATTGCATCTCCAAAAAACAAGGTTGTGATCATTTCAGGAAGAGACAGGAGGTTCCTGGAACAATATTTTCCCCAGCCCGAGCTCGTTCTTATTGCCGAACACGGTTCATTCATCCGCAGGCAGGGAAAATGGACCAGGAAGTTTACGAAGCAAAAACATGACTGGAAGGAAGAGATTTCCGAGCTCATACAACCCATAACGGACAGAACACCCGGGTCAGCAATAGAAATAAAAGAAGCTTCCATTGTATGGCATTACAGAAAAACAGACCTCTGGCTGGCCGATCTTCGGGTTAAGCAACTGCTTGACACTTTGATATATCCCTGTACCCGGCTGAATCTTCAGATCATGAAAGGAAACAAAATAGTTGAAGTCAAGTATCCCGGTGTCAACAAAGGCTCTGCTGCAGTTGCAATGCTTGATTTTTTTCCGTCTGATTACATTCTTGCTGCAGGTGACGATACTACCGACGAGGACATGTTCATGGTGCTCCCTGAAAAAGCGATTACCATTAAAATCGGAGGATACTCACAAAATGCAAAGTATTATCTGCATTCTCACAATGAATTCCTGGAATTCCTTGAGAACCTGACGCAGGATAACCAAACCCGGATATAATGGATAATCTCAGCTATGGCCTTATCGGTAACTGCAAAAGCGCAGCTTTGATATCGCTGGATGGATCCATTGACTGGTGTTGTCTGCCTGAGTTTGATTCACCCTCGGTTTTTGCCCGGATCCTGGATGATAAGATCGGAGGATCCATGCAAATCATTTTGAATGAACGGTACAAGACTTTTCAAAGCTATCTGAAAAACACAAACATCTTGTCCACTCTTTTTACAGACGGAAGCAATTCCTTTGAGGTCCTTGATTTCATGCCAAGATATAAAACAGAATACGACAGGTATTTTACACCTCCGGAAATATACCGGTATATCAGGGTTGTTTCGGGAGCACCCGTGGTCAGGTTTATATACGACCCAAAGCTCAATTATGCTGCAGGGGAAACCCGTCATATACTTAAAAACAATTGCATCAAAAGCTATGTTTCAGGTTCAAGATATGAATCCGTTTATCTGTACGCCTCATTTCCCTTGAAGGATATTATGGAATCAAATGAAATTGTTTTAAATAATTCCAGCTACATCCTGATCTCGTATAATGAGAAGCTTATCGATTTAGATCTGAGCCGTGTTTACCTTGAATACCAAAGAACCAAGGTCTACTGGCTGAACTGGATAAACCGTTCCCGCGACTATCCTCTATACAATGATCTGATATCCAGAAGTCTGCTGGTATTAAAGCTCCTCTCGTATCAGAATTCCGGTGCAATTTTGGCCGCACCCACGACTTCATTGCCGGAAACCATTGGAGAAGGCAGGAACTGGGATTACCGTTTCTGCTGGTTGAGGGATGCATCACTAACCCTGAATACGCTTGTCGGGCTGGGTCATTTTTCTGCAGCACGCCGTTATATGACCTATCTTAAGAATATTATCAAGTCAAAAGATGAAAGCTTTCAGATCATGTACGGCATCCGCGGTGAAAGGATTCTTGAGGAGATGATACTCGGGCATCTTTCGGGTTATGGGAATTCCGGACCGGTACGTATTGGAAATGCAGCATATCTTCAGATTCAGAATGATATTTACGGTTTTTTACTCGATTTAATCCTGCTATACTACCAGTATTTTGCCGGGACACTGGATGAAACTGAAGACATATGGTCGATTGCACGCAGTCTGGTCCGGACCGTTTCCAGGGTATGGAGAAATCCTGATCACGGCATCTGGGAAATCCGGCAGGAACCCAGACACTATGTCTTTTCAAAAGTCCAGTGCTGGGTTGCAGTTGACCGTGGCATAAAAATCGCCCGGATGCTTCACCGTGCGGAATACATTGAGGAATGGGAGAAGATCGCTAACCAGATCAGGTATGACATTATGAGCAAGGGATGGAGCGGTACAAAGCAATCCTTTGTACAGGTTTACGGCGGGGAGGATCTGGACGCTTCCCTGTTACTGATGGAAGACAGCGGCTTTTTAAAGGCAGACGATGAACGGTATGTCAGTACGGTCATTGCTGTTAAAAAGGAGTTGCTGAGAGACGGACTGATGTACCGGTATAAAAACCCCGACGGTTTGGGGATACCAAGTTCTTCATTCACAACATGCACTTTCTGGCTGGTCAGCAGTCTTTATAAAATCGGAATGAAGGATGAAGCAAAGCAGATCTTTGAAGAGTCAGTATCCTGTGCAAATCATCTGGGCCTTTTAAGCGAGGACATCGATTTCAGTTCCAGGAGACTTCTCGGAAATTTTCCGCAGGGTTATTCTCACATCGCACTGATACAATCAGCGATCCTGTTCTCAAATGAAATCACAAAACCGGAATTTATAAAACCATAAAGGTAAACCATTGTTGAATTGTTGCAATGCTCTGACACGGGTACGGCCGTGAACCATTAGCCGGCCGGTCTCGCGATGAATCAGGCTTCCTGCTCTTTCTTGTGCATTGCCCTGCAAAAGAGGGTGAGTTTGTATATGCTGAAGAGGAAAAGACTTGGGTTACTGCCTGACATGTTACGGTACAAAGCATTGGAAAAACCGTCAAAAAGCGTCAGGAATATTTTGGCCAGTCCGTATTTCTTCAGGAAAGCGTAATATCTCAAAATCCTTATGTCATCATAGTATTTTCTGTCAATTTTACCGGACTTGACCAGTTTTACCAGATTCTCAATACTTTCACCCATCTTGATCAAAAACTCCCCCGTGGGTTCAACCCCGATATGGATCAATGGATTTTGAATATGATAAATGGGAATGTTTCTTTTTTTCAGTTCCAGACCAAACAATGTATCTTCATGACCATATTTTACAATGCTTTCATCAAATTGAATCTGTAACAAAATTGACTTCGAGATCATGAAATTGTTTGTCATAAAAGACCTGTACGGGTGTTTAGCCCTTATATGGGCGGGAATCTGTTCATGGCTTAATCCATAGAGCCATCTCAGAAAATATTCAGGTTCCTCAGGTTGCTCAGACCTGTATGCCCTTCCGCCGCATACGACAGCTTCATGGCCGACATAGGGTAAATATCTGTCAATATATTGATCATCCGGCACTTCAGAATCACAATCCATGAAAAGAAGGGAGGAATATTGTGCCATGTCGGCAAGCCTGTTCCGGATACGGGCCCTTCCGATGTTCTTTTCCAGTTCAATGAAGCGGACATGCTTCAACTTGCGCACACCTTTGTTCTGGTCGCGCAGCAATTCCGATGAGCAATCATCCAGTACAATAATTTCATACGAAACCGAAGCTTTTAGCGCCTGTTTGTGAAGCTCAGTAACCAGTGATACGATATTGAAATTATAAACGGGAATAAGAATCGACAGCATTGTTTATTTGGTTTCCGTCAACAATAGCAATCAAAGTTAATCCTTTCTTTCCGAATCCCTCATAAAAACGGTATATATGAACAGAATTACGGCTGAAGCCGCAAATATGACGATCAGGGATAAAATTGCATTCATCATAACATTTCTCAAATCAATGATATCCCAGATACCCAGTATTGCAACAATGGTAAATACCAGAACCAGTGCAATCAAGATATATGACACTATTGTTTTCATTGTTTCCATCAGTTTTTATTTACAATTATACTTTAAATAATATGTCAGTTCATATATTGATTTAAATTTCCGGGTTTCAATTCCTGCCTCTAAAATCCAGATGATTCCACTGCCTTCTGAAACAACTTCAACCCTGATCATATCCTCATTTGTGCCATTCACCTGAAAACCTATTCTTTTTAGAGCTTTCTCCGTATAAAATACATATTCTTCCGGCCCCTGCAGTCCGATTGTTTTATGGATTTCCTTTTTTAATCTGAAACCATCCGACTGCTGATCATATTCAAGAGGCGAATTCAGGAACAATTTATGAAATTGTTGTCTAAAAAGCAAGTCTTCCGGTGCTCCTTCAGCAATACCTTCATTCAGCATCAGCCATATGATATCTGCTTCATGCATGGCAATATCGAGATCGTGTGTTGAAAACAGAATCGTTTTCCCTGCCTGACCTGAAAGTTCATTCATCAGTCTGAGTATTTCATACCGGGATGGCAGATCGAGAAATGCAGTAGGTTCATCCATTATGATTACGGGTGTATCCTGTGCAAGTGCTCTGGCGATCATGACCTTTTGTCTTTCACCATCACTGAGCTGATATATAAATTTTGCAGTCAGATGCCTGATTTGTGCCATATCAATGGCAGACTGTATACTTGAGTGGTCAAAATGTTCCAGCTTTCCCAGCCAGTTTGTATACGGAGATCTTCCCAGGGAAACCATCTCATATACCTGCAGATTTTGTACACCGACAATTTCAGTTGATACAAAGCTTATGATTTTAGCCAGTTCCGCTCTGTTATAACTGAAGTCATCCTTTCCCAGCAAGAGTATATTTCCTCCCACAGGATTTTGCAGCCTTGTTATGGTACGCAACAAGGAACTTTTGCCAATTCCGTTCCGGCCAATCAACGCAATCAGGTCACCTGAATGGATGCTCAGGTTTATGGGACCATAGGTAAATGCATTTTGTACACCCCGGGTCCGGTACCCGATCATCAGGTCTTTGAGATCAATGATAATATTCTGTTTCTGATGGTCCATTTCATATTGGTCTGATGCTCAAGATACACTGACCAGTCTCTGGTTTTTGACAATGATCCATATCACTATGGGAATACCCAGCAGTGCAGTAACTGCATTCACAGGAAGGTGGGTGTCCTGTGGCGGCATTTGCGAAATCAGATCACTGATGAGCAACATGATTGCACCCAGTATGATACAGCCTGGAAAAAGTACTTTATGATCAGCACTCCGGAACAAAAGCCTTGCCAGATGAGGGATAGCAATCCCAACAAATCCTATCGGTCCGCAAAATGCGGTTACGCTGCCTGTCAGGATACTGGTCGACAAAAAGATCAGGATCCTTGATGATTTCAGGTTCAATCCCACACTCCGGGCATATGTCTCACCGGTCAGCAATACATTCATGCGTTTTAAGGAAAGTACTGAAACCGCAAATCCTGCGGCAATGCTGATCAGCAATACGTTGAGCTGCATTCCTGTCAGGCTGCCGAAGTTTCCCATGGTCCATATGACATAGGTCTTCAGCATGGTTTGCTCGCTGAAATACTGTAAAATGCTTACAACAGCTGATACTGCACTTCCGAAAAGTATTCCGAGGATCAGTATGGTCATGATATCACGCACGCGCAATGAGACCGCCATCACAAGTAACAATACTACAGCTGAGCCGGTCCATGCAGCCACGATTTGAATCCAGCCGCTGATGTAAAGCATCTCACCACCGGAAAAGAATCTGTCGAATCCGAGAACTACCAGCGCAACGCCCAGACCGGCACCGGAACTGATCCCGAGCACGTCGGGTCCGGCAAGCGGGTTCCGGAATATAGTCTGCATCTGCAATCCGCTTACAGCAAGCGCAGAACCTGCAATCATTGCTGTAAGAGCTTTGGGGATCCTGAAATCAAACAAAACCTGTTTCCAGATCGGGTCAACAGATCCAGGATAAAAAAGTGTGACGAAAACCTGTTTGAACGGAATCTTTACCGGACCTGTAATCAGGTCGAGCGCAAACAGGAAAAACGCAACAGCCAGCAGCAGAAAAATCAGGAATGATTTGTGGATGCCTGTGTCGTGATGAATCGGTTTCATGCTGTCCATTCGCGGTCTACTGCAGTTTCTGGTAATACTTTAACTCATGTGAAGGTAACAATTGTGGGTGTAAAATGGATATAAGATCTGCAAGAATAATATGAGGTTCCACAACACCTGATTCAAAATAGTCATTTCCGCCGGCATCGTTCAGCAACCTGTTATTGTTATAAATCGCATTTCCTGTAAAAGCGGGCAGGTTTTTGAACCGCTCATCAGAGCTGATAATTTCAGCCTTTGAACGTGCATCTCCGGTATTTAGCCAGAATTCAGCCGTCAGTGCATTCTGGTATACTTTTTCAAGCTCAACGGGTTTACTGTCCTTATAATCCAGGGTTTTCCATACATAATTACCTCCTGCATCCGCGACAAGTTTAGCAACATAACTCTCTCCGCCTGAAACATACCAGGTGCCCCTCCACGGTAATCCCAGAATTACTTCAGGTTTGAGGCTTACTTGTGATGCAAGCTCCGCAAGTCTGTTGTATTCATGCGCAACCGAATCAAAGCGGACATCCGCTTCCGTTCCCATACCATAAAATGCTGCAAAGAACTTGATCCATTCCATTTTAGCCAACGGATGCTGTTCGAGATATTCCGCAACAAGCACCACCGGTATATTCAGTTCATTCAGTTTGTTTATGATCCTGGTGACCGAACCTGTTACTCCATATGCAAAGACGATATCAGGATCGAGCTGCAGCAACAACTCATAATTTATATTCTCATCATACCCCACATCTGATATTTCATGATCTGCAATCCTTTCCCTCAAATGCCGGCTCACAATAAAGTCCTTTCCGGATATGCCGATGATGCTTTCTGTCATTCCCAGATCATCAATAAATCCGATGTGTGTAGTTGAAAGACAAACAACGCGTCTTACAGGAACCTTTATGAGGCTTTCCCTGTTACTGCTTATGACCGATGATTCAACCGAACTGGTTAAAACGTAGGAATATGTCGTCTGCTGTGCATTCTGCCAGGGATTGGTCACATTGATCACCACCCGGTCCCCATGCTCTTCAAGGACAAAGCCGCTTGCATATTTGATCCGCCCGGAGGATGCACCGCGACTGGTATTTGCTTTTGCTGTTTCAGATTTCCTGCCATTACAGCCTGATAAGATAAAAAATATGACCAGGCTCATGTACCAGCACCTCATTGCATTACAATTTCTTTTAATTGTTCACCTTCACGTTGTTTGATCTGTGAATAAAAATACATCCCTGTAATTGGTTTGCCATTCACAGAATATTGCTCACCGCCAAAGGTAAGAAATCTGATTTTTCTGAATTCATTTACGACATCATTTCTTATAACAATATAGCGCAAGGTTTCTTTGTATTCTTCACGGTAAATTTCCAGTGTAATTCCATCCGGGTAATTTTTCCTGAGTTCTTCAAAATAATTGTCTTTTTCCAGTTCGGATGAAAAATCGAGTTTGTCCGGTTCTGTTTTAACCAATGCAGGTGACTGTGCTTCAGTACCGGAGGACTGCAACCGTGATGATGCTGTTAGAATGCGGTCAATTCCGGCTATCTGTTCTTTTGCATACGCATCACCGGGAATGATCTGAAGGGCTAGATTATAACTGTTTCTGGCATCCTGATATGCCTTCTTGTTGTACAAATTGTTGGCTGTGTTGATGGTAGCAGCATAGGCATCAGCTCTTTTAGCAGCTTCAGCCTGTTCCTTTTCCCGTGCCTGTATCAATTCCTCCACATCCTCAAGTCTTTCCCTGGCATAGGTTTCTTCCGGTTTTATGGAAATTGCCCTGACATATTCCTCACGTGAACTGGCATACTCCTTTGCTTCATAATATTTACCAGCATAGGTCAGAGCCGTTTGATATGCATTTTCCACTGCCTGTCTCTCCTGCAGCAATTGATCCTGTTCCGCGATGATCCGGTTTATTTCCTCTATTTTCTGACGTGGGTATGGTTCAGCTGGAATGAACCGCAAAGCGCCTTCATAAGCCAGCTTTGCACCGAAGTAGTCTTTCTCTTCAAACATATAGTCGCCCCTCGTTACGGCCTCATCAAATTTATGCTTCTTTTCCCTTTCGGCGATCAGACGTTCGGCTTCAGAGGAGACCACCTGTTCAATTTCATGCAATTTCTGTGTTGCCGAAACATCATCAGGCCGGATGGCAAGTGCCTGCCGGAAAGCGGTACCGGCTTCCTCATAGTTTTTTTGTGTAAGCGCTTCAACACCTGCTGTCATTGCTGCTGAATATGCCAGCTTCTGCTCCAGCTGCCTTGCAGCTTTCTCAGCCAGCAGAATTTCTTCAATCTGTTTCAGCATTTTTTGCGCATATGCATCTCCGGATTTTATCTGCATGGCTTTCTGATACTGTTTCCGGGCACCATCGAATTCTTTTCCTTCCAGATGCTGATCAGCAGCTGCAATGGCATCTTTGTACTGCTCATCCTGAAGTTGCCTTATTTGCTGATTGTTTACCTGTTCTGCAATAAGGAAATCCGTTTCAGTAAGCTTATTCAACGCGTATGGATCATCCGGTTTGTATTCCAGGGCTTTTTGAAGTGAAATCCTGGCCTGTTCATAATTTTTTTGTGACAATGCAGCATTTGCAGCGGTGATAGCAGTTTTATATTCCTCTTCCAAAGCATTCAGCCGGGCAGCTTGTTCTGCAATCACGGTATTTTCAATAGCATTGATCCTTTGCCTCGGGAATGATTCTGAAGGTTTCACTTCAAGAGCTTTTGCATAGGCAGCTTTTGCTCCTTCATAGTCTTTCGCCTGAAAAAACTTATCCGCCTCGGTAAGAACCGACTGATATTCTTTCTCCAGTGCAGTCTTTTTCGCATTTTCCTCAGCACGGGCGTGAGCTTCAATAGTTCTGTCAATTTCGGTCATTTTTGTCTTTGGATAAGCTTCCGCAGGCTTGATGGTCAGTGCATAAGCATACTTCTCTTTTGCTGCATTATATTGCCCGTTTTTCGTCAGTGCTTCTGCTTCAGCAATTGCACTCCTGTATGCACCATCAGTTTCCTTTATTCTTGCTTCTTCAGCCGCTTTCTTTTCCAGTATTTCATGAATTTCTTCAAGTCTCATTTTCGGCAAGACTTCTGAAGGTTTAATGTCAGCCGCAGTCTGATAATACTCCTGTGCCATCCCATAATCCATCTTTGTATAAGCCGTGCCTGCTTTTGCCAGAGCCAGGTTATAGGCATCTTCCCTGGCACGCTGTTCTTTGAACTCAGTCTGTTGCCTGGAATAAGCTTCCTGAGCTTCTGTGATTTTTTGTTTCGGGTAGGCCTCCCCGGGTTTCATGGCAGATGCTTCCTTATACCTGGCAAGTGCTTCACTGAAATTTTGTTTTTCAAATAAGGCATCAGCCTGAGCAATCGCATGATCAAACGCTTCCCCGGTTTTCCTTTCGTTTGCGATCAGTGCTTCAATCTCTGCGATACGCCTTCCCGGTACTTTTTCATCCGGATAAATTTCCAGCGCAGCCTTATATCCTGAAATTGCTTCCTGATAATTCTTCCGGACATAAGACTGATCGGCATTTCTTAAGGCAGCATCATACTTGTCCAGCATGCAGGTTTCATAATCCATCAGAACATTTTCAATTTCAGGTCTCATCCTCGACACATATTCCTTATTGGACACAAATTCCCGTCTTCTGGTATCAAATTCCACAATATCCACAGGTTCATCCAGAATGCTGTAATCTACACCATCGCAAAATTTAACGAGCCCAATTGAAAACTCATTTGTCCATATCCCTTTTTCTTCATCCGGCATAGTGGTGTTGAAACTGATCCTTTTACTCACCAGCCCTTCTTTCGATATCTCAATGGTATATTGCCTGTTCACTTCAAGCCTGAAAGAAAAAGTCCCGTTTGCACCGGTCCTGACAGAACTCACACGGACATTTCCTTCATATAGGGTTGCGGTTGCGCCCGGAAGTGCTTCCATGTCAAGTTCAGATATACCCCGCACATTAAGGTAGGTGGAGGATGAACCATCCTGAGCATTTACGTTCATGAACACCAGCGTTAAAAGGAGCAACAATGCAGTCCTGTATTTCAACATTGTGAATAACATTATGATCTCATTACTATACTTGTTTTTAACCTCAAATGTTACCAATTTGAGCCTGAAAAATCTGAATTCCCTGATGCCTGAAGTGCAGCATTGCATCATTACCGCATCATCGAATCACCGGATCAATGGATCATCGAATCACCGGATCACCTGTATACAACAAGCTTCAAACTTGAAGTCCCGTAAGCTCCCGTAACTTTCAGAATATAGATACCGGACGGGAGATTCCCGGTCTGCAAATGAATCAAAGTCTGATAAGGCGGGAATTCCTGCTGATAGATCAACTGGCCCGATAAATTGTATAATTTCACCTGTACCGGTCCGGCTGTCATTTCCCTGAATTTAATCCAGCATGCATCCGAGACCGGATTCGGATAAACCAGGATCGCTGCAACAGAATCATCATCCGGATTTGTCACAGGATCATGATCATAAACAACGGGCATGATGCTGAAGGAAGAATTATAAGATCCTGAAGTGTAATCATTCAGTGACATCCAGTTTGCTCCGTCGAAAACAAATGCCGAATTTCCCGGCTGAACCGTACGGTTATCAGCCATCCATACCGCAAATGTATCCTGGGGAATGTCATAAAAAAGTTCATATCCGACATAAAACGTATCGACAACAGATACAGACGAATCCAGTTCAATCAGGTTGACCTCACCCTTTACGAGATCTGCAAGATGTACATCCTTCTCAAAAACTATTTCTTTGGGTATGGTGCCTCCCTGCCAGACTTTCATGACCAGATGCCCCGAAACTGAAGCGACATAATTATGGGATATGTTCAACAATATGCCGAGCAGCGTTTTTTTGTCTACAGTCCTGTATTGTTCTGCAAACTGCCTGAGATATGAAGAATTATGACCGGACAGGTGACCCCAGAGCAGTCCGTCCTTCTCAGCCACCAGTTGTTCGGTCTTCATAATGTTGGAAAGCGTGTCCCCGCTCATCCGGAATTCCGCGTAGGGATCATATCCGTCAATAAAACCGTACAAGCGCATGGCCGGATCAAGCCAGAAGCTCAGGAAATCCCATCCGCTTATCATCTTCTGAAAATAATCGTTGACCGGATTGCTGCATTGGGCCTGACCACCGGTCAGCGTACCCACAATCCTTCCGTTCTGGTCAAAGAAGGGTCCGCCTGATGAACCCGCTTCTGTGGTACCTGATTCCCAGTGATGGACAAGCCAGTGTGAATTTTCAACGTATTCACTGCTGAATGTTGCTGTTGTCAGAGGATGATTTTCCAGGGCAATTTTTTTTACATCTCCCTGCGGATGATGTATGGTTACACCTGAAAGCGGCTGATTATCCGTCACATCCCATCCTGCGTAATAAGGATGATAATAGAAAGGAACAGGTTCAAGCAATTCCAGCAATACGAAATCGAGACGGTCACCTTTCGCCCGTATGGTCGATCCCGAAATGCTCATGCTGCTGTTCCCGTCCGGTCCGTCGCAAAAAGGACTTTCATAATCAAAACAAAAGACCGATGTATTGGCAATGCTTTCCCGGTTGATGCAATGTGCTGCCGTAATCACAAAATTACGCCCGTTGTCGGAAGTGTTGTTTATAAGTGCCCCCGTGCACCGTTCACCACCATCGTAAACGATGCGAACGACGGAATACTTAAGCCGCTGATATCCGGGATCATCATAACAATTGATATCTTCGTTGCAGTCCCCCGACCATCCGTACCATCCGTCCTTTAAAACCTTCGTTTCCCGGTCACCTGTAAAATCACATCCGATCTGCGCAACGACAAGCTGGCCCGCATGTTCAAGGAATGGCGGAACCTGCACTTCCACGATCAACATTTCGCTGAACAGCTGTGCTGTTGCAAGCACACCTGTGGCTTTGTTGTTCAGATCTGTAAAAGCGCCCAGAATATGCTGCTGATCGTAATCATACAGATAGACTTTCACGCCCTTGTTCACCCTGTAAGTATTGAAAACAATGTTCATGGCTGAGGCATTGCTGACAAGAAAAGCTGCACGCCAGATTTTTGTCCCTTCCTGCAGGGTATCCCAAATACCGGATTCATAAATATCAAAATCAACATCCGCCAGAAATCCTGAACCTGCAGGTTTCAGCAGGGGATGAGCCGCTTCGGTAAGTTCCCCCGATCTTACCTCCGGGGGAATCTCTATCTCATATACCATGAGTGGTTTTGAATCCTTATAGTTCAGCGGAAGGGGTTTCCCGGGCCTTGAAAGCTGACAGGCAGCAAGCGAACAGATGCACAGGAAACAATTCAATAAAATGCTTCGGCTGAACAGTTCTGGTCTCATAACGGTATCATTCACACCGTGAATTTATTGTTTTTACAGGAAAATTGCTGCAAAATGAAAAGGGAAGTGTCAACATCCCGCATTCATGGGACAAAAACCGCTCCACTCGGCATGATACCAACAGTATGGAATGCCACCGGATGCATTTCCGCATCATAAATTTTCATAAGGCCATTGCCCGACAAATTTGCTTCAAACAGGTAAATTTCTCCGTTTCCGGGATTAACCTCAATTCCATAAAAACCGGATCCCGCTAAAACAGGTTCTTCCACCAGGCCGGGATTCCTGACAGACAGACTGTAGACCCCGTCAGGTCTTAAATAGAATAATGTAAGACCGTCATCAGAAATGGCACATTTGGGCGGAGTCATAGAGAAATCACCGGCTTTCCCCACTGTCTCCCGCCAGAGAACAACTCCGGTGACCGGATCTATCTTATGCAGATATGCATCTGTTTCCCGGATCAGTTCATATGGCGGATCCCAGTTATACAATGCATATCCTTTACAGTATATCCATAGGTTGCCGTCAGCATCAACTGCCATGTCTACGGGACCATCACTCACTTCAATGGTCTGAACCACATGGTCGGTTGAAACATCAATCACACTGACCGTTGAGTCCAGTCCCCACCCACCGCTGTTGCATATGTATGCTTTGCCGTTAAGGGCGATCAGGGATTCAGGACCAGATCCCACGGTTATGGAATCAATGACTGACATATCTTTCAGATCCACGATGAGCACATAACCCTGCATGCTTCCGCTGGTCAGATATCCTTTTTCAGCAGTTACAGGAAGAAAATATCGCGGATATGTCACGATAATGGGTTGTGCTGCTGTCTTAAAATCAGAGAGGTTGACAATTTCCACCTTTGCGGAATTGTTGACAACAATAAATCCCGTTGTGTCACCATTCACGGCAAAGGATTGCACAACGTCACCCAAAGGACGGCCGTTGGCATCATTGAAAATATTATGGACCAATGTCCCGTCAAAAGGATTGTAATAGCTTACAGATCCGTTATTGTTCCCGTAGAAGCCTTCATGAACAATGTAAATCCCCGGACCGTAATCACCACCGTCATTTCTGTTCAGGTTATCCTCACATGACACAAATACACAGACCGGCATCAGTATCAAAATATACAGGATGTACTTCATGATATATGAGTTTTTATTGCGGATTGTTATCAGTTAAAATCCAGTGCCACGGTAATTTGAAAAGTCCTGCCCGGCATTGCATAGGCACGTATTGCTTCATACTGTTTGTTCAGCAGGTTTTCAATTTTAAAATGGATACCTGCACGAATGTTCTTGAATTCCCTTTCATAACCGCTAAACAGGTCGATCAATCCGTATGCGGGCAACCGGAAATACGGGTCAGCGCGCTCCACTGTTTCCCTTGAACCGGTCAGTGAACCATGGCAACCGATCGAAATCTCACGGTAACGGATGATCAGATTCATTCTGGCCACATGCCGCGGTATGTAAATAAGCTGGTTGCCCGTCAGTCCCTCACGTTCGTCATAAGTCTCAGAAATGGTGGCATAATTGCATCCGTAACTGATGTTTCCGGAAACGCTGGCAAATCCTGCAGGAAACAGGAAATTTATAACAGCCTCCGTCCCCCTGACATGTACCCGCTTATATTCCACAGGAGTTAGTGAATCACGCACGATCCACTGGATCCAATTGTCAATGCCCTGATAATATCCGGTCAGGACAGCAGAAAGGTCTGTTCCTTTGTCATCATCATGTAAAATCAGCAATTCAGCAGCCATATCACCACCCCATCCTTTCTCAGGTTTTAAGCCTGTATTGCCGCCCGGCTTCCAGTATTTTTCGTTTAATGTGGGTTTCCTGAACTTGCTTGAAAAATTCGACCGGAATATAAGCTTTTCCGTGACTTTAACCCGGATTCCCAGTGAATACTGGAGAACAGGGTCTGTTCCCTCATAGAACTCCTGCCTCACGGATGTATTGATGATCCAGTCAGCAAGTCTGATCTTCAGATTGCCATAAATGGCAAATTCATTTTCGATTATATCATCATTGTAATTGTTCGTAACAGCCCTGTTGTGGATGAACGAGCCGCCAGCTCCTGCAGTGATTACCCTTGAAATATGATGGCGGTATTCAATGGCGTTCATCATGCTGCCGGTATTCATTTTTGAATTAAGAGAATAATTCTCATCAGTGACATTCAGCTTATCAGTATAATGCAGGAAATCAGTGAAATATGCGGTCTTTACCAAAAGGGACGAGTTTATAAAGGATCTTCTGTAATTCAGGTATGTCCTGAAGTTCCGGTCCTCCTGCATTGCATTGCTTTCCCCATATGATCCCATAAGCGCGGGTATCTCCTTCATCTTATGCTGAAACCATGCACCTGCTTCAAAATAATTTCCGTTCCCGGCATTCAGGTACAGATTCTGGATCATGCCGCGGGACTTATAGGCGTTGTGCTCTGCCTGTATCTCGGGTGAACCTGCACGGTATGCGTCTACATACGTAAAATCATTGCGCGATTGATTGTCAATCAATGCCATATGATATTGCAGCCGGTTTCCGCCTGTTTGAAGCGAAAGAAAGTGTCCCCGGGTATGAAAACTGGCCCACGTTGCGGATGCACTGAACGCGATCCTCTTGTTCCAGTCGGGTTCATTGATGAGTTCAATCAGTCCGCCAAAAGTGCCACTGCCATTCAGTGCCCCGGAAGCACCATGTACGATGTCGACCGACTGCATGAAACCAAACGGGATCAGTGATAGGTCGGCCTGTCCCGTTGAAGGCGAATTGATCGGAAAACCGTTCCAGCTGACGGATGCATGATTGGAGCCGGTTCCGTGTAAAGAAAGTGAAATCAGGGATCCCGGACTCCCGTAACTTCTTACGAGTGCAGGTGACTCATAGTCAAGCACTGCGCCCAGGTTTTGTTGTTTGCTTAACGGAAAGGAACTGTTGCCAACCGATATGGTGGTCTGATCTTCTGAAAAAAACTTCGAATTGCTTTCAGTTATGATAACTTCGGGTATGTGAACAGGTTCTGATTCCGGAATCTGGCAGACTGCCCCGGGACACATCAGCATTGCAGACAAAGCGGATAATAAGAAGTATGATTTCAAAGCCAATTCAGTATTGTTTAAACCCGAACAAATCTTTATCACGGCAGGTCTTCTGACTTACTCCATTCAGTGATGCCTTCCCGTTGCATCATCAGGTTTAAACCTGAAACATCAACAGTGGCCGGAGACGCACTGAAAAATACGGAGATTACAGCAGCGGGTACTGTTCAGGATTCTCACCTGATTCCCTATTATCCGGAAGATGAGGGCCCAACTTCCGGAACCATAATCTGCACAAAGATACAAAAGTATTGCAGTTTTAAATATGCATATTACCAACAACACTCAATTTCTTATCATTTGTTAACTTTGCATTACTTATTAACATTATTCATGACTGCAGAAATATGCGTTTGATCTTACTGTTACTGATACTGATTCCATATGCAGATCCTGCAGCCCAGTCATATGAAACAGGGAAGGGAAATGTGACCGGTGCCGATCCTTCCGGGACCACTTTCAACTTCCTGATGTTGTCATTTGATTTTGTCACCAACAGTGATTTTATGGGCAGACTCAGTGAAACCGTTGATCAACCTGCTTTTTCATCAACATTTTCCTACATCGGAAAATCAGGTATAGACGCGTCCCTGACAGGTTTTATGATTGGCAATTCGGATGAGTCACTGGAACATTATACATCTGAGGTTGATATCATGCTTGGATACCGTAAGGAATTGTTCGGATCACTGACATTGTATCCTGCTTATTCCCATTTCTTTTACAGTAAAAAGTCCAACGACCTGCAAAAAATTTTTACAGACGAGTTGCATCTTGACGCTGATTACACATATAAATTTTTGAATTTGGGCCTTTCACCGATTGTATACCTGGGAAGACAACGCACATTCACGCTTAATTTCCGGAACTTTTATACCATCAATTTCAGCAATGTCATCCTCAACAATTCCATTATGAGTATACAACCGGGAGTCGATTTAAATTTCGGGGATTTCGAATACCTGAACCGGTATTATCTCGATGAAATGAAGGAAAATGAACGTTTTTACGAGTATTTGCTGCTGTCTAAAGCGATCCGTCAATATGCAATGGTTAAAAAGGCACAAAACCCGGAATTAACGGTATATCAGATCCTGGACCAGTATCTGAATGAGAAAATCCAGGATACGTTTAAACTCACCTCTGCAGTCTTATACCTGCCGGTAAGTTATCTGGCCGGTAATTTTGGTATTAATACCGGATTGTATGTTTTTTTGCCAGTTAAACAACCCGATTATCTTTATAACGAAAAGCAGTTCTTTTTCACAGTGGGAATATCATACAATCTGGCATTCTGAACTTCGTTCTACCTGCACAATTCCCTGATGTATTCACCGGCCTCGGGATCACCCAGCTCCCGGGCTTGCTGCAGGTCACTGCAAGCCTGATCATCCATTTCAAGATAAAACTCAGCCAGCGCCCGGTTAAAATAGTAATCATAGGTCTGATCCTGTAATTCAATTGCTTTTGAGTAATCCAGCACTGACGATTCGTAATCCTCCAGATAAAAATATGTGTTACCCCTGTCATAATAACCATCCGGGTATTCCGGATTCAGCGGAATACCCTGATTGAAATCAAGCAGTGCTTCCTTATATTTTCCGAGTTTGAAATATGCATTCCCCCTGGTGAACCAGGCGTCGTAGTTTTGCGGATCAAGTTTTATAACGGTTGTAAGATCGCTGACTGATTCCTCGAACCTGCCCGTCTCATAGAATGCATTTGCCCTGTTGAACCAGGCATCTTTATAATCCGGCTTCATTTGGATCAGGCTGGTATAATCATTAATAGCCGTTTGAAAATCCTCCAGATCAAAGTAGGCGTTTCCCCTCAGATAATATGCTTCTAAACTGTTCCGATCGATTTCGATCGCTTTATTGTAATCATCGATTGCAGACAACAGTCTTCCCTTTTCATGTTTTTCCCTTCCGGATTCGATATATTGTTGTGCCTTTTCCTGTGACATTCCCTGTTGAATGCTTACCAGCAGAATGAAAGCGACCGTATTCAGCTTATGCATAAGTTATGTTTTAAAGATTAACACGATTTTTACTACCGGTGGGGATTACGCTGGCGGATCATCCTTTGTCTGATCTGCTGCTGCCTGATCATCCGTTGCTGTATAATCTGCCGGCGACGTTCCATGGCCATCTTCCGGTTTATGATAGCCTGACTTTGCCGCATCATAACCTCGGCCCGGATTTGCAGCATGCGCTCGTGGTTATTGCCTTTGCGCACTATGGCATAATCCCTGCTGTTCTGGCGTATGACAAGATTATTGCGATCGATGCCGGAATTCTGCGCCACAGGTGTCTGTTCCTGACCATAAGCTGTGAAAAAAAAGACGCATGGCAAACATATCAATATTAACCTTTTCATTTTCAAACGGTTTTATTTATATCGATGATGAAATAAAATCCTGTTCCATTTTATTAGACGCATGTAAAACGCAATGGTTTAATCCGGTGAAAAATATTCCCGGCGATGCGCGCATCATATTTTCACGCAATTTTTATAAATTGCTTTTCAAATTTAATAAAAAGCATTTTAAATGAATGTTGAAGAAAGAATAAAGCATTTGCGCAAGATCATTGACCATCATAACCATTGTTATTATGTGATGACAAAACCGGAAATCAGTGATGTCGAATATGATCACCTGATGCGTGAACTGATTGAGCTGGAAAAGGAACATCCTGAACTTATGGATCCGAACTCACCCACTCAACGTATCGGAAGCGATATTGACAATGAATTCCTGCAGGCAAACCACGATTATCCCATGTTGTCACTTGCAAATACTTATTCATTTGAAGAAATATCGGAATTTGTCAAAAAAATCGGGAAACTGATTCCCGGGGAACCGGTTGAGTACGTATGTGAACTAAAATATGACGGGGTATCCATCAATCTGCAATACACCGATGGTACGTTATCGAAAGCCATAACACGGGGAGACGGAGCAACAGGAGATGATGTGACCGCCAATGTAAGGACCATAAAAAGTATACCACTTGTTTTGAGTGGTACAGGTTATCCCCGCCGGTTTGAGATCCGGGGGGAAATCATCATCACCCACGAGGGCTTTGAAAGAATGAACCGCGAAAGGGCTGATACAGGTGATCCGGCTTTCGCCAATCCCAGAAATGCGGCTGCGGGAACCCTGAAAATACAGAATTCAGCACTCGTGGCCCAAAGACCGCTGGATTGTTTCATGTATCATCTGGCCGGCAGCGAACTTCCTTCAGATAATCACTATGAAACCATGATGGCCGCGAGGGATTGGGGTTTCAAGATTCCCGCCTCCATTACAAAATGCAGGAATTTACCGGAAGTATTCGGGTATATCAACAGATGGGAACATGAAAGAAATGACCTGCCCTTCAATATTGACGGAATTGTAATTAAAGTCAATTCTTACCGCCAGCAAGGAAAACTGGGAACAACAGCCAAGTCACCCCGTTGGGCAATTGCCTATAAATACAAGACACTTCAGGCAGTAACCCGGCTCAAATCCATTGATTTCCAGGTGGGACGGACAGGTGCTGTCACACCTGTAGCAAACCTTGAACCGGTTCAGCTGGCAGGTACCAGGGTCAAGCGTGCCTCATTGCACAACGCCGATCAGATCGCCCTGCTCGATATCAGGCTGAACGATGTGGTAACGATCGAAAAAGGCGGAGAGATCATCCCAAAGGTAGTTGGTGTTGAAAAGCAGCACCGCAGGCCCGATTCGGAACCCTTAAAATATATAGAAAACTGTCCGGAATGCGGTACAAAACTCATCAGAAAAACAGATGAAGCCCGTCATTATTGTCCGAACGAAACAGGATGTCCTCCCCAGATCAAAGGCAGACTGAATCATTTTGCATCCCGGAGGGCCATGGATATCGGTCTTGCTGAAGCGACCATCGATCAGCTTTTTGAAAAAGGCCTCGTTAATAATGTGGCAGATTTTTACACCCTGCAAAAGGAACAGCTCATGCTCCTGGAACGTTTCGCCGATAAATCAGCAGACAATCTTTTGCAAAGCATTCTGGAATCAAAGAAAGTGCCTTTTGAAAGGGTATTATATGCCCTGGGGATACGCTATATCGGTGAAACTTTAGCCAGAAAGATAGTCAAGCACTTTAAGTCAATGCAGGCTTTATCCGGAGCTTCCTATGAGGACCTCATCGCAGTGGAAGAAATAGGTGGCACCATTGCAGAAAGCATATTGCAGTATTTTTCCCGTGAAGACAATCTGGAACTCATTCAAAAACTGTCCCGGCATGGTGTACAAATGTCCGTATCAGAGCATCAGCCTGTTCAGTCCATGAAACTAAACGGTAAAAATTTTGTGATTTCAGGTGTCTTTCAACACAGTTCCCGCGAAGAGATCAGACATCTGATCGAATCCAACGGGGGACACATTCTCGCAGCCATTTCAGGCAATACGGATTATCTGGTCGCCGGTGAAAACATGGGACCTGCCAAACTTGAAAAAGCCGGAAAACTTGGCATACCGGTGATTAGCGAAGAAGATTTTTATTTAATGATCCGCATATAAAAAAACTGTCACCCGAAAAACCGGATGACAGTTTTTAAATCAGCGTATTTTTTTCTATTCTGTCAGTGTAAATACAACTGGAATTGTGAACTGCTGTTTAACTGCTCTACCTCCCTGTCTTGCAGGTTGCCATCTTGGTGATGAAAGGATCACGCGTCTGGTTTCTCCATCCAGTGTTGGATCAACACCACGCAGAATCACCACATCCACTACCTCACCCTGTGAGTTCACAGCAAATTGTACGGTTACACGACCAAAGATATTATTTTCAATTGCAAGAGGCGGATATATGATGTTCTCCTGCACCCAGAGGCGGAAATCATTCAGATCGCCTCCACGGAAGGTTGCCTGTTCCTCAACAAACACAAAAGCTGGTTCCTCTTCAATGATCACAGATTCTTCTTCCTCAATAACCTCTATGATCTCTTCGGGAACCGGTTCGTTTGTTACACTCTCCCTTACGTCATCCACAATGGCAAGTTGTACTTCCTGCTGCACCGTATCCACAACAACAGGTGCCGTATACCTCACAGTTTGTTCAGCTGCGGAGGGAGGAGGTGGTGGAGGGGGTGGAGGTGCCAGATCTTCTTCGACATCTATGGTCTCCATTACAACAGATTTTTCCTCTGCCAAAACAATTTCCTCATCCTCTGCAGTCAAGGCCTTTATAAAAGGTACAGCAACAGCCGATGAAACCGCAATTAATGCAATAATAAAGCCTATGATCAAATACCGTCCAAATCTCTTACGCAGCAAGTATGAACCATAAGCCTTATTTCTGAATTCAAAAACGATATCATCGAATGTTAAAACCCTTTTCTTTTCCGGTTTATTCTCCATAATATAGATCAATTAATGTTAATTACTACTGGCGGCTCCAGATGATTCAGCAGCAAAAAAGCGCCGTACCATGATCTGTTCGACACTATTGAGATCTACGATCGAATAACGTGCAATATTCGTAATTGCCATTTCATCAACAATGTCTACCATGTTTTTATATCTGACACCTTCGGTAGCTTTTATAAGAATTATAGGCCCCACATTATCATCTGTCATCATCTGCCTTCTCATCGAGGTAATACTGTCCCTCGGCACTTCAAGTCTTCCCTCAAGAACAGCTTGTTGCATTTCATTTATCTGTGTATACAGACTTTTATTGCGCTCCAGCAAGATTCTTCTGATTCCGTTCGCACTGAAATCAGTCTCATACAAGGTTGGCAATGTTTCCCGTGTAGGATCGGCGCGACCTGTGTACCACAAGATCCTGTCATTTTCGGTCAGGATTATATGGAATGCCCTGCTCTCAGGTATCTGAGGGGCATTTGCCTCCTGACCTGCTTCCTGTCGCTCGGGATAAACGATTTCCATAACCTTTGATTTGGTAAAAGCCGATGTAAGCACAAAAAAGGTAATCAATAAACAGGCAAGGTCCACCATCGGAGTCATATCGATGTGCGTACTCTGCTTTTTTGCCCGTTTTTTACCTTTATGCTGACTACCGCCGGTTTCTGCTATTTCAGCCATAATAATATTTTTTAAAGATTTTCTTCTAATTGTACTTCAGCCGTCTCAAGGTTTGTAATCAAATTGAACCTTCTGACATTGTTATCCTGCAAAACATTAATAACATCCTTAACCCTATCATAATCAGCATCTTTATCTCCTCTAATAACGACTGTCAGATTCGGTTCTACAGTACGCGCGGCTCTGATCCAATGAAAAAGCTGATTGGTTGCCAATTTGGTTGAATCCATTGGTATCCCCTCGTCATAAGCTGCACGTTTCTGCATATCCTCTGCATTGATCCAGTTTTTCAGATTTTGAACGGGCAGGGAGAATGATTCCAGCATTTCAAACTGTTCAATCTCTTCCCGGGTAAATTCAATTTCATAAAAATCTCCGATCTCTCTCAAGAGATGCGCTCTCAGGTGCAGGGATGTGTCCATCCCTCCGTTATCCATATTGAAAAATACCATATTCTCTGCATTGATGGAAAGCGTCATCACTCTACCTTCAGGGGCTGGAGTTTCTGAAATCGATCCGGGCGTATCCACGGTCACCGATTCCTGTTTTCTGAACTGAGCTGTTAATAATAAAAATGTTAGCAGGAGAAAAAACACGTCCACCATAGGCGTCATATCAATCCTAGGTGCCGCTTTTCGCATTTTAATTTTAGCCATGTTTCTCTCTTTTAATTATTTTCAAAAACCTAATTGTTTCATATGTTTTTATCTCCTCAATAAAATCATTCTATTTTAATGAAGCAGAGAAGGTTTGAATGAGACTGAAACCGGCCTCATCAATTTTATAGGTCATGGAATCGATTCTTGTTGTAAAATAATTATAGAAAATCAAAGCCACAACTGAACCCAATATTCCAAAAGCAGTATTTACAAGCGCTTCCGAGATGCCTTCTGACAATGCCAGTGCGTCAGGAGCACCTGCAGTCGCCAGTGCGCCGAATGCCCGGATCATACCAAGTACGGTACCGAACAATCCGATAAGCACCGATGCGGAAACAATGGTTGCGATCACCGGAATGTTCCTTGAAAGTACCGGTAACTCAAGTGCGGTTGCTTCTTCCATATGCTTCTGAAGTGCTACTACTTTCTGATCGTTTTCCAGTGATTTATCGTTCTGAAGTTCTCTGTAGCGTCCCAGTCCTGCTTTCATAACATTGGCCAAAGAACTTCTTTGTCTGTCACAAAGTTGGCTTGCTTCCTCGATCTTGTCTTCATCCAGAAGATTCTGCAGTTTGCGGACAAATCCTGCGATACTGCCACGGCCATTTGCCAGTGAAAGCATAATGAATCTTTCAATAACAAATGTCAACACAATCAAATTCACTGCAATAAGAACGGGCACAACAAATCCTCCTTTATATACAATACCCAGATAGTTTCCCTGCAGAGCAGCTCCTGCCGGATTGCCACCCTCAAAATTGGCAGGATTTCCCATGACTTTTGACCAGATCAGGTAACCAGCCAATAATGCCAGTGCCATAACCGCTATCACAAAAATCGATCTTAATGCTTCTAAAAAAGTTTTCATGTTCAAGTTTATTTTAAGTGTATACTAATAATTAATATAATTTTCGGTTACAAAGAAAGTAATTTTTTTAAAATAAAAAGTTTCTAAAAAAAAAAAATTAAAATTTAGATCAATAACTACATATTTAAATTTGAACTATTTAAAACAATTCTATTGCCGTAAATTTCTTTCCATATTGATCAGCTTTGTCAGATCTTCAATGGTTCTGCGGATTTCCGCTGCATTTTCCGGATTCCAGTTGAGAAGTTGCTGGTACATTTCACGTGAATTCACGTAATCATCTACATGATAATAACTTATGGCTTTGGCGCTCAGTGCATTTATCTGCCAATCCCGGTTTTGGGGATCCAGGTTCATGATCCTGTCCGCCCAGGAACGGACTGCGGAATAATTTCTCTGCTGCAGGTTGTAGTATTCCATATAGGAAAAAGCTTCGTAGAGCTGATTCTTATATTGCTCGGCATCCGGGCTGAACCTGTCGATCACGGTCTGAAATTTGGGTGCTGCCAGACCCTTCACGGTATTCGGATCCATTAATGTATAGGTCCTGGCCAGAAACATATGAGCTTCGATATTATCAGGCTGCAACCCGACACATTTGCTGAACACGGAATCTGCTTCAGCTGTCATTTTCAAATTGTAATAGGACCTGCCGATCCGCATGATGTCTTCGAAGCTTTCTTCGCCATCCCTGAGTTCAGCTTTTCTTTGATACATACGGATAGCGCCCTCATACCACTTGCCGTTGTAAAAGTCGAGTGCAAGCTCGGAAACAAGGTTTACATTGGCCGAATCCAACTCATAGGCGTTCATGAACTGGGTAAATGACCTGGCCAGCAAAACAGAATCACTGTAATCAGCCATCCTGTAAAGTATCCTTCCGTAATATGCATAATCCCTGGCAATGATGTTTTCCGGATCTTCATTTTGCAGGAAAGTTTCTATATATTTCAGACCTTTCTCCAGCTGCTGCGGTCTGACTTCATAGCACGAATATGCAGCAACGCGATAGAGATAATTACGTGATTGATCTACCTCAAGAATATCTTCATACACCTCCAGTGCACCGGCATAATCACCGGCTTTGAAAAGTGAATTGGCATATTGCAGTTTGGAAGGAGTGGTATATCCCGACAACATCATGAACCTTTCAAACATCTGATTTGAAAGATCGTACATACCTGCTTTGTAGTAGAGTTCACCCAGACTCCGGTAAACGGGGGCAAAAGTTGAATCGATATCCCGGGCATCTTCGAAATAAGGACGTGCAACCTGGATGTTGGGAATCCGCATGTATATGTCGCCGATCTTTATTTTGGGAACCGGCCATTCAGGGTCGTAGTAATTTGCTCTGTTGTAATTGAACAGTGCATCTGATGCATTGTTCTGTGCAATGTACATATTTCCCAGCGTCAGATAGATGTAAGGATTTTCCGGATCAATTTCCCGTGCTTTGTTTGTATAATAGATCACCCTGGAATAATTGATGATTTTGCTGTACAACTGTGCTTCAGCCATTTTTTCCAGCAAAACCGCATGTTTGGGTGTTATTTGTCTCTTTCTTGTGGGAATGGTAACTTCGGCTTTATCGAAATACGGCTGCGCCTGGATTGTGTCACTGGTGCGCAGCAATATAACTGCTCCCATACCAATAAGGTTCAGCGGATTACCGGGATCCCGCTTGAGTCCTTCCTGGAATAATTCTTCCGCACTGCTGGCGAATTCCTCGAGAGAATTTGCCAGTGTATCAGACAGGTAGTCCTTAAGCAACGCTTCCCCATAATAATAATATAAATCGCCGTTTGTCGGATCTTTTTCCAGTAAACTGGCAAATACCTCCTCTGCCGCTTCATATTGCTCACTATTTACAAGTTTTTGCGCATATTCAAAATCCTGCTGACCAAATGTATGAAGTGCTAAAAGGCACAATAGAACGGTTGTTATCGCTTTCATTTTTATTGATTTAATTAAAATTCATTACTAAGTTGCACAAGCCTGACCGGGATCGTTGCAGGCAACATTCCCATTTTCAACAGAATACGTTGTCCTGAATCACCGGCCACAAATGCAATAAATCCTCCTCCCAGCCCGGCAAAGGTTTCACGGCTGATCATGTAAACTTCCCTGATAAAAGGATACGATTCATCTGCAATGTATGCCGGATGAGGCTGATAATATTCACTGGACTCGGAAAAGAATTCAGATGTAATTCCCAGGACTTTCACACGATTTAAAAAGGAATGGGTTATGGAATCATCAACATCGCTGATCCAGTTCACACCGATAATGCCTATTGCCCCGGCATCGTTTTCGACATAATCGATTACCAATGGATTGGAGCCTGTAACATAACAATAATCAGGCAGGCTGTCGATATTAAATTTCTCCATTATGGTCCTGACATTGCCGGATCCCGATTCATCAAAAACGACTTTTATTCCGTTCAACGGGGATTCAGGATTAATCTGCTTCCACGATGTGATCCTACCCAGAAAAATGTCTCGTATGGAATGATACCGGATCGTCCTGTCCGGATTGGACTGGTTAACCACAAATGCAATTGCATCATAAGCAATTTTTGTCGTCCTTGCTATGATCAGGTCCTGTTTCAGATAGACAACTTCATTTTCGGTAAGCGGACGGCTCGTGATCATCAATCTTACAGAATCATTCAGAAACAGATTGAGTATACTGTCTTCCGAAGCATAAACCGGTTCAATCTCGGCATTTGTGTATATGGCTTCAAAAGCATCGATCTCCGCCTTTGCAAGCAGCTGGTATGATTCATCTACACCAATCCTGATATGACCCCTGGTGGGTCTTTCATCCGTCCCCATTTTGGAAACAGCTGATTTGCAAGAAACAACAGCAGTCAATATTGGGATCAGCAACAAAAGCAATATTTTATTCATCCTCTTCATACCTGGCTTCTCTTTGTTTCTGATAATTCAATACTGCTCTGAAAATGCCGTAAAACAATAAGACAACCCCCACGATTGTTCGCAGTTCCGGTTGTATCTGGTCCAGACTTTTGGTAAAGATCAGGTACAATCCCAACCCTACAAACAAAACAGCTACCGCGTAACCGAATATGCCCATGAACATGCTTACAACATTTCTCTTTCTCATTAGTATCTATAAATCAATTCAATATACCTCCCTCTTTAGGAAAGAGGAGCAAATTTATAAAAAAAAGTTACAAAAAAAATGCCAATATGGTGTATTTTATTTTTTTTTACACAAATACCTGAATTCCTTGTGACTAAAAATTCAAATCCCCGGTATTCTGGATGTTAAAAATTTCGTTCCGGTCCCAGTTCATCCAGCACCTGATGGCTGCATTTCTCACCAGTTCCCAGTAAATGTCGTTGTTAAGACCGTATATCCTGTTGTATTCGTTGATTTCCTGCTCAACCTGTTCCCTGTATTCCTCTTTAAGCGAAATGGTGATTTTCCGGTTCATATAGGTAAAATCAGCAGCCGGAGTATTGATATGGCTTGTCGCAACCTGAATGAGTCCATGACCAAGTGTGGCTCCTGTACTGACCTGTATGCCGTCATTCAGACAACTGTATGGCGGATTGTCTCCCGCGTATGTAACAACGCTCATCTCATCGATTCCGGCATTGAAATATTCTTTGGCCCTGATCCCCATCTTTACGCCAATTACAGCATACATACCCAAATGACGGTGCAATTCTGCCGTAATGGTTTCTGCCATCCATTCCTCCCATCCGTACATTTCAATTGTCTCAGTCATATGTTTCTGAACATCGCCAAAATAAGCCACCGTGTCCATGGGAAAGACATCAAGGACCTGATTCCGGTTCACGGTTTCTCCTCCGAGGATTTTCTTATAAGCCGTTGTGATCTGATCAGTTGTAACATCTGATTTCAGGGTGTACCGTAAAAAGAACCCGGCGGTATCCTGGATGAACATACCGGGGAAATGCATCAACAACGGTATCAGTTCGTCAAAAATTACTTTTGCATACACTGCATCAGGAACTGCCGTGCTTGAAGCCATTTTCATGGCAGGCTGACTGCCGGTTTTGTTGATCTCACCTGTTACGATTGTGGTATAACCTGCATCCCCGGTTTCACCATTTACATGATGAACAGCAATATTATGTTGCAGGATTTTGTATATTGAAGCGGTATCCAGACTGTAGTTGAAGTTCCCGACCGTCAGACCGGGGCCGCTGCTCCATAGAATCTTTTCAATCCGCTGTTCAAAAAGGCCGCTATGATCCAGGCACGAACCTGCAGTATTGAGACTGCCAAGACTCACAAAAGTGACAGGTTCAATGGTGTTGCTCAGGACAAAATCCACAATTTCGAGGGCTGAAGGAATTTCTTTCACGGGAGAGACTGCTTCACCCCATTGAAGATCTTTTGCAGGCTGGCAGTTCGCAGGTTTGACAAGTGTATCCTGACTGGCACCGACCAGTAATCCTTCGTGATGCAGATCGTTCAGCAATGCTTTTACCTTGTAATAGCCTGTCCCGGCATCCAGAACACCGCTTGAAGTTGTTATGGCCAGTATCCTGATCTCGGGCGATGCAAGCATCAGGCACAGTGCCCGCAGATCATCAAAACCGCAATCCGTGTCAACAATGACATAGTATTTTGGTTTCCAGGGATGGGCTGAGAGTGTCAGCGCGAAAATCAACAAAGTAATAATGGACCGAAACCTTCGCATGATAAACCGGTTTATGTTTATGTACAGTTCCCTGTAAAATGGATTCCTCACAACCATCCGATCGGTAACCACATACAGGTAATTCAACCTGTATAATGTTGCTGCCCGGCAAATTTAGATAAATTTACCATATTAATATAACATTGTATATTTACCCATAATTCATACGAAAATGATCACATCAGATAAAAAGGTATCCCGGTACAAACGCATCATACACCAAATCGATTCGCTCATCAATCCCGATCATGATGCGCTTGCCCGCATGGCAACGATCAATGCTGTTCTGTACCATAAAATGCAGGAGTTTTTCTGGGTTGGGTTCTATCTTTTGCATAACGATACCCTGTCCGTAGGTCCATATCAGGGACCGTTGGCCTGTCTGGTGCTGGAAAAAAACACAGGTGTTTGCTGGACCTGCATCCGGCAGAAAAAGACCATTGTGGTATCCGATGTTAATGCCTTTCCTGGTCACATCGCCTGTAATCCCGGGTCACAGTCAGAAATTGCAGTACCTATGGCAGATAAAGAGGGAAACATAGCCGGTGTACTTGACATCGACAGCAGAAAAAAATCCTGCTTCGACAATACGGATGCAGTTTTCTTGGAAAAGATCGTATCCCGGGTTTACAACGTAGATTGATTCAGATGCTCCTGTCCTCCCGGGAATAACTTTCCAGCAATTGTGTGAATTTATCTATAGAATATGGTTTGGTAAGAAAACAATCAAATCCGACATGTTGGCAATCCTCGGGGAAAATACCCTGATTGTGTCCGGTGATAGCCACGATCGGAATCTGATTCTTCGGATACAGGAACCTTTCCCTTATTTGTCTGGCTGCCTCCATTCCGTTCATCACGGGCATCTCAATATCCATCAGGATCAGGTCAATGTCACTGTATTGCTCCATCATGCTGATTGCCTGCACTCCGTTCTCGGCTTCAATGAGTTCATGCCCCAGATCCCTGACGATCTCAGAGATCAGCAACCTGTTTGCAAATTCATCATCAGCTATGATTATCTTCATCTCCAGGTGTATTATTTTTCAGACAGATCCCAAATGCCGGTCCGGATTTTTCAGTGACCTGACCCCGTCGGCTAAATTAACCCAATTTGCTTAAAGTATGGATGATTTTTAAACTGTTGATATAAACTTTGGATCCATCCAGATTTATTATTTTATCATGTTTGAACTCTGCGAGTGTTCTGATAAAACTCTCTTTCGTCGTACCCGCCAGCTCCGCCAGTTCCTTGCGGCTTAAAGGAAATTCGAATGCAGTGTCATGGAAGATGTTCTCGGAAAAATACAGGATCACATCGGCTATCCTGCCCGGAAGTTGCTTGTGAATTTGTCCTATAAGCCGGTTGATGATAAAGATGTTCTCTTCAGAAAGAAGTCTGATCAAACCCATTGCATATTGCTTATTCCGTTGCGTTATTCTGTTGAATGTATAAAAATCGATGAAACATATTTCGCTTGTTTGGAGCGCAGACGCGGAGTACTGGTGGAGTTCGTTCCCGTATACTGATGTCAGTCCCAGAAATTCACCTGCACAGGCCACCTTCAGAATAAAATTACGCTTGTTGTGACCCTCTTTGTACACCTTGACCAGTCCGGATTTCACATATGCAATATGAGATGTGCGCGTATCCTGGCGCAAAATAACCTCGGGCTTTTCATACGTCACGACATTGCTGTTCATTCTCAACTCATCCAGTTCATCCTCCGTGAGGCATTCTTCCTGGTAAATGTTGCAGAGGTGATCAATATTTTGTATATCATCCATATCCTGTCAGGCTCCGGAACCTTTGCTATTCTTTTAACATCCGGTTAATATCCCAAAGATAACAATTTGTTCCGTTGTGGTATATTGCAATATATACGTCAATTTGTCGCATGAGTTATAGGATGCTTCAATAATTTTTATTGTTTTCGTTTCCTTCAATGCGTTAAATTATTATTTTTATTGATCTTTTATTTGTGAATTACATGTTATGGTAGCAAAAACAAACCAACCCCGAATTTTACTTGTTGATGATTCCACCACGAACATTGCTTTACTGGAGGCTGTACTTGAAGATAAGGGATACCAGATTATTAAAGCACAGAATGTACAGGATGCGTTTTTATCCATTAGAAGAAAAACCCCTGATCTTATTTTACTGGATCTTCTGATTCCGAAAACAAGCGGATTTGATTTTTTTGAACAGCTTCGTAAAGATGAGAAAACCTCAAACATTCCGGTAATTGTCATTTCAGCCCTGTCTGACAAAGAAATTGAAAGCAAAGCAATGGAACTGGGAGCTGTCGATTTCATTAATAAACCTGTTGATATTCAATATCTTGTTAAACGTGTGGAATCAGTTCTCTAGTGCTGATGCGGTCTCTTGGTCCCGTGGTCTGATCAAAGGCACAGAACTTTCAGCTAAAACTTTCCTGAATTTCTTTAACCTGCTTTCATCCATCCACCGTATTCTTTTGTCAATATTATCAGGTTGTTGCCTGAAATATTCCGCCTCCGGTTTACCTGGTACTGCAAGGAATGAACAATTTTTCAAACAATTGTAACATTGATTGCATTCCGGAGTATACATGTCTTATAAACGTTTTCATTACCCGCAGATGAGGTTTGTTTAATATCATCCTGATGATACTATCGAAATATTCATTATTTTTAGATTTGTTCAGAATTTAATTCCAAAACACTGCAATGGACAAAAAACAAAGAAAAGAAGTTACGGTGCAATATACAGTTATCGCCGCAATTACCTCCGTTATTTTCCTGATAGCCGCATTCTTTCTCAGTTCTTTATCAGACGGAAATATGACAGGTTCATTCGGGGCAAATCTCATCCGTTTCATTAACCAGCCGTACTTCTGGATCATTCTGCTTCTCGTGATACTTGTGCCGTTTTTTGCATTTTTTGTTGCATACCGGCTGACAGGTCAGATTCAGATACTTCAAAAGACCATCGCTCATGAACATGAGCGGATGCATCAAATCAGCAAATTTATACAGGATTTGATACAGGAGGATTTTTCAGCTGACCTGCAACTGACCGGGGAAAACGATATACTTGGTTTGTCACTGGTAAACCTGCGGGATACCCTCAGAAACAATAAGGAAGATGAAATCAAAAGAAGGGAGGAAGAAAACAGGCGCAACTGGCTTGCGGAAGCTATGGCGCATTTCGGTGAACTGCTCAGGAATCACGTGAATGATCTGGAAAGATTATCTTATCAGGTATTAAAAGATCTCACCAAATATATTAATGCTGTTCAGGGCGGATTTTATATGCTGGATGACACGGATCCGGCAAACCGGTTTTTTACTCTTACGGCATTTTTTGCATATGACCGGCGCAAATTTGCAGATCAGCAGATTAAGTGGGGAGATGGACTGATCGGAACATGCGCGTTTGAAAAAAAGACCATCCATATTAAGAAGGTTCCTGAGAGTTATATCCGCGTCACTTCAGGGCTGGGCTATACCAAACCGACAAGCATTTTACTGGAACCCATGCTTCATGAAAATGAGGTTTATGGCGTACTGGAATTTGCCACTCTGGAATCGTTTACGGAAGATCATATTAAACTTATCGAAAGAGTCGCCAGTAATATCGGATCAACGCTGGCCACCATCAAAAACAACGTACATACGGCCAGGTTACTTGAAGATTCAAAGGCACAGGCTCAACTGCTTTCATCCCAGGAAGAGGAGATGAGGCAGAATATGGAAGAGCTGAAAGCAACACAGGAGGAGGCTGCCCGACAGGCAGAACAATCCATGGCTCTTGAAAATGCGCTCAACCGGACACTGATCAAGGCAGTGTTTAATGTTGACGGTATACTGCTTCAGGCCAACAAGCTCTTTCTGGAAAAATTCCAGTACAGGTCTTTTCCGGAAATTGAAGGAAAGCATCTATCCGATCTGATCGATACAAATGAGAAGGAAAGTTTTAAGAAGATCTGGAATGATGTTGTCGGCAAAGACGATCATTTTGAAGGCAAAATCAAGTATCTGACCAGTTCGGGTAAAGGGCTGTGGACCTTGACCACGTTGTCGGGTATCAGACAGGACAACGAAACGGCGCAAAAGGTTATGCTCCTGGCTGTTGATAATTCCGCAGAATACCAGAAAAATTTAAAGCATGAACTGATTGCGGAAACAATTGAGAGTATCGGAATTAAAATGGAAATGGACATTCATGGAACAATACTGGCATGTAATGGTAATTTTAGCAGGCTTGCGGGAATTGCTGCAAAAGATAACAATTCTGTGACCATTTTTGATCTGATCGATCATATTGATCATGAAGGTTTTGTTAAACGCTGGGAGTCCATTATCAAAGGCACTGATTACGAAGGTCAGGTGAAGATCAAATCAAAAAACGGTGAAGAAAAATGGATAAAGGGTGTATTTGGAGGTTTGAACGATTTGGATCATCAGATCGACCACGTCATTTTTACCGGCAATGATGTTACCTGTGAAAAGAACCTTGAAACGGAGCACCGTAATTTTGCAGACAAATTGAAAAAACAGGAAAAAATGCTTCGGGATGCTGAGCGTGAAGCCACGGGGAAAATCCGTGAGGCAAGAGCTGAAATGCTGAATCAATACAAAGAGATCCTTGAGACGAATGAAAGAAATGAGGCCTTGCTGGAAAGCACGTCGGATGCCATTATCATAACACGCAGCGATAACAGGATTGTCTTTTTTAATAAAGCTGCCGAGGATCTGTGGGGCTATAACAGATCAGAAGTACTCAGTCAGAATGTCGGAATGCTTTTCACGGATGCTTTGATCGAGCAGGATGACTTTTTATCGAGGTATGCGGGACCCGGCGACATTAAAATCACAGGCATCGGAAAAGAGGTTAATATTGCGGACAAACGGGGAGTTGAAAAACCTGTCATATTTATAATTTCAAAAGCAAAGATCAATCAGGAGAATGTTTACCTGGCATGCATCCGTAAAAAGCAGACCTGAATACATTTTTACAACATATATCAATAGCTGGCATGTTTTAATCATCCGTACCGACTGAACCAGGAAATGGGAATTGGCAACAGAAGAAAAGAAATAAAGGATCTCAGGCAATTGGCCGTGATGCTCGAGGAAGAAAACAGGAGACTCAAGAGCATACTGGGCGGAATTTATGCCGGAGGTGACTCTCAGTCAGACCTCCAGGTCCTTCTTAAAGTCCTTGAAATTTGTGGAACCGGATTCATAATAAAACCTTTCGGACATACAAATGTCATCCTGTCTCCCAGAGCAGCGGAAATACTTGGTTTAAGAACGGAGCATGACATTTCGGTTGATGTGATCAAAAACCTGATCCCTCCGGAAGACCGGATTTTTTTTGATAAAGCCCTGATCAATGCCGAAAGGCAGGACAAATATTCTGAGATGGAATTCAAAATTGCCAGAACGGAACCAGAAGGAAGGGAATTCAGAATCATTGCCCTGCAAGTGGATACCTTAAGATACCATGAAGAAAACAGAACGGATGCCGTGATTTTTACCGTAACGGACGTTACCGGACAGGACAAAATAAAAAGAGACCTGTTAAAAGCCAGGGAGAAGGCTGATGATCTTGAAAAAAACAAGAGTATGCTGCTGAAACACATATCGCATGAGATCAGAACACCGATGAATGCAATTATCGGTTACAGTGAGCTGCTTAATATCGGAAACATGTCGTATGATCAAAGGATAGAATACGTAAACACCATCAAAGAACAGGGGCTTTACCTGCTCAGACTGATCGACGATATGTCTGAATTTGCCAGGATGGAAACGGGCAAGGTACGGATCAACAAATCACCCTGTAATATTGAATTGCTGCTGAATGAAGTAGTGACGATCTGCAACCGGCATAAAGCCATCAGCAACAAATCCCACCTCGTGATCAGCGTGAATTACCCTGAAGAAAGGGAAATTGTTACCTATACGGATTCAGGAAGGCTTCAACAGCTCATCATAGGTCTGGTCAGGCATTCCATCAATCATACAACAAAAGGATTCATTGAAATTGGATATCGATATGGTACTGAAAATAAAATTGAATTTTATATAAAAGATACCAGTGCAGGACGTTCACGTGACCAGATCAGGAAGAGTTTTACAGACGAACTGACTTACTTTGGCAAGTATGAAGGTTCCGGACTTGAGCTGACCATATCCCGGAATCTTGTAAAACTTCTCGGCGGAAAAATGTGGATTGAATCGGTCCCGGATCAGGGATCCACCTATTCATTCACCATACCTTATGAAGAGGTGCCCGATACTTATCACGAGGTGCTGCCGGAGGAAGAATTCAGGATCCCGCCTTACAGATGGAAAGACAAGGTGGTGTTGATCGTTGAGGATGAGGATGTAAATTTCAAATTTCTGGAAGCGGTCCTGCATGAAACGGATGTGCAGATTCTGAGGGCCAATACCGGACTGCAGGCAATAGAACTTTGCCGGTCAAGTATTAAAATTGATCTCATTCTGATGGATATTAAATTACCCGGACTGAACGGTCTGGAAGCGACAAAAAAAATACGTGAATTCAATCAGGAGACTCCCATAATTGCACAATCCGCCTTTATTCTGGAAGATGAAAGGGACGTCTGTCTTGAAGTGGGAATAAATGATTATATAGACAAGCCCATAAACATAAAAGAATTCTTTGAAAAAGTAGATAAATTTCTAAGGGAATCCTGAAGTATATGCCGGATATGTCCTGTTGAAAATCTAATTATTCAGCCAGTCAAGGATCTCATCTGAATTCGGATTTTTCCGCGGAGGAACCATGCCGATAAGATTTCCGGCTTCATCAATCATATATTTCTGGAAATTCCAGGATACCTCGGAATCCATCACACCATTCAGTTCCTTACTGGTCAGCCACTCATAAAGGGGATGAATGTCTTTCCCCCTGACTGAGATCTTCGACATCATCGGAAATGTAACACCATAATTAAGCTGGCAGAAGGCTTTAATTTCCTCGTCCGTACCCGGTTCCTGTCCCAGAAAGTCGTTTGCGGGAAAACCGACCACAACAAAATTACGGTTACCGTATTCCTTGTAAAGTTTCTCAAGGTCTGCGTACTGCGGTGTAAAACCGCATTTGGAGGCAGTATTTACCACCAGCACTTTTTTCCCGACCAGAGAACCCAGGTCAAACACGTTCCCGTCGATATCGGTTACCTGAAAATCATGGAATGATTTGTATTCCTGCGGACTGGCCGTAACAAAAAAGAGTCCGGCCAAAACCATCATAAATATTCTGTTTTTCATTGCAGGCAATATTATTGAGTTATATTCTTTACACCATTCTTAACACGATTGAAGTTAAAAAGTTCATTGAAACGGATCAGTATTTTTGTTTGTGCCGGCATCATGATGCGTCATTGCACTTCATTTCAGGTCTGGTATTTTTTCCATCTTCGGCTCTTCTGTGCAGCAGTCCCCGGATATTCAAGAACAACGAAACAGCCAGAGCTGCAAAGAAAGATATCAACGTTACGGCATCCACCATATCCTGCAGGACTGACAAACCAAACAGCCGACTGAGCATATAAGAGATATAGGATAGGGGTAAATCCTGATGCCCAAGTTTTTCAAGAATACGAAAATGCCATTCGGTGAGCGGACAGTATCCCCATCCATAAAATATGCCCAGTCCGAACCAGGAAACACCTGTTAGTAAAAGAGTGGCCAAATTCCATTTTCGCGCTGCCGGATGGATCCACCCGAATAAATTAAACAACGTCAGAATGGAATGGAAACATAAAAAAAATATATCAGCCAGTCTTAACATATCTCTTTTTTCTTGTTAAATTAGTGAATCATAAAATGAAAGACAACAAGAGACACGTCAATATTACAATTTCGGGATTGGTACAGGGCGTGGGCTTCCGCTATGCAGCATCGATTGCTGCCAGTCGCTTGGGAATCGATGGTTTTATCAAAAACCTGCAAAATGGTGATGTATACGTGGAGGCCGAGGGCGAAAGGGGTACACTGGACGAGTTCATCCGATGGTGTAAGAGCGGACCGCTCCATGCCAGGGTTGACAACGCATCTGTATCTGAAGGTGAATTCAGGAATTTCAAACTTTTTGAGATCAGGTCCTGAAACAATTCTGTTAAATTTCTCCGATTGAGTTCTTCAGGACCCACCCCCTGTTGCCATTGGCCAGTTTTATTTCCCTCCAGTTTTGCAAGCTGTCCATGATTTCAACCTTCGTACCTTCATGCAACACAAACACACTGGTACCCATCTCATCCGGAGAGCTTTTGACGTCAACGGACAAGTCCATTACAACTGCTTTGTCGTTCTGCACAATATAATTCTTCCTTGATATACTGAACACATACAACAATCCTGACAGGAATAAGGCCATCAATCCAAACGGCAACAGATATTTTCCGGTCCTGGCCGAATTTAAAACCAGCGTGCGCCAAAAGAAGAGCACCAGGGAAATCAGAAAAAGCAAAATACTGAAAACAGCCCACACATCAGGAGAGAAAAGGTTTACAATCAGCCTCCACCATCGACTCAGAAAAAAAACAGGAATGGTTTCCACCTGATCCACGATCAGCATATTTGCCATTTCCAGGTTGTTTCTGATGTCTTCATCATAGGGCGACAATTCCAGCGCCTTTTCATAATACAGTATGGCTCCGGAGAGCCGGTTCAGCTTATAATATGCATTACCCAGATTATAATACAGTTCACCCGATTCGTAACCGGCATCAACAACAGACCGGTAAATAGCAGCAGCCTGATCAAATTCAAGATTTATGTAATGCTGATTTGCCTTCGATATCAGCGAATCGACAGGACTGGCGTTTATCATTGCGGGACGGGCCAAAATGAGGATGGCTGTCAAAAAAATAATATACCACTGTTTTTTAAAAAACACCTGGCTGGTGATCATCACCGGTGATCGATAATGGCGTATATTCATCTCAGTTTCTGTTGAATTTTTGATATAACATCCAGCGCATCCTGGTAAACCTGTTTTATGCCCGAGTATTCCGCCACGGGAGTATATCGCGCTACCTCACATTCACCTGTTATTCTGAAGAATTCTTGGATCAGCTCTTCTGCAACGTTTCGCATTCTCAGATGTTCCGTTGCGGTTTCTTTGGATAAACCCGCAAGCGGGATATTGAGTTTATCACTCAGATATCGCCATAAAGCGACCAGAAGTCCGTCATAAAATTCCATATATTTTTCCTGCTCCATAAGCTCATTGCAATGCTTCAGCCTTTTCAGCGCATATTTATCAGCCTTGCGTTTTCTCACCTGAACGACATCAGCATTGTAAGCTTTTAAACGATTCCGGACCATTAGCAGGATGATGAACATGAAAAGAAAAGTACCCGATATGATATAGTACAATAAGGATCCTGCGAAATATGAATCCTGCTCTGATAGCCGGAATGCTCTGGTTTTTATATAATGAATATCCTGGTTAAGCAATTGAATATCTTCCTTATAGATGCCAGAAATTACAGGAGACAGACTATCCCACTGACCCTTCTGTACATCCACTTTGTAAGATTGTGAAAAAAGAGTCCGGTATTCACTTGAAACAGGATCAAAATAGGTAAATTCTGCCGGAGGGATGACATATGTACCTGCATTTTGAGGGATGATTAGATATTCAAAAGTTTTTGTCCCCGATTTGGCATTATCCATATTTGTATTGATGACCGGATCATACTTTTCGAGACCGGCAGGGACATCAACCTTTAGTTCATCCATCAGTTTAAGGTTACCTGTTCCTGAAATCATATATTTCAGCGTGAGTGGCTCGTTGGTAGCGGTTTCAGTCCTGCTCAATGCAGATGAGAGCCTGAAATTTCCCACCGCACCTGTGAAAGAGCCCGGAGTACTATCCGGTAAAGGTTTTACCCTGATCCTGAGGGGTTTGCTTGAAAGTGTATACTGTACATTCTGCACCTCAGGAAAGAAAAAATCATCGAAAAAGGAATCGGCTATTCGTCTTCTAACTTCCTGACGTACAGAAACATCGACGCTAAACGATCCGATTGTGATTTCGCCTGCATGTTGCGGTATGATCACAAGCTGTCTGAGAATCCCTGTACCATAGATGTCTCCGTCGTATACTTCACGCTCAAGATTTCTTAAAGGCGGAACATCCACCGGTTCCATGAAAAATCCTGTAAAATCAGGCCCCTTGAAAGCCAGGTCAACACCTGATAAATTGACCTGAGAATACAGTTTAATGGTAACCGTAATCTGTTCACCGATGTAAGCTTCTGTCTTGTCAGCGGTTAATCTGATAAACAAGCTGTTTTCATCGATTGAAGCCGGTTGTTCCGTACCGCTCCCTTCAGACTGGTTTTGCCGTGATGATGGTGCCTGAACAGACACAACTTCAATCGAAACCGGATTCGAACGGTATATCTCGTTTTCGATTTTTGCAGAGGCCGCGGGAATTGTATACCTGCCCTCTTTTGTTGCCCGGAAAAAATAAGTATATTGATAAGTCGATGTTCTTGTGATCTTCCCGTTCACGACAGAAATGCTCTGGCTTTGTCCCTGACTCGGTCCACCAAGGAATTCAAAATCACGGATCTCCGGTAGTTCCAGTCCGGTAATTTGTTGATTGGCAGCATATATCAGGTTGAACTCCTCACCCGCATGCAAAACATCCGGGGTCGCAGTGGCCGTAAATTCAACCTCCTGTGCAAATGCACAGGTGTTGAAAAATACGGCAAGCATGATACCCAAAAACGTACGCATGATCACGTATAATTATTTTTACTTGTTTATGCAAAAAACTGATCTTTACCAGTTTTTTTCAACAGGAACCTTTTTTATCTGCATCTGCCGTTCCTGAACTTTTTTCAGGACATTCTTCTCTTCATTTTCAAGGGCCTGAAGCAACCTTTCCGCATCTTCGGGAGAAATCTGTCCCCGTGAAGATTGAGGAACATCCGCAGGATCTTTACGTTGTTCATCCTTTCCCGGGTCCTGCATATGCTGGTCCTCAACCGACTGCTGATCCTGCTGCTGGTTATTTTCAGGGTTACTGTCGCTTTGATTTTCCTCATCCCGGTTATCCCTCCTGTCCGGTCTTCCGGACTGGTTTTGTTCCTGTAACATCCTCAGTGCCATTTGCAGGTTATGCTTTGCATCCATATCGTCCGGTCTTATGAGCAGGGCATTTTTATAAGCCGAAACGCTTTCCGCGTATTTTTGGGATTTATAAAGTGAATTGCCCAGGTTATAAAAATATTTTGCACTTTCAGCAATGTCATCAGACTGATGCAGAAGCATGTTATAACGTGAGGCAGCCGCTTCATACTGGTCCTGTTTATACATTGCATTTCCCAGGTTGTAATTTGCCTTTGCAGATCCGGAATTTTTTTCGAGCGCCCTCCGGTAATTGATTTCCGCCTCATGGTAATGATGTTCCCTGAAATCCTTGTTGCCACGGCGCAGATATTTCTGTTCAACCTGGGCATATACCGCGGCACCGCACATAAAAAACAGCATGAATATGATTTTTTGACTTATCATTTTCTTCACAATACGTTACTTTAGTTTATTCAGCCATTTATTTCTCCTCTCAAGTATGAACAGGTCAAGCACCAGAATGAACAGGGCAGTCCATATAAAATACGGAAATTGTTCCTCGTATTCCGCATATACCTGAGATGTCGTTTCTGCCTGTTCCAGCTTTTTGAGCTGGCTGATGATATCGTTTAAACCCATTCCCGGTGTCGAAGCCCGGTAATATTTACCATTTCCGGCAGATGCAATTTGTAAAAGCATTTTTTCATTAATTTCCGATACCACAAAATTACCGTCCTGGTCCCTTAAATAATCCTTGTTATAAGGGCCGGAACTGACGGGGATCCTTACTCCCTGACCTTGTCCCATGCCGATTGTAAAAATGCTGATATTCCTCTCATCCGCTTTTCTGCATGCTTCCATTACATCGCCTTCATGATTTTCTCCATCACTGATCACTATGATCGCCCTTCCGACCTCCTGATCCTGTGTGAAAGATTTTATTGCCAGTTCAATTGCTGCACCGATTGCGGTGCCTTGCCGGGATACCATATCAGTATTGATTCCTGAAAGGAACATTTTGGCGGAAAGAATATCGCTCGTAATGGGTATCTGGGTATATGCCTCTCCGGCAAAGACTATAAGTCCAACCCGGTCATTTTCCAGTCTGTCCATCAGTCGCGACAGTTCCTGCTTTGCCCTTTCAAGACGGTTGGGTTTGATGTCTTCAGCCAGCATGCTGTTGGAGACATCCAGCGCAATGATGATCTCAAGTCCTTTTTGCCTCACGTCCACAAGCTTGGAACCAAATTGTGGCCCGGCAAGTGCAAAGATGATCAGGACAGCTGCCACCAACATTAGTACAAACTTGAAGTGGTAACGGAATGATGAAAAATCCGGCATCAGACGCTTTAAAAGCAGGCTTTCACCAAAATCTTTCATATTTCTCTTTTTCATGAACGAAATGATCACATACAAACCGGCCAGCGCCGGAATGACTGCGAGCAGCCATAAATACTCCATATGCTCGAATCTGAATGTATTCATTATACCATACTTCTTAAGAACACATTTCTGATGATCACCTCCACAAACACGAACAACAATGCCCAGACCCCAAAGATTCTGAACTCTTCGTATTTTCTCGAATACTGTCGCACATCAGTTTTTGTCGTCTCAAGCTGGTTGATCTGATCATATATTGCCCTGAGTTTTTCTTTGTCTGTGGCCCTGAAGTATTCTCCGTTTGTGAACAGGGCTATTTCCCTGAGCATTTCTTCGTCGATTTCCACTTTCGCCTGCTGGTAGTATATGTTACCAAAACGATCCTGAACTGGGAACGGTGCCATACCTCTTGTGCCCACTCCGATTGTATACAGCCGGACTCCAAATGTTTTTGCTATGTCAGCTGCCGTATACGGATCTATGGAACCCGCATTATTCTCACCATCGGTCACCAGTATCAGCACGCGACTTCTGGCAGCGCTTTCCTTAAGGCGTTTTACGGCATTTGCCAGGCCCAGTCCGATTGCAGTCGACTGATCCTCTACAATACCTACATTTACTTTCTGTATTAAGTTTATCAATACCGCATGATCCGTAGTCAGGGGACACTGTGTAAAACTCTCCCCGCCGAAAAGAACCAGACCGATCCTGTCGTTCGGTCTCCCTGATACAAACTCAATTGCCACATCTTTTGAAGCTTCAATACGGTTTGGGGCGAAATCTGCCGCAAGCATGCTGCCCGAGATATCCAGTGCAAGCATGATATCAATTCCTTCAACAGATTCGTCATTCCATCGATTGGTTGACTGGGGCCTGGCCAGTACCAGGATCAGCGCAATACACGCAAGCATCCTGAGGATAAAAGGAAAATGCCTCAAATAATACCGCATGCCATTTTTGGCATCAACCAGTTGAGAAAGCGTAGAAACCTGAATTTCTGCCTGAATGCGGTTGTGATAAATAATATACCAGACAATTGCCGGTATTACCAACAGCAAAAGATAAAGATATTCCGGATGCGCAAATGCGATGTTACTCATTTCAGACCTGTATTTCTTTGAGCCTTTCCGTTTTCATTACCTGATTTTCCCCGACCTCCTGTCCTGTTCCCGTGCTGGTTCTTTTAATATACTCGGTTGCAAGTTCGATCTGGTCTGCATTTTCTTCCCTCTCAGGGAGGACCCTGGCAAACTTCACAAGATCTGCAAGTGTAAGCAACTGTGATAACAATTGAAGGCTGCAGGAATCCTGAGTTATATTCTTCAGAGCCTGAATAATTTCCTCTGTGGTTAGTTCAGGTGCCATTATTTGATATCGTTGTTCGATATAGTTCCGTATAATTTCTGAAAGCCTGATATAATAGAATTTGATCTTATTGTGCAACCATGGGGTCTCCGCCCTGAGCTTTTCCAGCTCAATCAGTGCAATTGCGTCCGGAGGACCAAGCATTTGGCCGGCAAGTGCGACGGACATTCCCGTATATTTTTTCCTGTAGTAGGCTCTTACGAGCCAGATGGCCACGATGGTAACCAGTGCCGCAATAATGTATGGCAACAGTTCCATGATTGTTATCGGTGCTCTGTAATTTGCCTTAATATCCCTGATTTCAGATTCCAAAGGAAGTGGTATAATTTCAAAACCGGTAGGCAATGTCCTGACCGTATCATACAAATGCCCGGATTGATAAACAAATTTCAGCGGGGGTATCTCGAAAAAACCGGTATCGAACACGGCAATTACAAGTTCCTGCTGAAGCTTTTCAAATCCTTCGGACATCCTCATGGTATCAATACCAGATTTGCGTACAACTTCAATTTTTTCGGCCAGTTCGCCGGCAATTTCAGGGAAGCTCACCACAACACCCTCAGGCTTTTCGACCGTAAGTTGGATGTTCAGCTGATCACCGATCAACGCCCTGTTGGTATCCAGGTCAGCCCTGACCGTGATGTCCTGGGCGGATAATCTGCAGGCAGAAGCCAAAGTGAGCATGCAGCCAACAACCGGGATTACCAAATTATGTTTCAGGAACGCTTTCATAAGATCCGAGTCCGTTATTTGTTTGTCAGCTAACTATGTCCTCTTCTTAAAAAGTCTCATCAATGGCTTAACATAATCTTCATGAGTGGCGACTGAAACATGATCGACACCATGCCGGGTAAACAGATCACGAATATCCTCCTGCCGTTTCAGAAACATTTTGCGATAACCATCCCTGACTGCATTGTTCGATGTATCAATCCATTTAATCATACCGGTTTCCGCATCACGCAATTTAAGCAGTCCCACATCCGGCAATTCGGTTTCACGGTAATCATAGATCCACAAACTTACAAGGTCATGCTTTTTGTTTGCGATCTTCAACGCATCTTCGAAACCCTCATCAATAAAATCGGATATCAGAAATGCAATGCTGCGCTTTTTAATCACATTGACAAGATATTGAAGCGGTAATGAAATATCGGTTCTGTGGTTCACAGGCTTGTATCCGATCAGTTCACGAATGATTCTCAGGATATGCTGCCTTCCTTTTTTGGGCGGAATAAATTTTTCGATCCGGTCTGTAAACATAATCATGCCGACTTTATCATTGTTCTGAATTGCTGAGAATGACAGAACGGATGCCATCTCGGCAATCAGATTGTTTTTATAACGGCACCTTGTACCAAATTCGGAAGAGCTGCTTACATCAACCAGCAGCATAACCGTCAGTTCCCGCTCCTCCTCAAATATCTTTACATAAGGATGATTGAAACGGGCTGTTACATTCCAGTCAACATTCCTGAAATCATCACCATACTGGTATTCACGAACTTCGCTGAATGCCATTCCCCTTCCCTTAAATGCAGAATGGTACTCACCGGCAAAAATATGACGGGAAAGACCTTTTGTTTTAATCTCTATTTTGCGTACTTTTTGTAATAGTTCGTTGGTTTCCAATGCACTAAAACTTTTATATTATTCTTTCCGAATGTTGACTGTAAAGTACCATTCCTCCTCCTCGAGTGTTACAGCATAATGCTTTCCATCGTGACTGTATGTCCAGCTTTTTTCCCCGTTTTTTTTATAAGTCCTGTTGAGCATTCCGATCATATCGTTCAGGTTTGCATAATCAGATATCCATCGCACATACGTGCACATATCGTCATCTGAAAGAAAAAACAGTATTGTTTGCTCACTGACACTGTCAATAAACTTAAGGTATTTGTAAGTATTGTTCACCGAAGAATTGTCAATCCTGAAATCCGGATGATCCTGCCTCAGAACTTTCGCAATGTTATCCTTATGCAGGCCAATGAAATTTTGTCCATGTGTGAGCGTCATTCCCCACATGAAAACAAACAGGGTTAGTAGGATTCTGTTCCTTGCAATCATCATTAAGGTACTTCAATATTGTTTAATATGTCGATCACGATATTTTCCGTTGTGATGTTTTCAGCTTCCGCCTCATAAGTCAGTCCAATTCTGTGCCTCAGAACATCAAGACAAACTGCCCGCACATCTTCAGGAATTACATAACCCCTGTGCCTGATAAAAGCAAAGGCTTTGGCGGCTTTAGCCAGATTGATACTGGCCCTGGGCGAGGCCCCGTAGTTGATCATGTTTTCAAACTGTGATAGATTATATTTTTCAGGTTGACGCGTTGCAAAAACGATATCCAGAATGTACTGCTCAATTTTATCATCCATATATACTTCCTTAACGATCTCTCTGGTTCGTATAATGTCATCTGGCGTCAGGATGGTATTTGTCACCGGAAATTCCTTCCCGATATTTTCCCGGATAATGAGTCTTTCTTCTTCGAGGGAAGGGTAAGTAATGATAACTTTCAGCATGAACCGGTCAACCTGTGCTTCAGGCAGAGGATATGTACCTTCCTGCTCAATGGGATTTTGTGTGGCAAGTACCATAAATGGTTTTGGCAGCTCAAATGACTGGCTCCCGATGGTCACCTGCTTCTCCTGCATCGCCTCAAGCAATGCGCTCTGAACCTTGGCGGGAGATCTGTTAACCTCATCAGCCAGGACAAAATTCGCAAATACCGGTCCCTTACGCACAATGAACTCTTCTTTTTTCTGACTGTAAATCATGGTACCGATAAGATCGGCCGGAAGCAGATCGGGTGTGAACTGTATACGACTAAATACGGCGTTGACTGAATGAGCCAGTGTATTGATCGCAAGTGTTTTTGCAAGTCCGGGAACACCTTCAAGCAGGATATGGCCATCAGAAAGAAGGCCGATCAGAAGACTGTCTATCAGATGCTTCTGTCCTATGATCACTTTGCGTATTTCCTGTGTGATCCGTTCGATAAAAACGCTTTCATGCTGTATTTTTTCATTCAGCTCCCTGATCTGATTTGATAAGTCAGCCATAACAACTAATCTTGGTGCTTGTTAAAAAACAATATGGTTCACTATTATACGGATGCGGCGCCACAACTGTTCAGTATGCTGTTCGTTTGAGTGTTGCCGTGATCGCTAGCGAAAGTAACAATTTTTATACCATCTCGTCAGCCTTCCCCTTAAGATGTTTTGCTATATTATTGATAATCAAGAATTATTCTTTTGTTAAAAATTGTTAAATAGGTGATTGTGAATAATTAATATATTTCAGAAGCAATACGGTTCCCGAAAATTATGCAACTTTATGAGTGTATTAAACAACAAATGATACTTTGATCAGCAGGCACTTCATCGAATTGTCCTTCAGGGGTACACGCTATCATGGATGGCAGATACAGACCAATGCCCTTACCGTCCAGGCAGCTGTGGAAACCGCCCTTCATAAAATCTGCGGAAAGCAGGTTAAAGTTGTCGGATCCGGACGAACGGACGCAGGCGTGCATGCCAGGTCTTTCATAGCTCATGTTGATGTGGAAAGCGGCTTATTCCTGGACAAAAAAGTCTTTCTTTACAAAATTAACAGTATTCTTCCCGGGGACATTGCTGTAAATAACATTCAAGCGGTCAGATCAGAAGCTCATGCCCGTTTCAGTGCACTTTCCAGAACATATGAATACGCTGTTCGTCAATATAAAGACCCCTTTCTGACTGACCTCTCCTGGTTTTATGGACGGCCTCTTGATGTGGGAGCCATGAATGATGCCGCAAAAAAGCTGCTGTATTACTCTGATTTTACCAGTTTCAGTAAGCTCCACAGCAATGTAAAGACAAATACCTGCCATGTTGTGCAGGCGCACTGGAAAGAATTTAACAGGCATCTTGTATTTGGAATCGAAGCCGACCGTTTCCTGAGAAATATGGTACGAGCCATTGTTGGCACCCTGATTGGTGTGGGAAACGGTAAAATAACACAGGAAGATTTCATCCGCATTATTGAAAGCAAAGACCGTGGCACGGCATTATTTTCAGCACCGGCGCACGGATTGTCCCTGGTCCGCGTAAAATATCCCGGCGATATTTATCTGTAATCGCAAAATTTGCTCTGCATCCAGGTCAATTTAACAGTGGTCAACAAGAACTTTTTACCTGTTTTTGCGTATAAAAGAAGACTGATTAAAGGATGTTTTTATGAAACGATTTTGGATCACGTTATGCGCAGTTTTTGTCTTTACTACAGCCTATATGCAAAATACCATACCCAGAGCTCAGACACTTTTTATCTACAATTTTTGCCTGCTGACCGAATGGCCTGATGGTTACCGGACCGGGCCATTTATTATCGGAGTTTTGGGAGATTCGGAAATAACGGGCGAACTGGAATCCTACATGTCGGACAGGAAAGTAGGGTCCCAGAACATCAGGATCGTACAATTCAATGCTTCCAAAGACATCACAAGATGTCACATCCTGTTCGTACCCTTTTCAAAAACCCGGATGATTCCGGAAATAAGTCGTCATCTGGCCGGGAAAAGCACGTTGCTCGTAACGGAAAGAAGCGGAGCTCTGGATGCAGGATCAGCAATCAATTTCGTGATCGTCCGTGAAAAAATGAAATTTGAGGTCAGGACCGAGAATGCGGACAAATACGGTATCAGTCTGAGTTCTGAACTGCAGGAAATGGCAGCCCTGGCCATGTAAACTTCATCATTCGTATTCAAAGTTCAGAATCATTCCAGATTTCCCATGCTCTTTCTGCCTGAAGCTGCAGCATTTTCATCCCGTTGAAAACAGTTGCACCCTTTGATTTACCTTTTTCCAGGAACCGGGTAATGGCCGGATTATAGATCAGATCATATAAAATATGTCCGGGTGTCAGTTCATGGTATGGAATGTCGGGAAAGGATCCGGTATCAGGATACATGCCAACCGGACTGGTATTTACAATGATCTGAGCCTCTGAGAATATTTCAGGCGACAGGTCTTTATAGGAAATCTGGCCCTGGCGGACAGGATTACGTGATACAAAGGTAGTCCTGATGTTATGTTTTTTCAACACAAAGGCAACTGCTTTAGATGCGCCTCCGGTCCCCAGAATAAGCGCATTCCTGTGAGAAGGTTTGAGAAAAGGTATGATCGAAGCTTCAAATCCGTATGCATCAGTGTTAAATCCTTTTAAACGATAAGTCCTTTCGGGTCGGTATATTTTAACTGTATTTACTGCACCGATTTCCCTGGCCTCGTCATCCAGATCATTCAGAAAGGAAAGGATCGTTTCTTTATAGGGAATCGTTACATTCAGTCCGGCAAGTTCAGGATGCCCGGTTATCAAATCATGCAACCGGTCAATGGTTTCGATCGGAAAATTCTCATAATAACAATCGAAAAGGGATTCCTTCCTGAATTTTTTTGTGAAAAATTGTTTTGAGAATGAATGTGTGATCGGTAAGCCTATTAAACCATAACCCTTCATACCTGTTGATCCGGAAAGGCTGTTCATGAATCAAGGTGCTGATATTTTTCCGATTCTGGTCTGTAATCAGTAAAAGTTGATGGCAGGAAATCAAAAAAAGTATCACCGCGCAAGCCCAGGCGAAGACATTCAAGAGGTATGACATCCTGTGCGGCAATATTGCCCAGGTTAACGTTGCATCCCAGTTGCTTAATAAACCAGACCTGTTGTTTTCCCGCCGGAGCTTCCCATAATACATTGGTTGCATCCACCGTTTTGTTGATCATACTGATCAATTCCACATCAGCTGTACCATCGCTATGGTAAATGCCTGTCGTACCACTTTCACGAGCTTCAGCAATCACCTTCCATGAACCCGCTTCAAGTTCGGATTCCATCATCCTGGCCCAGACATGATCCGGGATCTCAACACCTTTTTGTTTGGAACCGACTTCAGACAAGACGGTAAAGTTGACCGAAAGTTTTTTGATATATTCAAGTTTCCTGCTGTGATGCATGAACATGGATCCGTCTGAAACCTCAGCAACCATGATTCCCAGATCATCAAGCAATTTCATGTAATCCTCAAACTTGTTCCGGATTATAAAAGCTTCGAATAATGTGCCGCCAAGATACGTTTTAATACCTGCCTGATGATACAACCGGATTTTCTGTTCCAGTTTCTCACTTAATACGGCAGTTCCAAATCCAAGCTTAACAAGATCAGTAAATCCGGCACACATCTCAACAAAATCCTCAGCCTGCCGGAAACTCAATCCTTTATCCATCACCATGGTCAATCCGTTCTCTCTTGGTTTAGCCAGTCTCTCAGGCAGATAAGGTAATTCGATTTTCATTATTTCAGTAAGGATTAATTCACTGGTTAATATTATGCTGAAGTTTATGCTGGTGTTGCTCTATCAGTGTATAAAAGAACCCGTATTCCCTGGTCTTGGGGAACAACCGGAACATTTCCTGGTATTCACTGTAATTCAGTATAAGTCCTTGTTCAAAATGAACGGTTGCGGTATTAAAATCCTGTTGATACACATGATAAGCAGCCAGCCTGTAATGCAGTGTTGGATTTTCACGGATGTATTCATAGGATTCGCTCAGGGTGCTTATGGCCTCACAGATCTTTCTTTTTCGGAAGAAAACCTGCGCACAGGCCAGCCAGGCTTCATAATCCAAAGGATTGATCTTTACAGCCTCTTTATAGGCATCAACCGCCTGTATGTCTTTATTCAAACGGGAATACAGCTCACCGAGCATAAACCAGTAGTCGGGATTATCCGGTTCAAAAAGCAATGCTCTTCTAATGGCTGAAAGACTCTGGTTGTATTTTTTGATTTTCAGCAGGACCAGACCTTTACCAAACCAGGCATCACTGTAATCGGGATAAAGAGAAATGGCATGATTGTATGTTTTCAGAGCCTCCGCATAATTTCCCGTTTCTTCATAACAATCTCCCAGACAACATAATGCCCGGGTATTGTCAGCATCCTTATCAAGTATATCCCGGTATATTTCAATCGCACCCGGATAATCGTCCTGAGCGGCCAGCATATCAGCCTTATTCATATAAGCTGTGAAATAAAACGGATTGACGGCTGTTGCAAAATCATAGGCCTCTGCAGCCAGCCTGATTCTACCCGTTTTGCAGTAGAGAAGGCCAAGATTGTTCCAGACCTGTTCCGCGAACGGGTCAACATCCAGATATTTCTGATAATATTCAAGACTTTTTTTAGGCTGATCAAGTCTTTCAAAATTCTCGGCCAGATCATACAAAACAAGGACATTATTCCTGTCCAGATTATAAGCACGCAGCAAAAACCTGTTGGCAATATAAAACTGACCCGTCTGCAAAAATGACTGAGCAACCGAGTACAATAGTTCATCACGGTTCTCATTACAAAGTTCAATTGCGCGTTTAAAGCTTGTCAGCGCTTCATCGCTTTTCCCGGTAACATTAAATGCAATGCCTTTAAACAGGTGCACCTGATAATTCGATGGTTCGATCTTTTCCACTTTTCTGATCATACCAAGCGCTCTTGAGGGTCTTCCTGTTTCAATCAGCAACTGTATATTTTTCAATCTGATGGACAGTGAATAGGGATGTTGCTTAAGGGCAAGACCGATGGCTTCGGTTGCCTCCTGATAATTGTATTCATTCAGATAAAAATCTATGATGCTTTCAAATTCATCCATATCGAAATAATCGATCCTGTCATTGGTGCGCATGTCATGATACCGCTTCACAAGTTCAAGAACATCATCATCGCCCGTATAATCATCCCAGTTTGAAAACATCGCAAATCGAGTTATTGGCTAATATAGAAAAAGTAATGTTAAAATTCTTACCGATATTAACAATAATCCTGCAATAATATCATAACTATTTAAAATTAAAGGAAAAATACTGTTAAAATGTATCATTTGTATGCTATCCGGTTGAATAATCAGCCTGATAATTACCGAGTTCTTTCCCCAGGGTTTGATGCATCGATCTAAGCTGCCGGATCAGATTGTGCTCGATGCCCAGAATATCCTGCATGAACAATACCTGAAGGTCCATTGCCTGCAGTTTATCCTGTCCATTTTTCAGATTTCGGGCAACCTGTTCATTATTACCCAGCCGCAATAAAATCTCAAGCATTTCACCATAATTTGCGGCATATGCTACCACCTCACATGCAACATCCACACCATAACGCATCACCAGGACTTTCCACAAGGAGTAATCAGGATCATACTGATTCATGTTCCATATAAAATCGGCAGCTGTTGCAAGCCTGATCAGATCAATTTCTGAACCTGCGATTTGATTGATAAAAATATGTGACCGATCCAGCCCGTGAAAGATCTCACGGATACCGGTATTCCCAAAAGGCTCAAAAATATTAAAAAGTTTTAGTCTCCCGGGATAATAAGGAACTGTTCCGCCATATTGACCCCACTGCGAGGCCATTATCATGGAATTGTCGAAAAATACAGGTGACCTGCCGCCCGTTTGGCCGACGAACCGCTCCAGATCAGCATCATCTGTATTTACACTAAAAAATGAGCTGCCCGACCACAGGATGGAAATGTCTTCCACTCCGGCCATGTCCATTGGGCCAAAAGTATTGCTAAGATCCAGCAACTCATTATTAAATAAGGGCGGGCAATACAAAATGTCACGTCCGGGATATCCGCCTGAAACCAGGCTTCTTATGGCCGCTATATGGTTATCTGCAGGATCCCTGTCAGCCTCCGGAGTCAAGGGATATGTATAACAAAGGGAAGAATCATCGGGCAAGCGGAATGATGGGGCATAGATGATCCCATCCATTCCCGCCGATAAAGCCAGATCAGCCGTATTGCGCATCCACTGATACTTTTTCATATCATTTTCAATAAAAGGAACCGGATCAACAGCCGGTGAACCGGGATGAATCTGATTTGATGAGATCATCCCGTAAACAGTGAACAGATCATCCGGACCGTAAAGATCGTGGAACTGTTCAAGATTTCTGTATACGGATGCAACGGCATTACCGGGATTAATGTCCAGTGTCGCACCATTGAACTTGTAACGTGCAAGCTCTTCAGACATTTGCAGACCATGATCGGTCATGCTTCCAGCATCCCAATCCGGGATGATATAATGACGTTTTTCAAAATCCGGAAAATCAATGATCCGGGCATTGTGAAAAACGGGTTGCTTGCTGTCAAACAGCTGAACTGCAGTCAGGACTGCATAAAAAACGCCCGTTTCATTGTTTCCATTCAGAAATACCATGTTTGACATATCATCAGGGGTATAAATAAAATACCCCTGATCGTGCCCTTCAATTTCATGAGCAGGCATGATTTCCCGGTTGCTCTGGTGGACTGCCGTGTTACCCAGACTGAATACAAGCTTTGATTCACTGATTTGTGACGTCGAAGGATTTGGAATAATCAGAATTTCTTCCTGATTTGCCTGATCACCGATTGCGGTCAGGATGCCATCGAATATTGCTTCACGCAACAGATGAGCCGCTTTCAGAGTAAGGTTACCGGCATTCTGCGGAATAATGATTATGGGAAGTGCATGAATATCATGGTCTGGAGAAAAATAAACAACCGACTCCATATACCTGACCTCCTTGGGTGTGGGAATGATGACATGATGCATTGAGAACGATGCATCCACATAAAGGCTCATTCTCTCGGCAACCGAGAAATTTTTTATGGAATAATGCAGTGTAACGCTGTCAATCCACATGGTACCCGTCCCTTTCAGTCCGAGATAAACCTTAACATAATGTGCATTCGACGGAATATCGCCGTCAGGAAAAGGAAACGAATATGATTCTCCGGTAATTTTACCCCATTCAAAAGCCGGAATGCTCAGAAAATTTGCAAATGACAGAGATTTATCAGAATGATCAATATATTGATCGAGATGCGGAAAGTATTGCTTTGAATCGAGCAAGATCTTGTTTCTGTCATAATACATCAGTTTTACCTCTATGGCATCATACATGCGTGTTCCCAATCTCGACCTGTTGGGTCTGATGTCATTCAGCCGGGTATAAAACGAAAAATCATAATTACCGGGAATCACCCGTATAAACTCGCTGATGATACCCTCACCCTGATGATCTGTTTCGTATGCCTTATTCCTGAAGATCTTAATGGACCGTTCACCTGTAAAAACCTCTTCTGTGCCGTAAATGCTGTCCTTGTTAATATCCACCCACTCAATATGTTCACCTGACTGTTGCCAGCCATCCACAACAAAGGATGTCCGGCCGCTGTCAATTGAAAAGGTGCGGCCGGTCTCAAATGAGCCGTTTCTGAGCAGGTTCGGCCTTTCGTATCGTTGAAATCTTGTTCTGTAAGGGATCGTTAACGGATCTTCCGTGACCCATGACAATCTTTGTCTTTCAATATCATTTCGCCTTTCACAGCCGTTGAAGATCAAAACAAAGATCATGATCAGCGATATTGAAACAATGGATCTCATATGGCGGATAAATTTACAACATCTCGTTAAAAATGCAACCCGTTCCGACGCAATATTGCCATCCTTTATGGTTTTCAGCATGAAAATCCGGACATGCGAGGCACATTACCCGAAGCGCTTCGATTTGGAGGCAAGCAAGGTATTCCTGAGCAATGAGATTATTGTCATTGGTCCCACCCCACCCGGAACAGGGGTGATAAAACTGCATTTGGGTGCCACCTCATCAAATTTCACATCTCCGATCAGCTTGTATCCGGATTTTGTAAAATCAGATTTGACGCGTGTAATACCCACATCGATAACAACAGCACCTTCTTTTATCATTTCACCCGTTATGAATTCAGGCGATCCGAGTGCAGCAATGATGATGTCACTTTCTAATATCAGTCCGGGAAGGTTGGTGGTTTTACTGTGGGCCAGCGTAACGGTCGCATTGCCCGGGTATCTTTTCAGGGAAAGCAGATTGCTTAACGGCCTTCCGACGATATTGCTTCTGCCGATCACCAGGCACGATCTGCCTGCTGTGGGAATATCGTACCTTCTGATCAGTTCGATGATTCCTGCTGGAGTGGCCGATACAAAAGACGGCAGACCCAGAACCATACGGCCGATGTTTACGGGATGAAACCCGTCAACATCTTTATGGGGATCAATTGATTCAATGATATTTGGTTCAGAGATGTGTTCCGGAAGCGGCAACTGAACAATGAAGCCATCGACATCCGGATTTTTGTTCAGGTCGCGAACCGCTTCGATCAGCCTTTCTTCCGAGATATCATCAGTGAAACGGACCAGTGTGGATTTAAAACCGACTTCTTCACACACCCTGACCTTGCCTGCAACATAGGTTTCGCTTGGAGGATCATTGCCTACCAGAATTGCGGCCAGGTGTGGTATTTTTCCACCGGAATTTTTTATCTGGTCAACTTCACGGGCAATTTCGTCCTTTATTTCGGCAGCGACTTTTTTCCCGTCCATAATCTGCATGGTGATCCGATTTAAAATTTTAAAATATATTCTTGATACTCATGGAATTCAATGATTCAGGCGATAATGTTCAGTTCCTGTTCATCATGGACATGTTGCCGGGCATTTTTATCTGATTTTTATTTGCAGCCATTGCTTTCATCATTTTTCTCGTTTCATCAAACTGCTTTGTGAGACGGTTTACTTCCTGTACACTTGTGCCACTCCCTTCAGCGATCCTTTTTCTCCGGGAACCGTTCAATGTTTCGGGATGATCCCTTTCATAGGGGGTCATCGAATAAATGATCGCTTCAATATGCTTAAACGAATCATCATCCATGTCCATGTTTTTAACAGCTTTCCCGACTCCGGGTATCATACTGGCAAGATCCTTGATGTTTCCCATCTTTTTGATCTGTTGTATTTGGGTAAGAAAGTCACTGAAGGTAAACTGATTTTTGGCAATTTTCTTTTGCAGCTTACGGGCTTCCTCAACATCAAACTGTTCCTGGGCTTTCTCGACAAGGGTCACAATATCACCCATCCCCAGTATCCTGTCAGCCATCCGTTCGGGATGGAACAGCTCGATAGAATCGATCTTTTCGCCGACACTTACGAATTTAATGGGCTTATCTACAACTGCCCTGATGGAAAGTGCCGCACCACCTCTGGTGTCACCATCAAGTTTGGTGAGTATAACGCCATCAAAATTCAGGCGCTCATTGAACTCCCTGGCCGTATTGACCGCATCCTGTCCGGTCATTGAATCAACCACGAACAATATCTCATGAGGTGAAACGCTCTTTTTTATGGATTCAATCTCATTCATCATCTCTGTATCTACAGCCAAACGCCCCGCAGTGTCAATAATGACCGTATCATTCCCATTCTGTCTTGCATGCCTGATGGCAAGCTGTGATAACTTCACCGGGTTCATATTTCCTTCTTCTGTAAATACCGGTACCCCAATCTGTTCCCCCAGAATTTTTAATTGTTCAATTGCAGCGGGCCTGTAGACGTCACAAGCCGCCAGCAAAGGATTCTTGCCCCGTTTGTGGTGCAAATGACCGGCCAGCTTTGCTGAAAATGTCGTTTTTCCTGAGCCCTGCAGTCCGGCTATTAAAATAACTGCAGGACTCCCTTTCAGATTAATGTCCACGTGCGATCCCCCCATCAGGCCGATCAGCTCATCGTGAACGATTTTTACCATCATTTGACCGGGTTTTACCGATGCAAGGATTTTTTGTCCCAAAGCCTTTTGCTTAATGGTATCGGTAAAAGACTTCGCAATTTTATAATTCACATCGGCATCCAGCAGGGAACGGCGGATTTCTTTCACGGTCTCCGCAACGTTGATCTCTGTAATCCTTCCTTCACCTTTAAGGATCTTAAAAGACCGCTCCAATCTGTCGGTTAGGCTGTCGAACATATCATAAACTCCTTGTTAAATTAAACCAAAGCAAAAATATGATAATTCCCGCACATTGAGGTTCACCGTTCCGGGTCTGTCCTGTGTAAATCTGCCAGGTTACATTCTTTCCGGCATTTCAATGCCGAGCAAACCCATGCTGTTACGGATAACCCGGGCCACAACCTCTGAAAGTAAAAGCCTTAAATTTCTCTTATCTTTATTTTTTTCCTTTAATATTGAAAAGTCGTGATAAAACTGATTGTACTCCTTGACCAGTTCATATGTAAAATTAGCGATCAGGGAAGGATTATATGTCTGTGCGGCATCCGCAATTACAGCCGGAAACTCATGAACCAGCTGAAGGAGGTTCTTTTCCTTCTGGTTTAGCGCAATCTGTCCGGAAACAAATCCGGGTTTTGAAATTCCCAGTTCTTCAGCTTTCCGGAAAACAGATCTGATCCTTGTGTATGTATACTGAATAAAGGAGCCCGTATTACCATCAAAGTCAATTGATTCGCGGGGATTGAATGTCATATTTTTCACGGGATCCACCTTTAATATATAATATTTCAGTGCTCCCATACCAATGATTTTGCAAATATTTTCCTTCTCACTTTCCTTCAGACCATCCAGCTTACCCAGCTCTCTTGACATGTCCCTCGCGGTTTGTATCATTTCCCCGATCAGATCGTCAGCATCAACAACAACCCCTTCCCGTGATTTCATTCTTCCTTCGGGCAGTTCCACCATACCGTAGGATAAATGGTGCAAAGATTCTGCCCATGGAAATCCCAGCTTGTGGAGTATTATTGAAAGTACTTTAAAATGATAGTTTTGTTCGTTGCCAACAACATATATCATTTTATCGGGATTGTACTGTTCCTGTCTGAGTTGTGCTGTCCCCATATCCTGTGTGATGTACACTGAGGTACCGTCCGAACGCAGCAGCACCTTTTCATCCAGCCCCTCCGGCCTTAGATCAACCCAAACAGAACCATCAGGATGTTGAAAGAACTGTTTTTTCCCCAGTCCATCAAGTACCATTTTCTTTCCCTGCAACCAGGTCTCCGACTCATAATATATTTTGTCAAAATCAACCCCCAGTTTTCTGTATGTTTCGTTAAATCCTTCATAAACCCATTCGTTCATGGTTTTCCAGAGATTCAGTATTTCCGGGTCACCGGCTTCCCATTTTCGCAGCATCTCCTGTGCTTCAAGGATAACCGGAGCGTTTTTTTCAGCATCTTCCTGTGAATACCCTCCTGCAATCAATTCAGAGACTTGTGATCTGTATTCCTGTTCAAATCTTACATAATACTCGCCAACAAGATGATCGCCTTTCTTACCCGAAGTCTCAGGGGTTTCTCCTTTTCCGTAACGCAACCAGGTAAGCATGGATTTGCAAATGTGGATACCACGGTCGTTTACCAGATTGGTTTTTATCACCCGTTTACCGGTCGCCCTGAGAATATTGCAAACGGAATATCCCAGTAAATTATTCCGGATGTGGCCAAGATGAAGGGGTTTATTGGTATTCGGAGAAGAATATTCAACCATAATGGTCTCAGGCTGTTGGTTTCCGGCAGGCGACAGATTCCCGGTATCCGGTCCGGCCTGTATGCCATAACTCGCGTCAGGAATTATACGATTCAGGTAATTCAGGTAATAGTTGTCCTGTATCACCATATTCAGGAAACCCTTAATGATATTGTAATGTTTTATCTCAGTGTGATTCCGGACCAGATGTTCACCGATGTCCAATGCAGTCTGTTCAGGGGATTTACGTGATATTTTCAAAAGCGGAAATACAACCAGTGTGACGTCACCTTCAAATTCACGCCTTGTCTTCTGCAGCTGGATCTGTTCCGGACTGCAGGTCCGGCCGTATAAAGAATGCATTGCCCCGACAACGGATCCGGTTATGATTTCTTCAATTTGCTGCATTTCGTATTTATTGAAAGGCACAAATATAATTTCATTTTTTTTAACTTTGCTCTTAAATATAACGGGATTATGGAATTACAGGAAAAAGTACTGAGCATCATGCAAAAAGCGACAAAACCGTTAAAAACAGGTGAAATTGCTGTGCTTGCCGGAATTGAGAAAAAAGATGCCGAAAAAGCGGTCAGGCTTTTGAGCAGGGCAGAAAAGATCTATTCTCCGGCAAGATGTCAGTGGCAGGTCAAATAGGACGGTTTCCCTGATTTCCTGCATCAACGGTCCGAATGATCCGCACCGGATGTATTCCTGATACCGAAGAAAAGAGAACCATGAACGGCAGTTTATCATATTATGATATGCTGGGCATTGCTCCCGGTTCAAATCTTCAGCAGATCAAAAAGGCTTTTCGTGAAAAGGCCAAGCTTTACCATCCGGATATCAATCATAATCCTTCAGCGCAGGATTACTTTATTCAGATCAGGGAAGCTTTTGAAATGATTGTCAGGCAAAAGCAAAGCCGGTTGTACAAAATACATGGATCGGAAACAAATTTTGATTTTCATAAACATCCGACATATTGCCATTCACCAATGGAAGGAAACCGGAGGCAATATTACAGGCAAAAATACCCTGACTTTGCCGAAAGCCGTCAGGGAAAAATCATTTACTGTATTGTTCATGTCATATTTATTCTGACCGGTTTTCTGATATTCATAGACCCGCTGATCATTGCGGTTCAGCATCAGTTTGATCCTTACAGGCCTCTTTATGATTCAGTATTCGCTGCGGTTATCACCATGGTGTTCGGTATCGTGATGTTCATGACAATAAGCCTTTCTCTGGCAGCATTTATCCACAAAGACCGGATTTCAAAAATGAAGTAATTTTTCCCGGATCACGAAGCCCGATGCCCATTCAATAATACCGGACACCTTACACATTCGCCGGTGCAGCGTCCGGCAGAAACCTTTAATCCATTGAACCAACCTATTTTGTCAATCTGACATTGGCATATGATGATGATATGGTAACTTTTGATTTCGTGTTTTGAATGGTACCGATCAATCCGTTCACTTTCAGTTCATTATTTTCGTCTATCCTGCTTACGCGTGAATTGTTCTCAGGAAAGATGATGTTGCAATATTTGGCATAGCCATCCAGCTGGTAAGATGCATCCCGGTCAATACCGACCCTGATGTTGCCGAAACTGCTGTTTATGGTTATATTTTCAAATCCCGAAGGCACATTGAGCACATTTACATCGGTGTACTTGGCATCTAACTGTAACCTGTTGGAAAGCCCGTTAATTTTAATATTGGAATATTCGGTACGAACGATAAAATTGCTTAGATCACCAAATTCAAATGTGTCGTATTTGGAATCGCTCACAATCGAGCTTCCGTTTGTGATATAAATCTTTGAGTATTTGCTTACGATCACCAGCGCTTTGCTTTCCGTAACATTAATTTTCGAATATTTGATTTCAGCATTGAGCCAGGTGGCTTCCTGTATGACCGCGTCAGAGTATGCCAGAATGATCTTTGTCAGTGGTTCATTTGAATCATGAATGATTCTGCCTGCATTCAGTTTCCCGTATTTCACATCAATGACCGAAGTCGATGTAATTTCATCGATAAAAACATTCCCGTATTTATTCAAAAGTTGCAGCGGTACCGACGGTGGCATGTATACGGCGTAATTGATCTCCAGTCCACCCCCCCCGATATTGAATCCCCTGAATAACCTGCTGAAGTTATCATTGATACGGGTTATTGCCCTCACAACACGATCTTCATGCAAGATACTGATATCGACCATTTTAAGTATTTCATCAGCCCGGGTTTTATCCCGAATGTTAACCCGGACCGTGACCTCAATGGATATGCTGTTCTGATCATGATTCATAACATTCACGTTACCATAAATATTATCGATTTCAAGTCTTGTCTGCTCATCCACTGCGAATTCCCTTTCAATTGTTCTCGTATACCCGGTTTCCTGGGCAACCAATCCGAAAGTACAAATCATTAATATGAATCCGCTCAAAACTGCCTTTCCGAACGCTATGGTTTTCATTTCTGTAATTATTACAAATGTGAATAATTCAATTATTGTACCTGAGCAATGATCTTATCCATCAATTCAATTTTGATCTGATAGAAACTGATTATGGCATGCACGATCAGCTCATTATTTGGATTTTGCCTTAAATCCTCCTTCATCATCTCAACCTGTTTGTCCATTTCCTGTAAATCCCTTAATACCTGTCTCTTTTCCCCTGCGTTGTTCTGAAATTTCAATTCCTCTATTTTTCCATAATAAACACTGAGCAATCCCGAATAATATCGTTCTGCTTCCAGCAATTCCTGGTTATAAGAAATGATCTGCGCATCAGATGAATAATCTTCCCATGTTCTGTATTCCCTAAAGAACAGAAGAGAAACCAGAAAAACAAAAACCACCAGTGCAGCGACACGCAGCAGCATCATTCTGAATTGACGATTGCTTTTTGCAGCAAGATCATCCAGCTTCCCGGCAAAACGTTCAAAATGCCCTTCCGGTGGATTTGCATCGTTGAAGTCTGCAAGGTTCTGTTTGATAAATTGGTCAATTGTTTTCATTTTTCTCTTCATTTAGAAGTTCCGCCAGTCGCTTTCTAGCCCTTACCAGTTGAGAACGGGAAGTCGATTCACTGATCCCCAGGATTTGAGAAATTTCACTGTGATCATAACCTTCAAAATAAAACAGTGAAAGCACAATCCTGAAACCGTCAGGAAGTGATTTAACGGCTTCCCGGATTTTAAAAACGGTTGCCGGGATTTCCTGTTCACCAACATCATAATCAACTTCCTGATCTGCTTCCGTTCCTGTCTCCCTGTCAAGCTCTTCCAGTTTTATTCTCTTCAATCTCAATACATCAATGGACTTGTTTATCACAATCCTCTTAAGCCATGACCCGAAACTTACCGTACCCCGGTATTCCTCTATTTTGAGGAAAGCAGTAAGAAATGCCTCCTGCATAACGTCCTCGGCTTCAACCTGATTGTTCAGCAGCCGGAAACTGATATTATACATTGCTTTAAAATATTGCCTGTATAATTGTTCCTGTGCCTTCCTTTCACCTTTGCGACATCTTTCTATCAGATCATGGTTTCGGCTCAGCTCAGTCATTTATTCATTAATATAGACGGGATTTTTTTCTCACTGCTGCATAAGAAAGGTATAAAATCAGATTATATATTGCAAAAGCGCTCTGATGAAATAAAATCCAATAACAAATGAAACCACAAGTTTCATTAAAGTGCCGGCCAGGAATCCGATAAATGAACCGAATGCAGCCCTTAAAGCTTTATCAGACTGCTGACCGACGGCTCTTTCAGCGATCAATGCACCCAGAAACGGGCCACCCAGAATGCCTATAAGTCCGAAGGGACCGATAACAATACCCATCAACGGAAGTAAAATAACACCAATAATAAGTCCTATTGTGCTTCCCCGGACGCCAGCCCTGGTGCCACCGAATTTCTTGGTTCCCCAAATGGGTACAATATAATCCAGAACTGAAACCACCACCACGATTACGGCAAAAATCAGCAAGGCCTTCATGCTGAACTGTGCAAAACGGGTCCAGTGAATGAGCAACAGGCTCAAATAACTTATCGGAGGACCGGGTAAGCCGGGCAGAATACTGCCGGCAATACCCAGGATTATGCCCAGAAAACCCAGTACAACAAGCAGATAGTCCATGATTAAAATGAAATTTATTTAAGCTGATATTTACCTTTACAATTTACTACTTTATTTAAAATAACAGGTGATAAAATCGAATGAATCAAATAAACCATTCAATGGTCCGGAACCCTGTATACATAATAATCCCGTTCCCGACAGACCATCATAATACTACCGCCTTTTCACACCAGCTATTTTAGCAACAATATACGTAACAATGGCCGCACCGAACGAAAAGAGTGCACCCATTTTTTCTGCATCCTGTATGGCTCCGGGCGGAAATGCGACTGTTGCGACAAATAATGCTACCGTAAATCCGACACCGGCAGCAAAACCCACAACAACAAGATCTTTTTTTGTCAGGCCACCGGGCAGTCCAAATTTCAGGATCTTAACTGCAAACATGGCACTGAACCAGATCCCGATTGGTTTCCCCACGATCAATCCGGTCATGATGAGAAAGGTAGGAGCACCTATTGCACTGAAAACCACTCCGGCATTCACCAGTCCAAAAAACATAAGGATCAGTTCAACAGGATTTTTCCACCAGTGCTCGAACATATTCAGACTGTCGGTTCTGTCAAGTTCCTTCCAGTTAAACAGACCTTTGTCTGAATGTGCATGCGGTATTGTCGGGATTACCGGAAGAAGACCCAGTGCCGGATGTATACCTGCTTTTGAAAACCCGATCCATGAAATGATACCCGGAATGGCAATATACCACCAAAAACTTCTGAGTCGTAAACGTTGAAACAGCATACCCATTCCCACCGCGATCAGTGGCAGCAACATCCACACCAGATGCACTTCTTCCTGGGGATAAAAGATGGCCAGGATCAACAATCCCAGGGCATCATCTGCGATGGCGAGCAACAATAAAAATGGTATTGCAGGATGTCCGGCCCCGAAGATGATCCTTGCAAGCATATAACTGAATGCGATGTCTGTTGCGCATGGGACTGCCCAACCGCTGCTCAGTTCATTAAAACGGCCCAGAAGAGCAGCGCCGCCTAAATAGATTAATGCAGGACCGGTCATTCCGCCAACTGCAGATATGATGGGGACCGCTGCCCTTTTTGAATTATTCAAAGGTCCGCCGGGCAAAGTGGCTTCCCAAACCTCCTTTCCTGCAATGGCAAAAAAAAGTGTCATCAGTATGTCATTGATCAGGTAATGCAGGTCAAGTACCCTGGTCCCGTCGTCCTGTAAAGTGCCAAAGGTCACATCATTTATGATGGGAAGATGTTTCAGGTGTACATACACTTCATGGTTGGTATTCGCCCATACCAGTCCGATTACAGCGCCCAATATCAGAAATATTGAGTTTTCAAGAAGAAATGTGATAAAATTTTTGGAATAGCTTCTCAGATCTTTTCTTTTCAGAAAAAATACAAACCCTTTAAATGGAAGACTCATTCAGGCTTACTTGAAAATTAATGCACTAAAATAAGGAAAAATAACGATTCTGTTTATGATTAACTTCCAAGTGTACTAACCATAACCGCTTTAATGGTATGAACACGGTTTTCAGCCTGATCGAATACGATAGAAGCGGTGGATTCGAAAACTTCCTCAGTGACTTCCATGGATTCCATACCGAACTTGCGGTAAATTTCATCACCTATTTTCGTTTCCCGGTTATGAAATGCCGGAAGACAATGTAAAAACCTCACATTCCTGTTACCTGTCAGTTCAAGAACCTTTTTGTTCACCTGGTAAGATCTCAGAAGGCTGATCCGCTCCTCCCATACGGATGCTGGTTCACCCATGGACACCCATACATCCGTATACAGAAAGTCAGCATCTTTTACAGCCTTACCGATGTCTTCGGTAATAAAAATCTTTGCACCCGTTGATCCGGTCAGTTTCCTGCAGGTTTCAACCAGTTGGGATGAAGGATGGCAGGCCTTTGGTGCGGCCGCCCTGAAATCGATACCCATCTTTGCCGAGCCGACCATCAGCGAATTGCCCATATTGTTGCGCGCATCACCCAAATAGCAAAATTTAATTTCATCTAATGGTTTGTCACTGTGTTCCATCATGGTCATCAGATCGGCAAGCACCTGAGTCGGATGGAATTCATCTGTCAATCCGTTCCATACAGGAACACCCGAGTACTCAGCGAGCGCTTCCACAACATCTTGTCCGAATCCCCTGTATTCTATTGCATCAAACATCCTGCCGAGCACCCGTGCAGTATCTTTAACAGATTCCTTATGGCCCATCTGTGAGCTTACGGGGTCCAGATAGGTTACATGTGCACCCTGATCGGATGCTGCTACCTCAAATGCACAGCGTGTCCTTGTGGATGATTTTTCAAAAATCAGGGCAATATTTTTTCCTTTCAGCCGTGCTGCTTCCGTGCCTTCATATTTAGCCCTTTTAAGTTCAAAGGACAAATCGAGCAGATATTTTATTTCCTCAGGGGAAAAGTCCAGAAGCTTTAAAAAACTCTGGTTGCGTAAATTCACAGACATTTTGTATAAATATTAAAATATATTATCACATAAAGGTCATTGTCCAAATTATCCAGTCTTCTTAAGAATTCATTCAAAATTAATTAAAAATTTATTATCCGGTCATGATATTTATCACTACAGTATATTTATTCAGGTAATTAACATCAATAAAACACCGTACACAGTAGTTGCATTTAATGCAGCGTGGCGGTTCCGGCAGTGCTCACCTGCCTTATTGATGCATTAATCAAAAGAAGTCCGGTTTTTCCAACCCTGAATGCCGTATTCACGTATGAATAATTAAAATCATTAAAATTCCATGAACGGATCTGCCGGTTTATTGTTCCCTTTATTTCTGGTTATTCTGCTGACAACCTGCCGCAATGTGGATGAAACCTATGATATCAGAAGCGGTTCCATTGAATACCGTATCAGGTATCTGAATGAAAATCTCGACGACAGGGAAGCAGTGCTGCTGCCCGAAAATATGGAGCTGGTATTCAATAAGGACCTGGCGGTTAATTATATTGACGGATTTTTAGGCTTGTATAAGTTTAATACGATAACAAATTTTGAATCAAAAAAATGTTCGACGTTGCTTAAGGTTTTCGACAAACATTATTTATATAATGGTAAAAGGGGAGAATTCATGTATTGCTTTGAAGACATGGAAGATCTGGAAATCCTGGAAACGGATGAGACCAGGGTCATTGCGGGACTTACATGCAGACGTGCCATTGCTACCTTTCCTTCCGGCAGGGGGGACTTTGATGTTTATTATACAACGGATATAGACCTGCGCCATCCGAATATAAACAATCCCTACAAAAAGATTGACGGTGTGCTGATGCAGTTTGAACTGCAACTGCTTCATCTCAGGATGGAATTTACGGCAGTCAGATTTCAGCCCGGTGCCGGTAGAGGACCAAAACTTACAATTCCGGAAAATATAACAGAGGTTACCCGTGATCAGATGTTACAGATACTGGATAAACTCATGGAGTAATCTGTCCGCACCGGTCATTGTCAATGCCCTGATGAAAACTTGTGAAGCCGGCACTGCATGCATCCATTTTGTGAATAACATTTTAGCATTTTTATCAGTTTATTGTCATCACTTCTTTAATTTTGGCCGGATGAACGGATGATTGCATCAAATGGCCGGAAAAAACAGCACAAAAAATATCCGAAGCAATAAAGGAAAATCGAAAAGTATTTTTGCTGATGAGAAATTCAAGATCACGCTGGGACTTATTGTTTCAGGTTTCAGCATATTTCTTTTCATTTCGATGGTGTCCTACATTTTTACCTGGAAGACCGATCAGAGTTTTGAATGGTCAAAAGTTATCTCAAATCCTGATTTCAGGGTTGAAAACTGGGCAGGGAAAGCCGGTGCGTACTTTTCCAATCAGCTAATAAACAGATGGTTTGGTGTTTCATCTTTTTGCATTCCTTTTCTTCTGATCCTGACCGGATTAAAGCTTATGCATGTCAGAATTGCCTCCCTCTTCAGAATCATCAGGATCGCGCTGGTGGGAATGCTTTTGTTGTCAATATGGCTGGGATATGTGGCGGGCGAAGCCAACGGATATTTGGGCAGCGGTTTGGGGGGTAAGCACGGACTCTATCTGAGCGAATGGCTGAAATCGTTTGTCGGGACCATCGGGACGGCAATGGTTCTGATCCTGACCACACTCATATGGCTCTTCTTTTCGAACAGCAATATTCTCAGGTTAACTTCAAACATTGTATCAAAGAAATTTCTACTTTTAGCAGCGGGTGAAAAAACGATGAAAGAGAGTCCTGCGTTCAGAAAACACGATACTGATGAACAGGTTCAAAACGATCTGGTGTTTGAAACGGAATTCAACCGCTTTGAAGCTGAAGGAAAGTCACCAGGACGTTTCACGCCAGGTGCTCCGGAAGAAGATATTGAGCTTCTTGTCGAAAAGGGAAGCGGTAACGGGAAGCAGGATACAACTGAAGCGGAAAGCTATGAAATGCTTGAGGATTATGATCCCACTCTGGACCTTCCCCGTTATGCCATGCCATCTCTGGATCTGCTCGAAAAACATGATGTGGAGGAATCTACCGTCACCAATGAGGAGTTGATCAGCAACAAAAACAAGATCGTTGAAACACTTGCGCATTACAAAATCCAGATCGATAAGATCAAAGCCACCATCGGCCCCACCGTCACCCTGTATGAGATTGTCCCTGCACCGGGAGTCAGGATATCCAAAATTAAAAGTCTGGAGGACGACATTGCACTCAGTCTGGCCGCCCTGGGAATCCGGATCATAGCTCCCATGCCCGGCAAGGGCACTATCGGTATTGAAGTACCAAATCAGAATCCCGAAATCGTTTCCATGCGCTCCGTTCTGAGTTCAAGAAAGTTCCAGGAAAACAATTATGAGCTGCCCATCGCGATCGGCAAAACCATTTCCAATGAAACTTATGTATTTGACCTGGCCAAAATGCCTCATTTGTTGCTTGCCGGTGCCACCGGACAAGGCAAGTCGGTCGGACTGAACTGCATCATTACATCGCTTCTTTATAAAAAGCATCCATCTCAGCTTAAATTCGTGCTGGTTGATCCCAAAAGGGTAGAATTAACTGCCTACACTTCACTGGAAAAGCACTATCTGGCAAAAATACCTGATTCAGAAGAAATTATTATTACAGACACCAAAAAAGTGATCTATACATTGAATTCCCTGACCATTGAAATGGATTCACGTTATCAGCTTCTTGAAAAAGCAGGCGTAAGAAACATCAGGGAATACAACCATAAATTCATCAAAAGACAGTTGAATCCTGAACACGGTCACAGGTATCTGCCATACATTGTGGTCATTGTTGACGAATTTGCAGACCTGATCATGACGGCCGGCAAGGAGGTAGAAACACCTCTTGCACGGCTTGCACAACTGGCCAGGGCGATCGGTATTCATCTTGTTATTGCTACACAGCGGCCCACAACAAACATTATTACGGGAGTGATCAAAGCGAATTTTCCGGCCCGCATAGCATTTCGGGTTACTTCAATGGTGGATTCCCGGACAATCCTGGATGTACATGGAGCCAACCAGCTGATCGGAAGGGGTGACATGCTTCTGGCACCGGGCAGTGAAATGATCCGGATCCAGTGCGCTTTCATTGACGTACCGGAAATAGAAAGGATCACAAAGTTCATATCCGCACAAAAAGGTTTTCTCACTGCAATGTATCTGCCTGAATATATCGAGGAAAATGCATCCTCTGATATCGGGGAGGTGGACCTTTCCAAACGGGACGCTCTTTTTGGTGACGCTGCGCGACTTGTGGTGATCCACCAGCAGGGATCAACGTCATTGATCCAGCGAAAATTCTCAATTGGTTACAACCGGGCGGGCCGCATCATGGATCAACTTGAAGCAGCTGGTATTGTTGGTCCGCCAGATGGAAGCAAACCCCGGCAGGTGTTTTTTCCGGATGAATACAGTTTGGAACAATATTTGAGCAGTCTGAATAAATAATTCATTACGAATCATTCATATGTTGCGTGCATTTATTTTTTCACTCCTCCTTCTGGTGCCCCTGGCGGTTTGTTTTTCGCAGCAGGACGATCCTGCACAGGATCCTTATGCGGGAGAAGTCCTTGACAGATCCGCCGCAAAAATCAACAACCTGAAATCCATTGAAGCTGATTTTAAATTGCTCATTGAAGACAGAAAGGAAGATCTTAAAAATGTAAGCACGGGGAACATCCTGATCCGGCAGGATCGTTACAAGCTCACTTCATCCGGTAATACCGTGTTTTATGATGGAAAGACCATGTGGACATATGCTTCCGATGTCAATGAAGTGATCATAACGGAACCGGATCCGTCAGGCGAAGACTTTCTTTCCAATCCGGCAAAGATCTTCACCGGTTACGGCCGTGATTTTAAATACCGCTATGTGGGTGCAACCACAATGAATGGTATTCGTTACCATGAAATAGACCTGTTCCCGAAAAACCTGAACCAACCCTATTCAAGAATTAAACTGTTTATTAACAGTGAGACTGAAATACCTGAGATCATCAGTTCCATTGGTAAAGACGGTGTTGATTATACGGTAAACCTGACAAATATTATAACCGGCCGGGATGTTCCTGATGAAACCTTCATTTTTGATCCCGCAAAATACAGAAAAGTGGAGATCGTTGACATGAGGGGAGTCAGATGAATCAATGGATCAGTAAACAATAAACAGTAAAGTTCACACTGATTGATGATATCTGAATAGATTACATCGCAGAATATGAAACGCTCAGCGCGAATCGGGAAA
>JAFGRC010000105.1 GCA_016935355.1 Bacteroidales bacterium
CCAGCAGCAGGATAAATCCGTAAAACATCAGAATATGTGCTGTTTGTCTTGACCTTTGGGTTTTGCATTTTCCAAATTCACTGTGAAAAATGATCTTGCTCCTGATCAGGATGAACAAGCTTTTTATAAATCCCTTCGATGCTTTCGAATCCGGACTGCCTTTTTTCAGGTCCTTCCAGAATTGCCGCAGTCCGGTTACCCACAGACCGTAAAAATACACGGTGATCAGGGTGAAGGAACCGTTCAGCCAGGCATGCGGAAAAAATTTGGAGTATAGCACCTCTCCTTCAGGGATCCTGAACGTACCTGCCATCATCAGGATAATAGTTATAACAACTACGGGTATCAGAATGGACACCGGGAGTCCCTGAGGTTTTGAGAGAATTTCACCCATAAAACGGGGTTTCGCATAATGCCGATAACTTATCTGTCTTATGGCCGCCAGCACGTCAGAAGGTTTCACACCCCGGGGACAGTATGTACTGCAGTCACCACACTGGTGACACAACCACACGTCTCCATTCCCGACCAGTTTATCTTTCAGTCCCCACCCTGCCCAGATCATTTCCTTTCTGGGAAAGGGCCTTTCTATGGGAGAAAGTGAACAAACGGCTGTACAGGTCCCGCATTGCATGCATTCATTCAGCGAAGAATTGCTGAGTTCCTTCAGCTCCAGCTTGAATCCGATATTTGCTTTAATTTCAGCCACTTCCAATCTTTAACCAATACGTTGAAAAATGTTGCCGTAAGCTTTTCCCGATAAACCGGTCTTATTATAAAAAACAATCACCATGAGAGTATACGCCTCCCGATAAACCTTATTGATCATGACAATTACATTCCTTTAAAAGGATTGGGTCCAATTGCTTCAATGGTTTCCATGTAGCTGTTTATGATATCCGGTATTTTATCGTAATCCGTTATTTCGACGAATTCAGTCCTGATCCGTTCCGGTTCAAGCATCATGGTCTGCAATGTTTCCTGTATGTTTTCACCCCTTGTTTCAGTGAGCTCGCTGCCGTGGATGAAGTGACACTGGTAATTTTCTCCGGGTTTGCAGCCGATCTGCAGGATGCCGTCAAATCCCTTGGAAAGCGCATCTGATATCCAAACTTTATTAATGGATCCCAGGCAACGTACAGGAATGATCCTAACGAAAGGACTGTATTTAAGCCTCTTTCTTCCTGCCATATCAAACGCGGGATATGCATCGTTCTCACAGACAAAAACCAGTACCCTGGGCTTTTCCTCAAACTCATCCGGAATGTAAACGGATTTTATTACGGATGAAATGCTGTGGATTGAAAAATTTGAGAAATTAATCACCCGTTCCGGACAACTGCCCAGACAGATGCCACAACGCCTGCAGCGGTTCGGGTTGGGTAGTGGCGTGCCTTTTTCGGTCTCATCATAAGCGCCCACCGGACATTCCTCGGTGCAACGTTTGCAGTCCGTACACCTTTCCATATACAACTCCGGATATGACATGTCACCCGATCTGGGATGCACGGATTCACCCCGCTTTACCGATTCAATGCATTGAATGGCCTTGAGCATGGCCCCCGCTGCATCTTCCATACATGAAGGGATGTCCATCGGAGCCCTGATCGTCCCTGCAGCATAAATACCGGTGCGACGGGTTTCATAAGGAAAACATATGAAATGGGAATCCGGGAAATTGTATTTCAGTTCCGGCAGTCCTTTCCCCTGCCTGTAGCTCATGCTTAATTCCTTTGTGTCTGAAGGGACCATTCCCGTGGCAAGCACAACCATATCAACAAGTATGGAAATGTCTTCTCCCAGAAGTGTATCTTTGATGTTAACCCGGAGCCGTCCGTTCAATTTATCCACATCCTCAACTTCTCCTTTTGTAAGCAATATCCTGTCTTCTTTCTGGACTTCCCTGTAAAATTCTTCTGCCATACCGGGTGTGCGAATATCTTTGTAAATGATATAAGCCAGGGAGTTCCGATCTTTTTCGATAACATATTTTGCCTGTTTCAGTGAAACCCCGCAACATACCGATGAGCAATACGGAAGGTGGTTGTTGTCACGGGAACCGGCACACTGGATAAAAAGCACATCTTTTTTCAATATAGTTTCAGGACTGTTTTTAACGATATCTTCAAACTGAGGACCTGTTACAACATTTTCAAACTTCCCGTAACCCAGATGGGTTAAACCGGACGGATCATAAGGCTTCCAGCCCATAGCCGAAACGATCGCACCCACTGACAAAGCATGATTCCCTTCATTGCCGGGTTTTGTGCTGAATGTAACTCCATTATCCCGCAATGCAGAATCTTCCTCATGGCTCACTCTATTACTCAGCTGCACGCTGAATTTACCGGGTTGCCCTTCAATTCTATCAATGGTTGTTGATTTGTATAATTTAATAAGCGGATTATTTTCGGCTTCCCTGATTTTTTCATTTATAACGGGTTCAGCCAGTACATCGAATGGCGCTTTTGACGGCATCTGTTTGTATAGCTTTTTGGCATATCCACCCGGTTCAGCTTCTTTTTCAACGATGTGAACCGTGTATCCGGCTGCTGCCCCTTCAAGAGCGGCAGTTATCCCTGTAATGCCTCCGCCTACGACAAGAATTTCCTCACTGATATTCTCAGCGATATAGGGTCTGGGAATTGCAATGTTTTGAACAGCAGCAATCCCCATCCGGATGTAATCTTCTGCTGCCATCTGCGTGTCTTCATGGTTTGGCTGTCCACACCAGACTACCTGCTCACGAAGATTTACCCGTTCCACCATTATATTTTCTCCGAAACTGAACACATCCGTCTTATACCTTGATGAACAGGCAGCAATGACGATACTGTCAAGGCTCTCCCGCTCAATATCCTCCGCGATCAAACCGCTTCCTTCAACAGAACACAGCGCAGAATGACTTTTGCAAAAAACAATACCTGTTGATGCTGCATAAGATTTGCATATATTATCAACGTCTATGCTCCAGCCAATTTCACAGCCCGTACAAATGTATATACCCGTTCTTTTCTCCACCGTTGTTATCTTATAACACCCCGACGGGACCAGAACCCGCCGGGGCGTTCATCTTTAATACTGTATTGCTTTTAAAGCCGCTCCCGTTGCATCCCTTAACGATGATGCCACGTCCATAGGCTTCTTGCAGCAAGCCGTTGCATACATTCCGACTGCCTGCACCTCCGGAACAAAACCATATTGATCCACATTCAAAACTGTTTCAATACCTGAAGGCACTATTCCTGTGGCCAGAACGACCAGTCCTGTTTCATGGCGGACCTTTTTCCCCGACATGATGTCCTCAGCCTCCACAATAAGGTTTTTAGTCCCGCTGATTTCTTCTATTCCGGCCACCTTGCCTTTAATCAGTTCAATATTTCTAACGGCTTCCACCTTTGCGAGAAAATCTTCATTCCTGCCCATGATCCTCAGATCAATATAAAAGATCCTGATCCTGCATTCGGGATATTTTTCATGAATTGTGAGCGCATGTTTTAATGAAGCCGAACAACATACTGCCGAACAATACGGCAGGTGATTTTCATCCCGTGAACCGGCACACTGGACAAAGCAGACACTTTCCGGGATCTTACCGTCAGAAGGTCTGTGCAGTTCTCCTTTGCCCGGACCGTTTACTGCGATTAAACGCTCAAATTCCACATTGGTGATCACGTTCTGAAAGTCAGCATAATGCAGGTTTTCAATTTTGCGTGCATCATATCCGGTCCATCCCGTGGCAACAATAACGGACGCGGCTTCGATTTCAAATTCCTTTCCTTCAGCCGAAAGATCTATTGCATTGTAATCACATGCTTCGACACACTTATTGCAGGTTTCTTTTTTGCAATACCTTTCATCAATGTGATATCTGAAAGGAAAAGCCATATCATGGGGAAGATATGCTGCTTTTGTGCTGCCATATCCGTAATTGAAATCATCCGGCCTGTTTTGGGGGCAAACCGATGCACAATCCCCGCATGCGGCGCAGTTGTCGAAAATATACTGCGGTGCCGTACGCAGTTTTGCGAGGAAATTCCCCTTCTTGCCCGAGACAAAAATCACTTTTGTATTGACATAATAAGTAATGCGCGGATTCTGCCTGATCCTCCTGAAATTGATCTCGAGACCGCAGGATGGTGGACAAAGTTTGGGAAAATAGTTGTTCATCTGAATAACATTCCCTCCCAGATAAGGTTTTTGTTCAACCAGGACCACTTTTCTGCCTACTTCAGCGATTTCTACAGCAGCTGTAATTCCGCTGATCCCTCCTCCGATAACCAGAACGGGTTTTGTTTTTTGCAATGCTTATATGTTTATTCTGTTATGTGACCGGATAATCTGTGTGACAATTCATTAACATAAGTCTATAATCTCTCTTTTCATCATTTCCCACACTCCTGTTTCCCTGTTCCAGCGGCAGTTGGTAAAACATTTCCAGTCGGCCTTTATTTCCGGAAAATCTGTCCGCATATAATACCCGGGCCACCGGGTTTCTTCCCTGTAAAGCATGGTCCGCACATGCGACTCCGCCTGCCAGAGCCGGTGCACATTTTCCCAGCATCGCATCAGCTCATTCAGGTCGGCGGCAGCCAGCTTTTCAGCATCCTCCTTCATGTACGCCAGATATTCCAGTCCCTTTTCAAGCAGCGCCTTTGATGTCCTGAAACCTGTTGATGCACCTCCGGCATATTCATCCATGATCTTCTGCAAACGGAACATAAACATTCTGGGTTTTAAGAAATTCGGATTTACATCAGGATCATTCGCATAGTTTTTATGCTCCTCAAAAACAGCGAGTGGCCTGAGGATCGCTGCCTTAAGTTCATTGATCCTTGCATCATCATACCCGGTGATGCCGGGATGATCGGCACAAAACGCCAGGGCTCCCTTGGCCGCAATTCTGCCTTCGGTAAATGATCCCGAGGAAAATTTATGCGAAGAGGCACCGGAGGCATCACCGGCTGCAAACAATCCTCCAACAGTGGTCATGTTCGGATAACCCCAGAAATACGGGCCGGGCGACAGGTCTTCAGGACCGCTCACCCAGGCTCCGGAGGCTCCGGAATGTGAACTGATAAAATAGGGCTCACATGCGGTAATTTCAGAAGGACTCTGCTCCGGCATAATGTTGTGCGAAGCCCAGTTGAGCGCCTGGCTGATGGTCATGTCAAGAAAATCCTCCCATGCTTCCGATTCAAGCTCTTTCATTTTCCTTTTGCTTTCTTTTTCATCCGGGATTCCCGCTACAATTTCCCTTATGGCTTCATCCGTATGCATGTAAATGGGTCCGTTCCCTGCCTCAAGCTCCTGAAGCATCAGGTAATTTCTCAGATTTGCAGGAACCGGTTTTGATGTCCCATAAGGCGCCCACTTTTCCAGTTCTGCCGCACGGGTTACCATATAGTCCTCGCCCTTTGCATTGGTGGCTTTTGATTTGAAGAGCAAAAACCACGCACCCACAGGACCGTACGAGTCCTTAAACCGTACCGGTACAAAGCGTACTTCCTGACATGTCATTTCAGCTCCGGCCTTAAGTGTAAAATAAGCACCTGCACCGGAATTGAACGGAGGGTACCAGGATCTTCCCAGTCCCTCCCCGACCGAACGGGGCCTGAATATGTGAACGGCACCGCCCATCGCATCCAGTACAGCACCGGCTTTAAAAATATAAAATGTATTGTCCCTTACACTGAAACCCGCAGCTCCGATACAGCGGCCTTCCTCAACAATGGGTTCGGTGATGAAAATGCGTTCAAAATACTGCCCGTTTGCTCCCAGCTCTTTTAATGCATTCTTGGCTGCCTCAGCTACAATATTCTTGTAGGATTCCCCGTGTATCATGATCTGCCAGCGACCCTCGTTCACATAATTACCTGCATCATCTTTCCATATGGGCAGACCCCATTTTTCAAACAGGTGGACAGTCGAATCCACATGTCTCGCAATACTGGCAACCAGGTCATCGCGCACAATTCCCATCAGGTCATTTTTCACATACTGAACATAGTCCTGAATGGTATTCTTCCCGTGCTTCAACCCGAGATACAGATTGATGGCGGAAAGGCCCATCGCAACTGCACCGCTTCTTTCCATCGCAGCCTTATCAACAAGTGTGACCTTTTTATTGTATTTCTTTGCCCAGTGTGCCGCTTCAAAAGCTGCCCCGCAGGCTGCCATTCCTCCACCCAGAATAAGCAGGTCGGTTTCAATGATTTTTGTACCGAAAGTTTTGATATCCATTTGGGAACTGTTAGA
>JAFGRC010000106.1 GCA_016935355.1 Bacteroidales bacterium
ACCACACATTTCATTCCCATTAAAGCACATACCGTGGCTGTTGCCACGCCGTGCTGACCGGCCCCGGTCTCGGCAATGATTCTGGTCTTTCCCAGCCGCCTTGCGATGAGGATTTGTCCTACCGTATTGTTGATCTTATGTGCACCGGTATGGTTCAGGTCTTCCCTTTTCAAATAGATGCGGCTGTCATGAAAAGCCGAGAGTCTTTCCGCTAGATACAGGGAAGTTGGTCTCCCGACATAATCCTTTAAAAGCTGTGCAAATTCCCTTTTAAAATCCGGATCGTCCAGTATGGACCGGTAATTGAGTCTGAGTTCCTCAATATTCCTGTACATCATCTCCGGAATGAACGCACCACCATAATCACCATAATATCCTTTATCATCCACATAAAAACTCATATCCTATTGATTTTTAATTTGCTGAATAAAAAAAGTGACCTTATCAACATCCTTTATCCCTGCCTCCTTTTCGAATTTGCTGTTGATGTCCACTCCGTAAAACCAGGGATTGTCAATCCTTTTTAATACCGGTATATCTTCCATGGAGATGCCTCCGCTCAGGAAAAACGGTTTATGAAACCTGTATGATTCCAGAATATCCCAACTGAATTTCCTGCCACTACCACCAAATCTTTCAGTTCTTGTGTCAAACAGAAAGTAATCACAGACATGCTGATAGGGTTCAGGAACATTCCACTGAAAACCTTCACCGATTCCGAAAGCCCTGATCACTTTCATACCTTTCTGTCTGATTACCCGGCATACTTCAGGTGGTTCATCACCATGCAGTTGGATAAACTGCAGTCCCAGCTTTTCAGCAATCGCCACAATGCGGTCCGGATCCTCATTCACAAAGATCCCGGCCTTAAGAATGCGTTGAGGGATCAGTTCATACAGATCTTCATGTAATATATTGCCTGCAAACCTTACCGAACCGGAATAAAAAACAAATCCGAGTATATCAGGCCCTGCCTTAATGACCTGCCTGATATTAGCCGGATCCCGCATTCCGCAAACTTTAATCTGTATCATAAATTTATATTATGAGCTGTGCAACAAATCGTGAGAAAGCCGATACGGGATCGGGGGTTCTCATAAAACTTTCGCCTATCAGGAAACCCTGAAATCCCGAGCTCTTCAGTTTCTGAATTATAAAAGGTGATGAAATCCCGCTTTCCGAAATCCTGACAAATCCATCCGGGATCATTCCGGCCAGCCGGAATGAGCGTTCAAGATCAATTGTGAATGTTTTCAGATCCCGGTTGTTTATACCAACCAGATCGATGTATTCATTGATCAGATCCAACTCTTCCGGTTCGTGTACTTCAAGCATGACCTGCAATTCGATTGAACGGGCCAGACGGGCCAGTGAACGGACCGTTTTCCTTTCCAGCGCCGCAGCGATCAGCAATATTGCATCTGCACCCATAGCTTTGGATTCAATGATCTGATACTCGTCGATCATAAAATCCTTCCTGAGGATCGGAATGGAATTCAGCTCACGGGCACGAGCCAGATCATGGCCGGTACCGCCAAAAAAAGTAAAATCAGTAAGGATGGAAAGTGCTGAGGCCCCTGAGCGAAAATAGCCGGTCGTTACTTCCTCCACCGTTGCCTCCGAATTGATCATACCCCGTGAAGGGGACTTTCTTTTGAACTCTGCGATGATCCCGGTTTTTTCAATATCAAGAATGTATTCCGATACAGGCAGGATTTTTCTTTCAAATAACGCAGACTGCTCCAGTGTTTTGGTAGTGACATTCAGCTTTCGGCCGGCCACCTCTTTTCTTTTATTGGCTATGATCTGTTCCAATATTGTCATGACTGCTGTTCAATAAGTTTTTTAAATGAAGTCAGCGCTTTTTTTGAGATCAGGGATTCCCTTGCAAGGTTTTTGCAATCTTCCATCGACATTGAAGGATCATAACATTTCAATGCCATTTGTGAATTCACAACGGCCACATCGTTTTGTGCCGCAGTCCCTTCACCCTGCAGAATGCGCATGAAAAGACCAGCCGACTCCGCAACTGTTTTTCCCCCCTTCAGCTCATCGGGATGAAGTCGCCTGTATCCGAGTTGTTCCGGTGTCAAGAACTGCTCTTTTCCATTCAGGATAAATTTAATTTCAGAAGTTAACGAAACCTCATCATAACCATCCAGACTGTGAACAATGACAGATTCTTTCCCGGACTGCTGAAAAAGGTAATTATACAACCGGGCCAGTTCCAGACTGTATACGCCGATAAGCTGCTTGTCCGGAAATGCCGGATTTACCATGGGGCCCAGCATGTTAAAAAATGTTTTTATTTTAAGGGACCTCCGGACCGGCGAGACATTCTTCATGGCAGGATTGAACAGGGGAGCATGAAGAAAACATACACCCGATCCTTCCATTTCTTTACAGAGCTTGTCGCGGTCGCTTGAAAATTTATATCCGAAATATTCCAGTATATTGGATGAACCACAAACCGAAGAAACACCGTAATTTCCATGCTTCGCGACATTAACGCCGGCACCTGCCAGAATAAAAGTGCTGAGGGTTGAGATGTTAAAAGTATCCTTGTTGTCCCCTCCCGTACCGCAAACATCCATGGTTTCGAAACCGGAAAGATCAATCCTGATGCAATGATTCAGCAGGGCATCTCGGAAACCCGCAAGTTCATCCACCGTGATGCTGCGCATGAGATATACCGAAATAAATGCCGCAATTTCCGAATCGGAGTATGTACCCCTCGCAATATTGGTAAGGACTTCCTGGGCTTCAGCACGACTGAGCGTTTTGTGTTCAAACAGGTAATTCAGTATTTTTCGCATGGTTGTGTATTCGTTGATTTGTTGACTGGTTCTCTAATGTTTGCTGTTCAGTGTTTCGCGTTTCGCGTTGTGCGTTTCCCCATTTCAACCCAGTTCCTGATGATATCCATACCGAATTCCGTAAGAACCGATTCCGGATGAAACTGCAATCCACGCACATCATAGTATTGATGACTGATTCCCATGATGATCCCTTCAGGGTCTTCACATGTGATGGTAAAGCATTCGGGCAGACTGTCCCTTGCAACTACCCAGGAGTGGTACCTTCCGGCTTCCAGTATGGCAGGGATCCCGGCAAATAAGGGTTCCCGGTTGTCAAGGATGTTAACGGGACTGGCAACACCATGGTGTACCTTGCTTAAATTGAGGAGGATTCCGCCAAAAGCTTCTGCAATGGCCTGGTGTCCGAGACAAATACCCAGTATACTTTTAGTGGGAGCATATCGCCTGATAAGGTCCAGGCAAATGCCTGCCTCAATGGGTATTCCTGGTCCGGGAGATAACAGGATCTTATCATAGCGATCGATTTCATCGATTGCAATCTCATCATTACGGAATACATCGACTTTATCGCCTGTAAGCTTTTCGATATAATATACCAGATTGTAGGTAAACGAATCGTAATTATCAATTACAAGAAAGCTACTCATATATCTTTGTCATTATTTTAATATATCGCTTGCCATTTCAATGGCTTTCTTCAAAGCGCCAAGCTTGTTATTCACCTCCTGCAGCTCGCTTTCTTCATCTGATATGGCCACAATGCCTGCCCCGGCCTGATAGAAAAGCGTATTCCCCTTGCTCAGGAAAGTCCGGATCATGATCGCATGGTTGAATTTTCCGGTAAAGTCAAGAAATCCGATAGCACCGCCATAATAACCGCGATTCTGGTTTTCATAAGCATCAATAAGTTGCATGGCTTTATATTTCGGGGCACCGGATAAAGTACCGGCAGGAAAGGTTGCAGTCATCATGTCGACAACTCCGGAATCTGTATTGATCTCCCCTGAAACAGACGAAACCAGATGAATGACATGAGAATAGAACTGAACCTCACGGTAACTTTCAACTCTTACGTTTTTTGCATGCCGGCTGAGATCATTTCTGGCCAGATCGACCAGCATGACGTGCTCTGCATTTTCCTTCACGTCGTCTGTGAGTTTTTGAGCCAGCAGCTTGTCATGCTCATCATCGCCTGTCCGCCGGAAAGTACCTGCTATCGGATTGATATGGGCAACGGCATTCTGAATCTTGAGCTGAGCCTCAGGAGATGACCCGAATATCTTATAGCTTCCATAATCAAAATAGAACAGGTAAGGAGAAGGATTGATGGATCGCAATGCACGGTATACATTAAATTCATCACCCATAAACTGCCGGGAATACTGCCTTGACATCACAACCTGAAACACGTCGCCCCGGTAACAATGTTGCTTGCCGCGCGTTACAAGTTCCTTATACTGATCATCCGTTATGTTTGAACGTTCATCCTTCAGGAGTGTAAAGTTGTACAACGCTATATTCCTGCTGTTTAAAAGCGACTGTATCCTCTCAAGTTCACTGGTTTCTCCTTCAATCCGGTTTTCAATGATCTGTAAATTATTCTGGAAATGGTTGATGGCAATGATATACCGGTAAAAAGCATAATGCACCTCAGGTATTTTATAGTCAGCTTTTACAGGAGCTTTCAGATCGATTTTCTCAAAATAACGCACGGCATCATAGGCACAATAACCAAACAAACCGTTGACAGCAGCTTTACCCGCCGTCTCCTCTATTTTAAATGAATTCATGAAAGTCCTGAAGCGATCTTTAAAGTCATCCGGACTCTTAACCGTACCGGAGGTTCCTGATCCGTCGGGATATTTCTCTGTCGCAATACCGTCCTCAATCTCAAAAAAAGCGACCGGTTTCAGGCATATGAATGAATAACTGTTTTCTGCAGCATGGTAATCGGAACTTTCAAGAAGCAGTGAGTTTGGATATACATCCCTGATCCTTAAATAAATGCTGACCGGGGTATTGAGATCCGAAAGCATTTTCCTGATGTTTGTCGTAATGTTAATAATCCGCATGACACAATCATTTAATGACGTTTATAAAACCACAGCGGCCTATCGTGAGAACGATAGGCCGCTGTTTGATATCATAGTCTATATACAAAAAGGTGCAGATCTCACGGTTTTATGAGAAATTTTATGCACCACCACCAGTATGTATATATTTTGCTCATGTTTTGTTCTATAATGTGTACAAATATACAATTCATTTTCATAAAAAACAAATTATCAGGCTGCTTTTAATTGCTGGAGGTTGATTTTTTCGATCTTGGTTTTTGCATATTCAAGTGTTATCTGGATCTCATTTTGTCCGGTGGAAGGAAGTTCAAACATAACATCAATCATCACAGCCTCGCATATGGAACGCAATCCCCTCGCGCCCAGTTTGAATTCCACCGCCCTGGTCACAATATAATCAAGTGCGGTTTCCTCAAACGTAAGTTCGATCCCGTCAATCTCAAACAACTTGACATACTGTTTTATGATTGAATTTTTTGGTTCCGTTAAAATCATGCGTAAGGCCTTTGGATCAAGTGGGTGCAGGTATGTCAGCACGGGCAACCTGCCGATGATTTCAGGGATCATACCATATGAACGCAAATCCTGCGGAGCAATATACTGCATCAGATTATCGCGTTCTATCCGGTCGGCCTTCCGTGAAGCATTATAACCCACCACCCGGGTATTCAACCGCTGGGCTATTTTCTTCTCAATTCCATCGAAAGCTCCCCCGCAGATAAAAAGTATATTACGGGTATCCACAGCAATCATTTTCTGATCGGGATGTTTTCGCCCTCCCTGTGGCGGAACATTCACCACGGTTCCTTCGAGGAGTTTCAGCAAACCCTGTTGCACACCCTCGCCTGATACATCACGTGTAATCGATGGATTGTCACCTTTCCGGGCAATCTTGTCGATCTCGTCGATAAAGACAATACCCTTTTCCGCAGCTTCAACATTGTAATCTGCCACCTGCAGCAATCGTGTCAGGATACTTTCAATATCTTCGCCGACATAACCGGCTTCGGTGAGCACGGTCGCATCCACGATGGTGAAAGGAACATGCAATAATTTGGCTATTGTCCGGGCCAGTAAAGTTTTTCCGGTGCCTGTTTCACCGACCAGAATAATGTTTGACTTTTCAATTTCCACATCTTCCACCGAGTCGTACCTCGTTGCCTGCACCAGTCGCTTATAATGGTTATAAACAGCTACGGAGATGTGTTTTTTGGCATCATCCTGACCAATTACGTAGAGGTCCAGAAATTTTTTTATTTCCTTGGGCTTAAGAAGCTTGATCGCATTCACGTCAAACTGCTGGCTTTTTTTGACTTCTTCCTGAACGATGGCATAGGCCTGTTCCACGCATGAGTCGCAAATGTGTCCGGAAATCCCGGCGATGAGCAGGTTTGTATCGCGTTTGTCACGTCCGCAAAAGGAACACTTATCCATAATGTTTTGTTTCATTTTACGGCAAATGCCGCATTGGGTTTGCTGTTGCCTGCAAAATTAGTTCAAATCTTCATACAGAACTATGATTTTTTTGTCCTTTCCAGCACTTCATCGATCATGCCATATTCCTTTGCTTCCCGGGCAGTCATCCAGTAATCACGGTCACTGTCCTTTTCCACCTTTTCCAGAGGATTGCCGGAATGGTCCGCTATGATCTGATACAATTCGGAACGGATTTTCAGAATTTCACGGGCTGTAATTTCAATATCAGCTGCAGGGCCTTGTGCTCCTCCCATCGGCTGGTGGATCATGATGCGTGAATGCTTCAATGCGGAACGTTTCCCTTTTGTCCCTGCACACAGCAATACCGCTCCCATTGAAGCCGCCATTCCTGTGCATATGGTAGCCACATCGCAACTGATATACTGCATTGTGTCATAAATGCCCAGTCCTGCATGTACAGCGCCTCCCGGACTGTTGAAATAAATCTGGATGTCTTTACCCGGATCAGCTGAATCAAGATACAAAAGCTGAGCCTGTATCACATTGGCAACAAAATCGTCAATCGGCAGGCCCAAAAAGATAATCCTGTCCATCATCAGTCTGGAAAATACATCCATCTGGGCTACGTTCAGCTGCCTCTCCTCAATGATCGTAGGTGATATATAACTGTTTGCAATGGAAGTATACCGTTGAAGGTGAAGGCTGCTGATACCCTGATGCCCTGTGGCATACTTGTAAAAATCCCTGATCTGGTCCATGTTTAGAAATTATATTGATTTAGGAACTATTTTTCACGCATTTTGTTGAATTTATCCAAAGTTACCTCTTTTCGGTCATGTTTTACCGTGTTCCTGATAAGCTCAAACACTTTATTCTCCAGCACCATCTCTGCAAATTTACGGCGTTCATCTTCTTTGCTCAGGGCTTCCCGGGCATATTTCTCCAGAGTTTCCGCAGGAATGTCTGACATGCCGTAATATTGCATGAACTGAGCACGGTACAAACCAGCCACGTGCTGCAGCAATTCTTCCTCAGAAGCTTTAAGTTCATGATCTCTTATGACCCGTGATTTAATAAGCTGCCATTTCAGATCCTGGGCATACTGTTCGTAATCCTTTTCAAGCTGTTCTTCTGATAACTTTTCCTCATTCACGTACAACAGCCACCTCTTGTAAAATCCGTCGGGAATGTTCTGTTTGAATTTTTTCAGATAATAATCCCGGGAATCGATTCTGAACTGATATTCGCTTTCACGTTCAAAGGAAGATTTCAGTTCTTCATCGATTCTTTTTTTAAACTCATCTTCCGATGCAACCTGTTCTTTTCCATATAATGCATCAAACAGATCCTGGTTGATCACAGCTTTTTTAAATCGCGATATTTCCTTAATGGTTACCCGGAAATTATTTTTGACCTCCGGCAGCTTCCCCTTATCAATTTTTAACAGTGCTGCGAGGTCGGTTTCATTTGGAAAAGCCTTTAAAAGGTTAACAACCACCTGATCACCGGTGTTGCATCCGGAGAACTGATCCCTGATTTTTTTCTCCTGAATGTATTCAAGGGAAAAAGAACCTTCCTCAACCCTTATGCCTCCGTCAACCGGTTTCCCTTCATCACTGACTTCCACAATATCAGCCTTGATCATTTCATTGTCCGATATGACATCTGCCTTTTCAAAAGATCCGAAACGGGACCTGATCTGATCGATATGCTTGTTGCGCACCTCATCATTAACCTTTATTGTATAATAAGGTATTTTATCTTTTTCGGTCACTGCAATGTCAGTTTCAGGAGCAAGCCCGATATCGAAGGAGAATGTGAACTCGCGGTCACTTTCCCAGTTGAACTCCCCAGCATCATCCTCATGCGGAAGCGGTTCTCCAATGATGTAAAGCTTTTCTTCCGTGAAATACTTCGCGACCGACTCACCCAGTATCTTGTTCACCTCCTCAATCAGAACTGGTTTGCGGTACATCTTCCGGATGAGTCCGATGGGGACATTCCCCGGCCTGAAACCGTCCAGCCGTGCTTTCTTTCTGTAATCCTTCAGTACATTATCCACCCGTTCCTCGTAATCAGCAGGTTCAATTGTAACGGTCAGGACCGCATTTAACTCATCCGTATTTTCTCTCTTAATATTCATCCGCAAAAATTTTTCTTATTTCAATACTTTAATCCCGGTCCGTTGAGCCGGTTATATATCAACTTATATGTTGTTGTCATAAATTCACATGCGGATGTGAACTTCCTGTCTTTCATCCGCTATCTCATATCCTTTGTAATACTTTCAGCATCTTTCCTGTGCGGATGAAGGGACTCGAACCCCCACGCCTTTCGGCACAAGATCCTAAATCTTGCGCGGCTACCAGTTACGCCACATCCGCATCCAAACCCGCGCAAAGATACCACTTTTTGATTATTGTTTAAATAAAATCCTGATTCAGAACTGTAAATGAGGCCCCGACAATATCAGTTTACCGGAACAAGCTTGTATTCTCTGGTACCGATCCCGATCTTTTCAGCATGATCCAGCGCCGCTTCCCAGAAAACCTCAGGATGCGCCAGTTTAAATTTGTCCTCTCCCTTATGGTCGGAGTAAGTCCGGTTGTTATGAATTCTGCAGGAAGGCAGCGACGGAGCTTCCCGGACCATATCGGCACAGGCCTGATCCAATGCAACAGGATCAAAGGAAGCCGCCATACCAATATCAGGCACCAGCGGATAATCATTGAAATTCCAGCAATCACAATCGGGTGAAACATTCATGATGAAGGAAACATGAAAACCGGGTTTATCTTTCAATACCGCGAGGGTATACTCTGCAATTTTCCGGTTTACCAGTTCCGATGCATTCTCCCATACAACCCTTGCAGCATCGTATTGACAGACAGCCACACATTGTCCGCATCCGACACATTTATTCAGATCAATACGGGCTATGTTGTCCGTCCCGACCACAATAGCTCCCTGTGCGCAATAATCCTCACAAAGACCGCAACCCGTGCAGTTCTCCTCCGCTATCTCAGGTGCAGAAGCAGAATGAAGTTCCAGTTTTCCACCCACAGCGGCACAGCCCATGCCGAGATTCTTCAACGCACCTCCAAATCCTGTCAGTTCGTGACCTTTAAAATGATTCATAGAAATGATGATGTCAGAATCAATGAAGGCCTTACCGATTTTAGCTGTCCTGCAATATTCCTGATTGATCGTGATTTCCGTGTAATCCGTCCCCCGAAGCCCGTCACCGATTATTACCGGACAATCCACAGTGAGCGGATTAAATCCGTTTTCAAAGGCAGACCTGATGTGATCAATGGCGTTTGACCTGCGGCCATGATAAAGTGTATTGGTGTCCGTAAGAAATGGTTTGGCGCCCAGACTTTTCAGGTATTTCACCAGTGAAGCCGCAAAGTTTGGCCTGATATATGACAGATTTCCCGGTTCACCAAAATGGATTTTGACGGCCGTAATTTTCTTTTTAAAATCAATTTCATCCACACCGGCCCTTTTGATCAGATGTACCAGTTTTTCAAGTAAATTCATGGATGAATTTGCATGCAGATCGCAAAAGTACACAAAAGAAGACATCAGCTTATCTGGTTATTACGTTATTGTATATTGAACAATCGGTTAATTAATTGATTGGTTTTTTATTGGTTAAACCTGACCGGATGGCTCTTTCATCAGAAATCATTATGATGTTACCTTAACTCAAAGTTTTTCCCCAGATATACACGTCTTACCTGCTCATCCTCTGCAAGTTCTTCAGCTGTTCCAGCCTTCAGTATTTCACCCTCAAAAAGCAGGTAAGCTCTGTCCGTTATGGAAAGGGTTTCATGAACATTATGATCCGTGATCAATATACCGATATTTTTATCTTTCAGTTTTGATACGATTTCCTGAATGTCTTCCACGGCTATGGGATCGACACCTGCGAAAGGCTCATCCAGCAGAATGAATTTTGGTTTCAGCGCCAGGGCTCTTGCGATTTCCGTTCTTCTTCGTTCCCCGCCTGAAAGCTGGATTCCCAGACTTTTACGGATCTTCTGCAGTCCGAATTCGTTCAGCAGGCTCTCAACCCGGAAATGCTGTTCTTCCTTCGTCATATCCGTCATCTCGAGAACCGCCCTCAGGTTATCTTCCACACTTAGCCTCCGGAATACCGAAGCTTCCTGGGCAAGATAACCAATACCCAGCTGGGCACGCTTGTATACCGGTTCATCAGTGATATCCCTGTCATCGAGAAAAATCTTTCCTTCATTAGGCTGAATAAGTCCTACGATCATATAAAAAGATGTGGTTTTACCTGCTCCGTTCGGGCCTAGCAATCCGGCAATTTCACCCTGCTCAACCTCAAAGGAAACATCTTTCACCACGGTCCGGTTGCGGTATCGTTTGACCAGGTTTTCCGTTCGTAATTTCATAATATTGAACCCGATTCGTTCTTTTCTTATTATTCTAACCCTGCATCAGTTCCTTTTCTCTCTGCTGATTTACCCGTCTGGAAATGCGTATGCTGATCTCATACAGAATCAATAAGGGAAAACATACCATGATCTGGCTGAAAATATCGGGTGGCGTAATTATTGCGGAAACCAATAACATGACAACGATTGCGTGCCGGCGGTAGGTTTTCAGGAATTCCGGGGTCAGCATACCGATCCTGCTCAGAAAATACACCAGTACCGGAAGTTCAAATAATACACCACTGGCAAGAACGATAGCAGCTACAAGTCCGACATATGAACTCAATGTGGGTATATTTTTAACCGCCTCACTTACCTGGTAATTGTACAGGAAGTTTATGGAAAGCGGTGATATCAGATAATAGCCAAACATCACACCCAGGGCAAACAGTAGGGTAATATAAAAAACCGATCCTTTTGCTGACTGCCTTTCCTTTGCGTAAAGGGCTGGTCTGATAAAACGCCAGAACTCATATGCGAGGTAAGGAAAAGACATAACCAGTCCCCCGATGATGCTTACCTTGATGTGGGCAATAAACTGTCCGGTGACCTGTACGTTTTGCAGATCGACCGGCTCTGCATTGATGCAAAGTTTATGAATATTGACCAGTTGACCCAGATTGCAGAGCATTCTGTTCGTCCAGAATTCCGGTGTGCTCGGGGCCAAAAGTATGACGTCAAAAACGATTCTCTTAAAAACAAATGCAAGTATACCAAAAGCCGTAATTGCCAAAACAGAACGTATAAGATGCCATCTCAGTTCCTCAAGGTGTTCAAGGAACGTCATTTCTCCCTCTTGCTTATCTTCCATATAAAGTGTGAATTATCCTGAATACTAATAAATGTTAAGAAATTCTAAATTGATTTTTTAAGCATAGCGAATTAAGAAAAAAAATATTAATTTTAGTTAGCAAAAGTAGGTAATATTTTAAAACCGCCGTTTGTTAAATCAAACAGATCAAAAAGAAAGTCTGATCATCCGGGTAACAAAATATATTTTACTGCGTTTTTATTGTTGCGATTTTTATTGTTACGTTTATTTTGTTGGTTGCATTTTTATTATTTAATTACATGTCAGCTGGTAAGCTGTTTTGAAAAATAAAGGGTAAAATGAAGGTTGGTATTGGAGTTTCGTTGGTTGAAGTATTAAAAAAATATTTTGGATTTACCAGTTTTAAAGGAAACCAGGAAGAGATCATTAAAAATGTTATGGCCGGAAAGGATACCTTCGTATTGATGCCGACCGGAGGCGGAAAATCATTGTGTTATCAGTTGCCGTCTTTACTGCTGGAGGGTACTTCCATCATTATTTCCCCGCTCATTGCGTTAATGAAAAACCAGGTGGATGCAATGCGGAGTTTCAGCGACGAGGAAGGAGTAGCACATTTTCTGAATTCTTCCCTGAATAAGGCCGCCATTACCAAAGTCAAACATGACATAATGGACGGGAAGACCAAATTGTTATACGTAGCCCCGGAATCCCTTACAAAAGAAGAAAACATACAGTTTCTCAAGAAGGTAAAAATTTCCTTTTATGCAATTGATGAAGCACATTGCATTTCCGAATGGGGACATGATTTCCGCCCTGAATACCGGCGCATCAGACCCATCATCAATGAAATAGGTCCTGCTCCGATCATTGCACTTACTGCCACTGCCACGCCAAAAGTTCAGCACGACATTCAGAAAAACCTCGGCATGCTGGATGCATCTGTATTCAAATCATCTTTCCGCCGGCACAATCTGTATTATGAAGTACGGCCGAAAAAGAATGTTACAAAGGAGATCATAAAGTACATCCGCAACAATCCCGGTAAATCAGGTATTATTTACTGCCTGAGCAGAAAAAAGGTGGAAGAGCTTAC
>JAFGRC010000107.1 GCA_016935355.1 Bacteroidales bacterium
ACGACCCTTTTATCATAACACTGGGCGAATATGGGTTTTCGGCCCCTGTAGCATGCCATGTTCCGGATGGTGCGACCTCTGGATGTATCGGCGATAATGGCTTTGCAATTCAGCTCAATAGAAGCCTCCACCGCCGATTTTGCCAGGTAGGCTGATGTCTTGTTGCTCATCACCAGCATGGGGGTTTCATGTATGTCACTCCTGCTTTTTTCCACCTCCATGGCGATCCGGTTCATGGCAGTAACAGCTTCGACAGGATATTTTCCAACAGTGGTCTCCCCGCTCAGCATAATGGCATCGGTCTTGGAATAGATGGCGTTCGCCACATCCGATACTTCGGCACGGGTCGGTCGAGAATTCTCGATCATGGAATACATCATCTGCGTTGCCACGATCACCGGTTTTCTCGCATCGATACATTTGTTGATGATCATTTTCTGTATCCCGGGTATCCTTTCATACGGGATCTCGACAGCCAGGTCACCCCTTGCGATCATGATTCCATATACATGTTCCAGGATCTCGTCGATATGGTCCACCCCGTCCTGGTTCTCGATCTTGGCTATGATCTTGACATCCGAATTGTGCTTGTTCAGGATCTGCTGAATTTGCAATACGTCATCTTTGCTCCGGACAAAAGAATGCGCGATAAAATCAACATCTTGTTCAATGGCAAAATCGATGTATTGCAGGTCCTTTTCATTCAGTGCCGGCAGATTGAAACGCACACCGGGAACATTTACATTTTTTCTGCCTTTTATTACCGAATCATTCAGCGCTTTACACACCAATGCATCATTCTTCTTCTCAATAACTTCGAGTTCTACCTCCCCGTCCTCAATTAAAATCCTTTTGCCAATTTCCATTTCTTCAACCAGTCCTTCGTATGTCAGATAAATGCATTCAGGTGTTGAGGTCATTGCCGGATCGTCCTTCACCAGGATCGTATCCCCTTTTTTGACGGATACCTTGTAATCTGATGGTGCAGTTCGTATTTCGGGTCCCTTTGTGTCGATCATCAGGGCTATTTTGTCGGAAACTTCCCTGACGTTCCTGATGATCTTCAGGGTATCTTCAGGCGACTGGTGTGCTGTGTTCATCCTGACGACGTTCATTCCATTCACATACAACTGCCGTATGAAATCAACATTACACCGCTGATCGGAAATTGTGGCTACGATTTTGGTTTTTTTCATAGGGAAATTATTTTGCGCTACTCCATAAAATTAATAAAGCAAATTAAAACAAGTTGAATTTCCTGAAACATTATTTAAATTGTTTTAGCCTTGCAACCTAACGAGTGGTCTAAATTTTGGGGAGTATTATAATAAAAAGAAGTTGCATCAAAATATAATCTTTTGATACAACCTCATCTTTGATACTCACGATGTAATGCTCAAATGAACGGTTACCTTTTTTCCAGGCTGAAGTTAACCGGAATGGTCAGGGTAATCGGCCTGGGGAACCCATTCTGGGTAGCCGGATTGAACTTCAGGTTCCTCACAGCAGCCACGGCAGCCAGTGCACAGTCACCGCCAATATCCTTCAAAATTTTCACGTCCGTCACATTTCCTTCTGCATCAATCGTGCACAGAACCTTGACCTGCCCTTCAATTCCTTCTGAAATGGCCTTTTCAGGATAACGGATCAGGCTGGCCAGTTCCCTGTTCAGGTCCATACCATCTGTAGGCATTGTGAATGAACTTTTAAATTCCGTACTGTCATTTTCTTCACTCCGCATTTCACCAGTTGCTTTTCCGTTAAAAGCATAGTCATCGTTGTCCGATGCAAGGACCGGACCTGCAAACATTGTCAATAATGCCAATGTTGCACCGAAAATAGTAGCTGATTTTTTCATGGCAATTTGTTCTAAGTAAAAATTAGTGTTGGTTAAATTTATTTAAATATGGAATTGATATAAAGCTGGGTTGTCCTGTTATGTGTGCTGGCCGAATTTTTGCTGATATGCCTTCTAATCGGAATTGTCCTGTTGAGTGTGCCGGTCGGATTTTTTCCGACATATATGATGGTCGGGATTGTCCTTTTAAGCTTGTTGGCTGAATTTTTTCTGATATGCCTGCAAGTCGGGATTGACCTGTTATCTGCACCGGTGTGAACCGGATTTGTTTTTGGATCAGCATGACCATGAATTGCATTTGGTTTTCTGCAGGTTCCGGGAGCAGTTGAACCGGACTTTTTATGAACATCCGCATGATCAGATATTCAATTTTGTCAATCCAGGAGGCAATTGAATTTGTCTTCAATGAGAACTGGCAGGGTTTGAATTTGTTTTCGGGTTGCATGAGGATGAATTGTAATCTTTTAGTTAGCATTGGTGTTTGTATACTCATAGGCATCATTTTTCATGCCATTGTTTTTAACATATTGAATCTCTAATTCTTAAAATCTTTTTTTGATCTTTTCGCAGGAAGATAACTGACCGTTAGAGTACAACAAATGTCCGTTAACGGACAATACGAATGATGGGATCCCGGATATGATTTCGCCAAAATTGATTTCATACGTCTATAATTTTATGGAACCTCCAAGTTTGCAAATTATATTATTCGCCGGCGCTCGTGAGATCGCTTTGCTAAATTCATACTTGTTTACTCACTTCGTTCGTGAGATCGCTACGCTAAGTTGTATTTGTAAAACATGGGGGGGCTTCATGTGTAAATTATTTCGTTATTAAAAATCACATGGAGGTTTCATACTTCGGTTCATTGGAACCGAATCCGTATCATGTCAAGCGTGCGTTAAAATTGAATTCCTGACTGATGTTCATTTAATTTGGAACCACACCACGCGCTCGTTTTCCCAAAACACTTAAATTCACGTGAGATTTCCGGCTTAAATTTTATGGATTAAACAGGTTGGAAAAAGAACCAGCGGCTGATGTTCATAATTGCAGAATCTATTTTAAAAAATGAAATGGAGTATTCGGCGGATATTGATTTTTGCTGGATATTTATAATCAGAAATCGCTTATAATTAGGAATTGCTAAAGTATAATAGGGAATTAATATGAACTAATAGGGAATTAATATGGACTGGTCAGCTTACATAGAAGAATACAAGATATTTCTAAGGATCGAGAAGTCGCTGTCGGAGCATTCGGTGACAGCTTACCTGGGTGATCTGGACAAACTTATGACATTTCTTGAAACGAATGGTTATGATATTCGTCCGGAGGAAGTAGATTATGCATTGCTCAGGGCTTTTTTGAACTGGGTGAACGGACTGGGTATCGGTACGCGCAGCCAGGCCCGGCTGATCTCGGGACTGAAATCCTTTTATAAATATCTGCTGATCAGTGAGAAGGCACAGGTCAACCCGACAGAACTCCTGGAATCTCCCCGGTTGGGCAGGAAGTTGCCGGAAGTGCTTTCTGTTGAGGAGATCGACCGGATTGTAGCGGCGATCGACCTGAG
>JAFGRC010000108.1 GCA_016935355.1 Bacteroidales bacterium
AACTTACCATGATCATATTTTCATCTTCTTTTGTGAATATATTGAAAATATGATCATGGACGTTTCATTCGAATATAATATAATAACTTATTGACCTTATGGAACTTATAACTAGAATTCCATTCTCTTCCTTTTATAAGGTTGTTGAATAAAATTTTATAGAACGTTTTTATTTAAATTCATTTCAATCAAAGTTATGAAATATAATTCTCAAGATAATGTTCCAGATAAACACGGCAAAAAGAAGGTGCAAATGCATCCTTTGTTATAAAATAATCAAAAATGTTCAGGTTGTCTTTTCCTGTTATGTTATTTGAATTGGAAATAAGAACTGCCTTTGCATTATGGTTTTGCCGTTTTAAAAGTCTAATGATATGGGCACCATTAATTCCATGCCCGATATAAAAATCAATAAAAGCTACTGTTTTGTTATGCGCCAGTTCACTTGATTTAATTTTCCGGACACATTCCAGAGAATCGGTAAATGAATGGAATACAAAACGGAAATGATCTCTTTGTGGCAAAGAAGCAATAATCTTTTTCAATTCTCTGGAAAGCAAACTGTTGTAATATTCACTGTCTTCTATAATGAGCACGTAAATTGTTTCCTTCATTTTATTGATATGTTGTTTTGATGATGAATATCCAACAACATGCCAAATTATGATTTGTGTCCTGTCAGAATGTTTATCTTATTCAATATTAATAAATTAAATCAGTAAGAAAAGTTGTTAAATGAAATTTTTTAGGGCGGGTTTTTCTCAAATTGAAAATGAAACCGGAAATTATTTTAATAATTGTGTGGCACAACCCTTAATGGCTTAACAACAAGAACCTGATGCAAAGTAACTTTATGAAATACCTTCCTTCCTTTTGTTCCTTGCCCGGAGTCCGGCAATGATCTCCATGGATATTTCCTCAACGGGCTTGTTCGTAATATCAATAACAGACCATTTTGGCTGACGCTTGAAAATGCTGCCTGCATATTCCAGCTCTTTGAGAATAAATGACGGTTTTGCATATTCCCCGATATTACCGCCCAGATGGGTCTCCCTTATTTTTCTGAGCTGGCCTAAATGAGTGGCAGAAGTTATCAGACCAAATACCCGGTCAGTCGGAAGTTTGAAAAGTTGTTCGGGCAAATTCATTCCCAGTATAATGGGTATATTGGCAACCATCCATCCTTTATGAGCGAGGTAAATGCTAACGGGGGTTTTAAATGTTCTTGAAACACCCAGTATCACGATCTCTGCTTTATCCAGCTCTTCCATACGCTGGCCGTCATCATGCCGTAATGTATATTCGACAGCTTCAATTCTTTTGAAATAGGATTTATTCAGTTCATAATAAATACCGGGTTTTTCTGACGGCAAAAAGGAAAAATGATGAGACAGCTGCGCCAGGATTGGACCCATCAGATCAATAGTATCTACGGAAGAAAGCCTTCCCTGTTTGTTTATGATATCACGAAGTTCGCCGGAAACGACTGTATGCACTACCAGACCATTTACCTTACGTACTGTATCCATTATTTCCAGGACCTGTTCTTTTGTTTTTACCTGTGGAAAAATCCTGGTTTGTGTATGGGTATTCTCAAACTGAGTCAGGGCTGCCTTCATTACCTGTTCCGCAGTCCGGCCCGTGCCATCCGATATAATAAATATCTCATAAGTCATAACAGGTGATGAAGTTCATCCGTAACAATGTAAATATAAGATTTTTTAGAAATTTCCGGCCAATATTTACCCTCCTGAAACTGCTCTGCAATATAATCGAACCCGCCCCGGTATCGCTTCAATCAAATCCTGCATTAAAATCAATTAAATATCAACCTGTCATATACCGCTCATCCTTTTAAAACTTACCTGGTTGATTTTCGCAAATTTAATACATTTGATTTGGTTTTTACACAGGAATACAGGCAGGCAGTTTTAGGATAACAGCATTTATGGAAAAGTGTTTTTAAGCCTTTTAATCGATTATTCATTAAATAAATATCAATTTAGTGAAAACAAAAGCGTATCTTTGCCTAAATTTTAGATTTAAGAATTTGCGCTTTTATTTACTAATCCCTATCTCATTATTAGTCAATTACAGCTCTTTTTTTTAAATCCTATTTCTAATATTTAATTTTATTAATATGAACATTTATGTAGGAAACCTTAATTTTAAGGTAAATGAAACTGACCTGGAAGGAATATTTGCAGAATACGGAACTGTAAGCTCCGTGAAAATCATTACTGATAAATTTACCGGCAGGAGCAAAGGATTCGGTTTTGTCACTATGGAAGATGAAGCTGAAGCGAACAAAGCCATCAATGAACTGAATGGTGCAACGCTCGAAAACAGGGAAATCGTGGTTAATGCGGCAAGACCAAAGAAAACCTATTAAAGAAAATTTTAACAAATTCATTATGAACAGAGGAAAAGTGAAATGGTACAATGTAATAAAGGGGTTTGGCTTCATTGTATCGGAAAACGGAGATGATATATTTGTTCACAGAACCGGTCTGGAGAATCCTCATGCCGATATACAGCCAGGCCAGGATGTGGTTTTCGATATTAAGCAGGGTGAAAAGGGCCTTGTTGCCGTTAATGTGAAATTAGAGGATTAAATGATATCATTTGAAAATATTGAATATGGGAAGATCACAGGAAACTTTTAACAAAAAAGAAGTAAGGAATAAAAAGGAAAAAAAGAGAAAAGAAAAAGAGAAGAAAAGGCTTGCCAGAAAAGATAATGAAAAGAAAAGCAGCCTCGAAGATATGATGGCTTATGTTGACGAGAACGGCATGATATCCTCCACTCCTCCTGATCCAGGCAGAAAGAAAAATTTCAAGCTCGAGGATATTGATGTCAGCATACCCAAAAAGGATCCTTCCCAGAGAAATGACCACCAGAGAAAGGGAGTTGTAACGTATTATGACAATTCGAAAGGTTATGGTTTTATCAAGGATTCCGATACCCATGAAAGGGTGTTTGTCCATGTGCACAATCTGCTGGATGAAATAAAAGAAGGCACTGTTGTCAGTTTTTTAATAATGCCCGGGCAGCGGGGACCGACGGCAACTCAGGTTAAGATTGTTACATAACGTTTAAAAATGCGTTCCTCCCGGTTAACAGTGGCCGGGTGTATGGTTTATGACACTAATGTAAGCCTGGTAATGGATATTGACTTCACAGTTATGTGTTTTATCAACAATTATTTATTAGTTTTGTCACACCCATTGCTGTATAATCCATTTATTTATGAGATTCGGGAATTTCAGATCATTGCTTTTTATTCTCTGGCTGACAGGATTGCATTTACCGGGAACATCACAGGAAATTGAAGTAACCCTTAGCAGGACTGATATAACCAGTGGTACGACAAGCCTGCATAAGATCATCGGACACGACGCAGAACATTACTATGTACTTAAATTTCACAGCAACCAGTTCCATCTTGAAAGACTGGATCAGGATCTTAATCTTTTGCGTGAAGAGCCTGTAAAACTTCATGAAGGATTAAGAACCTACGAGCTGGAGACCGTTGTCCATTTTTATAATGACCTGTACATATTTGTCTCGCGAAGAGGACTTAATGACATTATTCTGTATTATCAAAGGATCGACAAAACCAACCTGTTACCTGTAACCGATTTTATTGAATTTGCAAACATTGATTTCATCAAGGGTAACTGGGCTGATTTTCATTTTGCACTTTCACGGTATGAAACAAAACTCCTCATAGCCTGCAGGACCAAACTCCTTTGGTCCGGTGCACAATTCAATGAATTTTATGTACTTGGAGAAGATCTGAACCTGATCTGGCACAGAAAAGACTCATATGATTACACGGGTCAGGGTCCAAGGGACAATCACTACATCGTGGATGAAATTGGAAATGTCTCGATACTGAGCTTGCTGCAAAGAGAATCCATCCTGTCCCTGTTCAGGGAAAACAGGAATTTATATACCATATACCGGTATTCCCAAAACGGTGAGGAATTCAATGAGTACCCGGTAACCCTTGCAGAAAGGTATATCAGGGGTATTCAAATAATCGCAGGTGAATATGGTGAACTGATCTGCGCAGGGCTCTATTCTGAGATATTTAAAACCGGCATGCGGGGGACTTTTTTCTTTAAAATCGATCCGCTAACCGGCAGAATATATGATAATTACCTGAACGAATTTGATGATGCTCTGCTTTCCCAGCTTGCAGAATTAAAGGAGCCGACACTACAGGATCAGGAGCTGATCAAATATGTAATTACCGATATGGTGATGCGTGAGAACGGTAAGATCATCATCATTGCAGAACAAATATTCGATCAGAACTACAATACATACAACAACCTTATTGTCACCTGCTATGAAAGCAACGGACAGGTGTACTGGAGCAGGATTATCGATAAGAATCAGGATATTAATGCCCAGTATACTGCAGGAGCACCGGTTGAAACAGCTGATTACCGGGACTATATCATGGAAACCGGTTATTTCGATCAGGAGTTCGTGAATTATTGCTCTTATGCCCTGATGGCACCTCTGGATGAGAACAGCATCATTATTTTCTATAATGATGATATCAGAAATCTTGAAAACACGGAGGAAAAGAAACGATTCAACCGCCCGAGAAAATCCTACATACTGGCAGTAACCATTGACGAATTCGGTAACATATACAAGCAGCCGCTGGTAAAATGGGAACGCAGGGCATTGTTCCCTGAGCCCATGAGGTTTTATGATACGCTGTATGATACGATCATCATACCCGCATTCAGGTACCGTAAATTCAATTATTACAAAATAACTGCCGGTTTTTGAAGTCCGGATACCGCTCTCTGTTTAAATCTCCGTGCAAAAACTAAACATGCAATCAGCAGGATGCTATTCTCCGATGATCTTGATCATTTTTCCGGACTGAACCCTGTCTGTTAGCTCCATATTATTGAGCAGGGCAAATTCAGCCATCTGGCTTTGTGGAACGCCGTAATATCTAAAGGCGTCAGCAAGTGTGCCGGAACGCTGCACACTTCTTACCAGAATCTTTTTAGGCTTCACATTGATTTTGGAAGCATCTGTCAGCCTGTTGAAATTACCCATGGTTGCCTCAAACAATTTTGCATAGCTGTTAAAATCAGATTCGGTTGAGACTCCATGAAAAATATAGTACGTACCATTGTAGTCAATGAAATAAGAAAGAACCACAATGGTTTGTTGCTGTCCGGTATAATCATCCTGTGTAACCTGAGTTGACAGTGTCACCAGGGCCGGCATACCATTAACTGTTGTTTGTCCGCTTTCCTGAACCGTAAGCTGCAACTGTTCAATGGTCTCCAGGGCAGCATTTTCCAGCGTATTCTGAGAGGAAAGTGTAAATATCATCAATGCGTTTCCATCCTGAGGCGCCATCCTTACCTGCACCGGCATGTTTTCCAATTGCCAGCCGGGAGGAAACGAGAATTTAAATCTAAGCTCAGGATGGTAAAATGTATTCCCTTCCACATATCCCTGCCGGGGATCTTCTCCGTAAACGATCCCGTCAATCATCCGGAGATAGCTGTCAGCATTAACCTTCCAGGTACTGTAATTGAGACTGTCCTGCCATGCTGTAGCATCCCTGTTCACATCATTATAACGATCCCCCGGATCGGGATGTGTCGACAAAAAAGTCGGGACACCGGCCTGTTCGCTTGCCAGCTCCATCTTATGCAATACCTGAAAGAAATCCGCCATTTTATGTGCATCATACCCAATCTTTGATGAATATTCAACGCCGAGGCGATCAGCTTCCCGCTCATTTTCACGGCTGAAACTTAAAAAAAGCAATTGCATGCTTTGCAGGGCATAATCAGCATACTTCCGGAATTGTTCGGATGCAAGGATTCCTCCAATGAGCAACAACTGGCCTAACTGCTGCTTGCTCTGCTGACTGACCGAATGGCGTGCGGTAATATGTCCCATTTCATGTCCTACCACACCAATCAATTCTGCTTCGTTGTTGAGTTGGGCCAAAATACCCCGGGTCATATAAATGTAACCTCCCGGAACCGCAAATGCATTAACTACCGGAGAGTCAAGGATCTTGATGTGGTATTCAATATTGGGCCGGTGTGAAATCCTGCCCATCTCATTGCATCTTTCCTGCATAAATGCCAGCATGTCATCGTCTTTATATTCACCAAAAGCCGCGATGACTTCCGGATCATATTGTTGTCCCATTGCAACTTCCTGTGCCTCCGACATCAACATCAACTGTCTTTTGCCTGTAACGGGATTGATGGCACAGGCACTGACCAGCATTATAGCGGTCACCAAAAAAGCGACCTTCAGGGAAATTCTCAGCTTTTCCATATTCTTAATTGCGAAAGCTGTCCCCCGACACAACCTGTCAACAGTATGTTAACGGCTGTGAAAAAACAGAACCAGCTTTCCTGTTATTTGTTTAATATTCTATTACACGCGGTAGTTTCTGGGCTTCCTGCACCCATTTCTTCACTTCTTTCAGTGAAGGTGTTCTGCGGCAAAGCTTTTTTGCTGCGTTGGTTTCTTCCATTTTCTGGGTAAGGTTTTCCGCCTTTCTCTGGGCAAGCTCAACTACCGTATCAACACCGGCAGCTTCAAGCAACTCGGAAAACTGGGGCCCCACACCGTTTATCCTGAGCAGATCTGCCATATTTGCAAACTTCAGGATCTGTTTTTCATCCAGACCACTCTTTTTGGCAAGTTCTTTTCTTTGTTGAGGGGTTTTGCTGTGCCTGAGCAACGCATTGGTACTGCCAACTCCGGCACTCTTCAGCTTTTTGCCGATTACAGCTCCAATACCTTCAATTCTTTCGTGTTTGTAATTTGACATGTCTTTACTTTTTGTTTACCTACTCGTAAGGCTTTTCGGTTTCGCCCCGTTTATATGGTTGCTGGTCTCCATTCATGCAACATGATGCATGACCTATAAATTTAGGAAATTCAAATTACATAACCAATGAAAAAAAATCTCTAAAAGGAATTTTCTGCCTGTTGCAGTGTTTCGAATAATTTCAGTACGATTTCAACAAAAGAGAATGCTGCATTTATATGCCCTTCGGTCTCAACAGGAATAAGGGTTACTGATTCGGAACCGTTTGATATCATTTTATTGTATGTCTCTTCAGAATCAAATAGAGGAATTCTGTCATCATTCACACTGTGAACAATCGTAAGCTGACCCAGCGGTGCCCAGTCGTCAACGCTGTTTTCAGCCAAAGCCTGAACCAGCGCAGGTTCATTGTTGTGTTGAATATCGTATAGAAAATCCTGATTCATTAGACTGTCAAAACTATAAGCCAGCTGTGCATCAATTTCTTCCCGGTTGTATGCACCATTTAGCAAATCGGGAATTCTTCCTGCATAAGGTTCCTGAAAAAAATCAGTCAACGGCCGGTTCCATTCATAGATCTCGTTATATGAACTGAAGAGCATCGCAAGATGACTGGGTGCCGAATAGGTATTTTGTTCAACCGCATAATGCAGCAAATTTACCAGATTGAAACCACCTGCACCTAAAGCAGTTGCATCGATTTCAATATCCGTCAGGGACAGCTCTTCTATCATCTTCAATGTTGCCATGGCAATATATCCGCCCTGAGAATATCCCGTCATGAATCGATTTTTATTTACTCTCATATTCCTGGCCTTGATAAATTCCTCTCCTGCATAAATAAAGTCAATCATGGTTTTTGCAGAATGCATATAATTGTGAATGGGGAATAACAGATCACGTGATACTCCAAAGCCGATCATGTCCGGTATCAGGGCTACATAACCTATCGATGCGATAAATTCAAAACCCGTATAATTATCGGGAAGATCAAATTCCGAAGGAGCATCCTCATTTGCAAACACCAGTCCGTTTCCAACATAAATAACCGGTACGGAATCATTTGTTTCCGAGGGAAACGAGATGATCCCGGAAGCAAAGACGGGTTGTCCTTTGTATGTTGTCCTGTATACGATCTTATACAGTTCTATCGAATATTTAAGGTATGCGTTAAACTGGGTGTATCCTGCCAGTTGTGCAGTAAGCCTGATTGTGCTGAGGGAGACCGCTCCCAGGCTGCTTGAAGCAACAAGATAAGAAGGGGTTGAGCCCGGGGGATTGTTATCATCCTCATCCGTTAACAGGTTTCCTTCATCTTTACTGCATGAAAAAATAAAGGCAACTGCAGCCAGTAACAAAACTGCTCTTTTTGCCAACAGTTGAAATTTCAGCATATATTTATGAATCAATGTTCTGACAGTCATCGGAAATAAAATCGTTTCATTAAATTTGTAACAATCCGGTATCGTTGTCTTAATTTGCTGTCAAATATACTACAGCATGAGGAAGATTCCAATTCAGCATCAGATAGCTTTTTGAACATATAACCGCTTCTTATAAACGCAAAAACGACAACAGGATTTACTTCTTTGCAATATTAGATTATAATTAATCGATTTAATATTAATATTATATGTAAGTGAATCCCTTGTTCATCAAAATGAAACTAACATGATTCCATTGTCTTAATTAAAATTATACTTTTGATGTTACAACAATCTTGCTAATTCCGAAACAAGTTGATCCAATTAACGTAACACCAGGAGAAACAAAACAACCGATCTTTAATTAAAATACAATATAAATGGACCAGGTTCGCATTATACCTGCTGAAAACATGGGAAGGAATTTTATACCATCAGAGTATCTTCCCAAAGGTGAAGATGAATATTATCAGCGCAACAAACAAACAAAACCGCCAAAACCGGGTTGGCGGAACCTGCGGTCTGAGGAAGTGGAGCGACTTGTGAAAAACAACAATACCGCAGAAGACTGGGACAACATCCTGGTTACTGACCAGTTTGATACAAACCAGATCAAGAATACAAACTTCTATGGACTGGTAAGGATTGGCTGCGTCCGCAATGTGATCATCCAGCACCACGATCTGAGGGTTCCGGCAGGAATAACAAACAGCCTGATCATTTCATGCGACATCGGTGATGATGTAGCCATCCATGAGGCTCACTATCTTGCGCATTATATTATTGGTGACCGTTGCATTCTTTTTAACATCAATGAAATGCACACGACCGATCATGCAAAATTCGGAAACGGCGTCCTGAAGGAAGGTGAAACTGAAAGCGTCAGGACCTGGCTTGACATCATGAACGAGACCGGTTGCCGAAAAGTTCTTCCTTTCGAAAGCATGATCACAGCTGATGCTTACCTGTGGGCAAAATACAGGGATGATTCCGTTTTACAGGAAAAACTCAAAATAATGACACAGAACAGCATGGATGACCGCCGTGGATTTTATGGAACCACGGGCGAACATTGTGTCATTAAAAACTCGCGCATTCTGAAAGACGTAAAGATCGGCCCCTATTGTTACATCAAAGGAGCCAACAAACTTAAAAATCTTACCATCAATTCTTCTGAAGAAGAACCCTCTCAGATCGGCGAGGGTGTGGAACTTGTGAACGGAATTATTGGTTACGGATGTCACATTTTTTACGGATGCAAAGCCGTTAAATTCATCCTGGGTAACAATTCAAACCTGAAATACGGAGCCCGACTGATCAATTCATTCCTGGG
>JAFGRC010000109.1 GCA_016935355.1 Bacteroidales bacterium
GAGGAAATGGAAATGACTTTCCGGTTGTCATCCTTCAGCATGTACTGCAGGTTTGTGCGCAAAGCCCTGAATGATTCTGCGAGGGACGATTTCGGTGCCTCAAATACCGGTATGTTATATGCTTTGTCGTTATGTCCCACGGAACCGAGGATCGGTATGTCGGTCCGGCTTTCGATATCCTTCCGGTCAACGATCTTATTGTTGAAATATTCGATCAGGATGATCAGCATCAGCGGGAGCAGTCCCCCGATCACCAGCGCCATCATATAGTTCATGGAAGTTTTGGGTCTGGTCATCGCCGTGTTTTCCGGCCGTGCGATATCGAGCTGACGGTGGTCGGGCGTGTTGGATGCCTTTGTAATGCCGGCTTCAGCACGCTTTTCAAGCAGAAAGGTATAGATCTGGTCGTTGATGTTGAAGTCCCGCTCAATGTTGATCAGTTGTCGTTCTGTGGCCGGGAGCTTCTGGATCTCCGCCTCCACCCTGGCGATGCGTTCCTCCAGATTGGCAAGGGAAATGCTGTTGGTCTCGATGAGGTTGTTCACATTTTCGAGCAGTGCCTGTTTTGCATCGGCAAGCTGCATCTCCACCAGGTTCGTGGCAGGATTGCCTTCGACCGTACTGAATTCCAGCGTGCGCCGCTGCATGTTCAGGTCGTTGATCTGCGCCACCAGGGAATTCAGCAATGCGTCGGAAATGCCCATGACCGAAGGGGCAATGATGTCGCTGCTTTCTTTTCTTGATTCAATATAGTCTTTAATGTACCGGAAATATCTGGACTGTATATCGTAACCGGCTTTTTCGGTATTCAGCGTTTCAATCTGATCGAACAATATATTCCCCTCCCGGCTGATGTCGATCACCCGGTTGGCGGTACGGAAGTTCTGCAGCTGGTTGCCGGCGATTTCCAGTGAATCCACAATATCCCTGAGCTGATCGTCGATGAACTGTATGGTGTTGAATGAAGCCGCATTCTTTTCATCAAGGTTGTACTGAATGTAAACTTCGGAAAGCTTGTTGAGGTAGTCGCAGATCTGCTCGCGGTTGGGCCCGCTGAGCGTCAGGGTGAGAATGGATCCCCGGTCGTCATTCACCTCCACGTTCAGCATTCCCCGGTAGCGGTTGGCCAGTCCGTTCGGTGTGTTTATTTCAAAATAATACTTTTTGGGGAAATCGGGCAGATTTACAATGCTTTCCGGAGTGCGGGGTACAATGGTAAAATTAAAACTTCCATGTTCGAATTTCTGTCCGAAATACAGCTCTTCGGAAATTTTATACCGGTCGTCAATATCGATCCTGTATTTTGTGGGCGAAAGGACCGTAACGTTTATTTTGTAATTGTTCACGTTGGGTTTTGCGGTATCGGGTATGACGATGAATGGCGATAAATTGTACATTTTGGATTCAGCAATGCCCCTCCTGCCCACGGCGGTGTAAGTGATGCCGAAGTCGAGTTCCTCAACGGTCATGCGCGCCATTTTGTAAGATTTCAGCACGGTGATCTCGTTCTGCACGATGGCCCTGGTCTGTCGTGTGCGCAGGTTGGTCATCTCCTCGATGATCGTGGCAACATCGTTGCGGGCTGTCGTGGCCTCGTTGGCAATGATGATGGAACAGCCTGCCTGGTATGTTTCTTCGCTGTAACGGTTCACGAGGTAGGCAATGGTGACCGCAATGAAAACAGAAAGTGCAAACCACCACCAGTTGTAAAGGATGCGGAACAGGTATTTCTTCAGATCGATGCTTTCTTCTTCCTGGTATATCTCGGGGTATTGTTCCATTATATTCGGATTATTCTTCTGATTTTTTCCTTGTTTCTTCTTTTTCTATAAACCTGATCTGGCCTGAACTCTGGATGGCTTTTAAGGTGATCTCCTTGGTGTTGGTCTCCGCGCTTTCAACTTTTGTAAATGCCTGTTTCAACTGTAATTCGAGATCTTTTATCCTTTCCTGTAAAGATTCTGTCTGAAGGTTTTTCAGTTTGATCTCGCTTTCATGTTCCTTTCCTGCCAGTTGTTTTTCTATCTTATAATCTTTTTCCAGCTGTGCCGTTGTTTCTTTTACTGCAGCCTGAACGGCTTTCTCCAGTTCGGAAGGAAATTTTTCGGCTTTTGTTCGCAGTTCTTTCAGTTCCTGTTCAGCAGCCGCTACTGCCTGTTCCCTTTCTTTTATCTCACTTTCAAAGGATGCCTTTTTATCAGCAAGTTCTTTTTCAAGCAAGGCTTTCTTCTGTTCGTACTGGTCCTTTTCTTTTTTTCTTACAAGCTGGAGGTTATACTGGTATTCCTCTTCCTCACGCGCACGTTTCTTCTTTTCAATTTCTTCCAGTTCTTTCCGCTGTTCTGCCCAGGCTTTTTCCTCTTTTTCACGTTCCAGCTCCCGGGATCTTAATTCTTCCTCGAACGCTTCCTTTTTTTCATTCTGGGCTGCAAGAATGGCTGCAAGTGAATCCGCCCCGGCATTGATCCCGTAAAGATCTTTCAACCTCTGATCTTCAATGCTTATAGCTTCCCGTATTTTTTTCAGCCGCTGGTATTCGCTGCTGAGATCGTCCTCGATTTTATCAAGGGTTGTATTCAGGGTAAGTTTCAGTGCGCTGATCTGGTTGATGATTTTCTCGTCCGAAAGATCTGTCGCAGCTTTTACGGTTTCCTCTTTGATTTTTCTTTCCTGCTCCACTTTGGGATTTTCCTGTTTTGACTGTTTGAGTTTTTCTAAAAGCTCGTCATAAGCTTTTAAGATCTCGGCTTTCGTGTTTGTGGTTGAAATTTTTTTCTCCATGCTGTAATAATATGTTTAATTATCAAATCTGTCCATCCTCATACCACGCTTTTATTGCCTTAACTGTAAGTTCAGCTTCCACATATTTTCAATAATCAGCCCCTCAGCTTATTTAGGTCATTAACTTTCAAACCTTGATCTAATCAGGTTCGACGGGTTCAATCCAGAATTTGGCAAATCCGTTGTCCCTTCTGACATGAATATGTACAGGCTCCTGCCCTTCATTTGTATAGAAGAAGAATACAAATCCAAACTTCCGGAAAACTTCAGCCATAAAATTCATTTTAGACAAAAAAAATCATTTTATATGAATTCCACTTCTTGAGTGTAACTTCAATTATGAATCACGCGACTTCATATTCCAGTTTGGAAGGTTGTATTATTCTTTCAGATGCATTAACAATTTCTATCCCGGCAATATTGCCTTCAGCGTCATAATCAAGAATTAAACCTTTCTTTTCCTCATCACTTTCACTGATCTGTGCATCTGAAAACCTGATATATAAAATATCAGTTTCTTTATCATATTTAACTTTCATGGTATTTCTCAATTTTGGATGTTTTATAAACAGTTATAATAACCATCGGTTCCTTACAGCAATTAATAAAAACTCTCATTAAGAATTTTCTGTCCGTCTTATAAATTGACTGATAAATCTTTATACATTTATCATAATCAATTATTTTATCCGGATTTTCAATTATATCTCTGACAGAATTTTCCGGTATATTCCTGTTTTTAATTTGTTCAAGAGCGTGTTTAGAAAAAACAAAAATCATCTTACAACTCAAATTTAGGTAAAAATTAAATTCAAGGCAAGATAATACAAGGTTGAAGACTTTTAATCAATGAATCCTTAAAATTTTCATTTCATGATGACCTATCGGTTCTTTGGCCGGATCAAAATAGAAAATTGTTTATTTGCAGAAGTTGCGTGAGACGAAAGGCAGCAGGATGTAAAGCCCCGAGTGCCAGTATTCCCAGGTATGTCCGCCGTCGCGTACTCGGAACTGATGAGGTATGCCTGCCTGTTTCATAGCCGTCACGAACTCAAGGTTGCGGTCGAGGAGGAAGTCATCATCGCCGCAATCGATGAACCATGAAATGGTTTTGAGTTTTTCTTTTGTGGCTTCATTGGCGTTTTCAACGAATCTGATGCAGCTGTTTTCATTTACCGAGTTATTCAGGACGTTCATCGGGCTGTCAGGATCGTCGTCAGTTCTTCCGCCTATTCCACCTGTTTCGGGTATGGCCATCAGTGCGCTCATGCAGTAAGCAGCGCAGAACATATCGGGATGTGTTTGCGCGTATTTTGCGCTGCCGCCTCCCCCCATTGAGAGTCCTGCAAGTGCCCTGTGGTCTCTGTCGGTAATGATGCGGTATTCTTTTTCAATAAACGGCAGGAATTCATCGAAGAAGAAGCTTTCGTACATCCATTGCGGAGTATCGAAATATCCCTGCCAGCCGCCTTCTTCGGTCGTTGTGCAGGCATTGGGTGTCACGATGATCATTTCAGCCGATTCACCCGATGCTGCCAGCATATTCTGTACACCGGAAAGGTTAGCTTTATTTTGCCAGCACAGGTTGTTGTCGCCTGCCCCGTGAAGCAGATATAGTACCGGATAATACCTGTCCGGGTTCCGGTCGTAACTCTGGGGCAGGTACACGGAGTATGCGCGTTCCATGCCGAGGATCTTGCTTGTAAAGATATGTTCCACCGAGCGTCCTGCTTCTGATCTTTGTACGGGTGTTACCGGTTGTCTGTCGCCGGCGTCCCCGGGTTGTGCCGATGCATTGAATACGTTCATTGTCATAGCGCAAATTAAAAGTGTTTTTCTCATTGAGTATGCATTTAATGTTTCTTATTTAAAAAATGACAGATCTTTTCCCGGTCATTATTATCCATAAAAGTAAGCATTTTAAACAAATGCCGGTTCTACTGACAGGAATCTGTGTCTTTCACATATAACTATGGGAAAAGCGTTTTCAGAACAGCTGCAGGTATCTTTTTACTACAATAAATCATACTGCTTTGCATGAGATATGATCTCAATCTTAACATCACTCCAGCTTAATGGTTTCATCATTACCGGCATGGCTTCTGCTTCTGCATCTGTAAAATATACAAGTGATTTCAGGTGATGATACTGATTGTTTAAACCCAATCCATACTTTTTTGCATGCCATGTAAATATCTCCTTAAGACTGTACATTTTCAGAAGAAAATAAAGGTCTATGAAATCTTTTTTACTTCCCCTCCCTGCAATAGCTTCAAGTTTCATGGCAGCAATGTCCCGGAGTCCCGCAATACGTATATTTCTGTATGTCTCAAACCGGTCAATAGTCTGATACTTATATCCGAAAAAGGAAATTCTTACGCCGTTCAAACGACCGTTAATGGTATTTTTATCTTCATTTCCCCTCACAAAATCTCCTATTGATGTAAGACTGTTTATAATTAATGAATTTTCAAAATCATCGGGTATAAAAAAATCAAAATCAAGTGACTGACGGTGTCCTATTTGTAAGGCCAAACCTGTCCCTCCGGCGAGATAAAAGGCACTAATAAATGACTGGGATGTTAGTTTTTCAAATAATTTCAGTTGTGTATCCGGCAATACTGCCAGCTGCAGCTTTTTATTCATTTTGTTGAATTCTTTGCCTATGCTAACTTAACATAATTTTCCAAAAGTTTTTTGTTTTTGGATTTAAATTCCGGCTGCTATCAAGAACCGATCTGATAAACTCTTTTCCTTTAACGGTTAGCAACCATTTAATTGCCTTAAGGTCACCATAATTCATAATTCTTTCACCAATGAACCGGGGATATTTTTCCAATGATAACTCATTAAAGTCAACGTCCCAGAAATACTCTTTCAGATCCTCAGGCAATATGGATTCTTTATGATTATTTGCTGACATATTGAAGTTGCCGGATTTGTTTTTTGAATGTTTGAGCTTGGCAGATTATTGTATTTCCGTTTTTACAAATTACACAATCCATAATCCAAAAAAAATCAAGGCCACTGCTTTACTTATTTTACGAGCTCGAAGCTCAATCATTTTATTTTAAGCTTAAAATTAAGCTTATAAAAGTCAGTGGCCTTGACGTATATAAAGATACGAATTTTTTTGCTATCTGCAATGGAAAACATATGGAGTTTTCGTAAATTTATTACACCGCAAACTCACAAAATTTTTAGCCATGCTGGTTGAAAAACTTACATTCGGATCGGTTACCATAGACGGTGTCAGATATGATAAGGATGTGATCATTGACCGCGGCGAGGTGAAGAAAAGGAAAAAGAGTGAATCGAAGAAGTACCGCGACCGCTTCGGGCATACTCCCTTATCTGCTGAAGAAAATATTCCCTGGAATTGTAAACACCTCATCATCGGAACGGGTCACAGCGAAAGTCTGCCGGTGATGGACGAGGTTTTGGAAACGGCCGTGCGCAGGGGTGTTAATGTTACCCTCATGAGCACCCCGGAAGCAGTGAAACTGGTGAACAACAAGGACACGAATTTTATTCTTCATCTGACCTGTTAATGATAGTCTTTCTTTTGCCTTCGGCAAAAAAAGAACCAATACTTCCCGGACATGGCTATTGCTTATTTCAGGTTTTATGAGGAACTGAATGATTTTTTGCCGGATGAGCGGAAAAAGGTTTTGTTCCCCTTCGCTTTCAGCGGTAATCCTTCGGTTAAATTCGCTGTTGAAGCACTGGGCGTTCCGCATACGGAAATTGACATGATCCTGGTGAACAGCCATTCCGTTGATTTCACATACAAATTGCAGCAGGGCGACACGGTTTCGGTATATCCTGTATTTGAATCCCTGTATATTGGAAGTGTTACGCATCTGCGTGAAAAACCGCTTCGAAATGTCCGGTTCATTACGGATGTCCATCTCGGCAGGCTTGCAAAATACCTGCGACTATTCGGATTTGACACGCTTTACAAAAATGACTTCAGCGACCGGGATATTATGGATTTCGCTGAGAGTGACAAACGGACCATCCTGACACGCGACAGGGAACTGTTCAAAAACAACAGGGTAACACGCGGATACTGGATCCGTTCACAACATCCCCGTGAACAGCTGAAAGAAGTGATCGACCGGCTTGACCTGAAAAAAGCTGCCCAGCCCTTCACCCGCTGCATGGAGTGCAACGCTTTGCTGGAAGCGGTTGACAAAGAAAGCATCCTTTCAGAACTTGAGCCCGGAACCCGGAAAGGTTACGATGAATTCCGGCGGTGTGCGGGATGCGGTAAAATTTACTGGAAGGGTTCGCACCATGAGAAGATGTCCGGATTTATTGAAGAAACCATCTCATTATGAGCGTAGGGTGAGATTTGTTGAGGAAAGGATCAAATTAACCTGATGACAAAGCCTATAGGAGGCTTAACCTGTTGGCAATATGAACAGGCAAATGCCGGTCGATCACTTAGTTTCATATGAATCACCCCTGATAATTACTAGTAATCATTTATATATCAATTATATGTAGCCATGTATGTTGCTTGGCCGGGATGTTATATAATGGCATGTTCAACCCTATAGAAAAAAATCATGATTTACTTGACATTGGGAATTGAATACTTTAACTTGTATTATCTAACCAATACGATATTATCATGAAAAAAATCATCCTATCAATTGCATTTATCCTTCTTACAGGGATAATCTTCGGACAGACAATGAGCAAAGGTGCTGTTCTTGCTTTGCGTATTTGCGATTTTGAATTGCTGCCGGGCGTTACCATGGAGCAGGTTGATAATTATCTTACCGAGAAGAGTATTGATTTTAATAATAGCTTCGACGATGTCAAACTCTTTGTGATAAAGGGGCTCAGGGGTGTAAATGAAAATCAGCATGCGGGGATTATTTATATGAATTCGGATGAGGTACGAGATAAATATTTTACGAATGAAGCTGGTGGTGTAACGGAAGCCGGTCAACTGCTTCTTGAAAAATTTCAGGAAACGGTTGCCGGATTACAGGAACTTGTAACCCCTGAATCCGCTGCGCAATTATTTACTTCCACTGATTATACTGATTGGGTGGTACAATAGCAACTGATCGGGTTGTGAAAATATTATCATGGTTTTTTGCTTTGAAAGTCTCAATGTTTCAGTTCCGGAGGCTTATACTGCAATACGATTGATTAGCGAGGGATTAAACTAGATAAATGATTATGTTTGGGGTCCAGCAATGCCGGTTGAATCCTTTGAGAACATTCCCTTAGTTTGCTGCGAGTTAGGAGAACACAAATTCTCCCGTACCGGCTTACGTCATGACTGACTATTAAGAATTATTGTATGCGGAGAATAATTGAATATTCAACGCATATTTCGCGGAGATTATCAGGTTATGCTGATCATCAGGAATTGATTCATAGGGCACTAGGCTACCTCACTGTATTCATGATACCTGAAACTGGCTTTCCGAAGCAATTCTTCGTAGATCTGGCCGTTCTCAAGCGCATCTTCATCATCTACCTCATAATGCCAGTTTACGATCAGCTCCCTGATTGCATTGTTGGCGTCCAGTACTTTCAGGATCTCCAAAAGCTTCTTTGATGAAGCGCTGTTGGCATATTCCAGGTTGATATCAACTTTTGTGGTATCAGCCTTCAGATAAGTAACCCACTCAATAAGGGGATTGTAGAATACGGTAACATTTTCAGGTAATGACCGTCCCTCTATCAACAACCTGCCGTTTTTATCGAACCGGATGGCAGGTGTGTTCGCTGTTGCTTCCAATATTAAATTTTCCATAACTTTTTGGTTTTGCTTTCATATGATTGTACGCAAAAGTTATTCTTTTGATCGGTTCTCTTGACGAACATAAAATAATTATTGACAGCAATTCAAATTGGAGAAGTTAACTGTTATTCATAACTTAGTATGAAGGTTTTCCTTTGACGAATGTATTATCAAATACCTGATTTTTGTCATGTTATGGAGGCTTTTCGGGCAAAGCTTGTTTTTGATTGTTACATGCGCTCCCGACCTTCGGTACGGGACAGGTTCCCGACCTTCGGTACAGGACAGGTTCCCGACCTCCGGTATGGGACAGGTTCCCGGCCTCCGGTGCGGGACAGGTTCCCGACCTTCGGTACGGGACAAGTTCCCGATCTGCGGTATGGGACAGGTTCCCGACCTCCGGTATGGGACAGGTTCCCGGCCTCCGGTGCATGAAAAGGGTTAGAAAAGTTCTGCTTGCGGTGAACCCGGGATCAGAATGATAAGGAACAGAACGACATTGGGGATGAAAAAATATATATTAATAAACTGATCATCAAATGATATCGAATCATGTAATCGATCTGTCGCATACGCTGGAAAACGGTATGCCGGTATATCCGGGGTCCGACATTCCGAAAATCGAACAGATCGCTGGTGTTGCCACTCATGGATATGCCGAAACCCGCCTGAATATGCTGACGCATACAGGAACCCACATTGATTTTCCGGCCCACCTGATCGAAAAAGGTTTTACAATTGACCGTGCACCTTCCGGCAGGTTTTACGGACCAGGCATCGTTATCGACTGCCGGCTGGGTAAGTCGGGTAAGATCATCCGGAGATCTTTCCTCCATCAGTTTGAAAGCAGGCTTCTGAAAACGGACTTTGTGCTGTTCTGCACCGGATGGAGTCAGTTGTGGAATACACCCAAATACAATGAGAACTATCCGATGCTGGATGAAGAAGCCGCTGAATATCTTGCAACTCTGAACCTGAAAGGAGCCGGATTCGATACCCCCAGTGCCGACCCGGTGGGCTCCGAAAACCTTCCGGTCCACCACATCCTGCTCAGCAACAATATCTTCCTGATCGAAAACCTCACCAACCTCGGACTGCTTGTGGACAGATCCTTCCATTTCGCATGTTTCCCCCTGAAAATAAAAGATGGAGAAAGTTCACCCGTAAGGGCGGTGGGTATTATGAGTTGAGTGCTTCCCGGATCACGGTTATCAAGATAGCCTTTGAAACAGGAAACAGAATGATCTTTGGACACATCCGGATCGGCACGGCAATGTGTACATTCTTTTTAACGATCGGAATGATTTCCGCTCTACAATCTGATGAAAAAACTGATACTCCCTGACAGCCAGATCATAAAATCCTGTTTTTGAATTTCTGCAGAACTTCTTTTCAGAAAGAAAAACAATCCTGCATCAATATTAACTCCAAACTTTTCCGAATCATAGAAAGATCTGCCTATTCTGGGACAAAATATAACATAATCTTCACCAAACCGGTAACCGAATCCACCATATACATACCATGGCAGTGGTTCATTGAATTTTGGTTTACCGGAGAAGTGATAATATATCTCTGCAAATGTGGGTGCATTGATAAGTTCTGCCGGACTACCTAAAAGATTTAAGAACCAGATCCCCTGACTAACTCCAACCTGAAGCGTTCTTCCATATTTAATTTTTACAGCCAGTGCTTCCGGCAGACCCAGTCCTCCTGCTATTTCAAATCTGCTTTGTGAAAAACCGGGATCACAAAATGCGAGTAGTCCGGTCATCATGAAACACAAGCCTAAAAGCCGGATTTTCATTGCTCTGAAATCAGATGCAGCTAAAGTAAAACCAGTCAGTTAACTGACATAATTTACATCAAATCAAGGCTGAAGTCAAGTGAATTTTGACGGAAAAAAATTGCAATGAAATTAAATGTCCGCCGCTCCCGGACATTTGTAACAGATCTCGTTGGAAAGGGGCTTGCCTTCGAAAAATTCGCTGATGTTCTGCATTGTTGTAACCGCAATATTCTGCAGTGCTTCACGTGTGAAAAAGCCCTGGTGTGAAGTGATGATCACATTGTTAAATGTAAGGAGCCGTGCCAGGATATCGTCCGACAATACCTGATCCGACAGATCCTCAAAAAACAGGTCGCTTTCCTCCTCATAAACATCCAGTCCGGCCGAACCGATCTTCCCTGATTTCAGTCCCACGATCAGGTCTGTCGTCCTGATCAGCTTCCCCCTCCCGGTATTGATGATCATTACACCCTGCTTCATCTTTGCTATGCTGTCTTTGTTGATGATGTATTCCGTCTCTTTTGTAAGCGGACAGTTCAGCGAGATGATGTCGGAATACGAGAACAGTTCATCCAGCGTGGTATACCGGAAACCTGCCTGCCGGGCAAAGGATTCATCAGGATATTTATCATAAGCCAGCACTTCCATCCCGAAACCTTTCATGATGCCTGCGAGTGCCTTGCCGATCCTTCCGGTCCCGATTATACCCGTAGTCTTTCCGTACATATCAAAACCCAGCAGTCCATGAAGCGCGAAGTTCGAATCGCGCGTACGGAAATATGCCCGGTGTATCTTGCGGTTCAGCGTGAGCATCAGGGCGGTCGTATGTTCTGCAACGGCATGCGGGGAGTAAGCAGGGACTCTCACGAGCTTGATTTTATTCAGCGCCGCTTTAAGGTTTACATTGTTAAATCCGGAACTTCTGAGTGCGATCAGCTTAACGCCATATTGCACGAGTTTGCCGATCATGTCTGCCGTGATCACATCATTGACAAAAATAACCACCACGTCAAATCCCTGTGTCAGGATCACATTTTCAGGGGTCAGATGAAACTTGAAAAACGTGATCTCATAATTGTACTTTTTGTTGACTTCCGTAAACAGGTCACGGTCATACGGTTTGGTATCAAAAAAAGCAATTTTTGGTTTCATGGCTGTTTAAGAATTTATCTTGTTCTTCAAATCATCCGGGAGCTTGCATTGTTATATGTATAACAAAACCGTGCCCGGAATGTTTAAAGGTATTTTCTTAAATTTGAATGTGCACGAGTTTTCGGTCAATGTATTTTTTATTTTTGTTTCTGTCCCTTATACTGGCTTACCTGGCCGGCAGCATCAGCTTTGCCATACTGATTTCCAGGTGGGCCAAAGGCATTGATATCCGTTCTGTCGGGAATAAGAACCCGGGCACTTCCAAACTTCCAGGTGATTTAACCGTAAAATCTTATTGATTTCCCGCTTTTTTTCCCTGATATTAAGGATTGAAAATACATTTTGTTTCCCAATCATACTATATGAACAGACAATTGCGGTTTCCCCTTTTTCGGGAAAGTAATGATAAATTTTTTTTAAATCATTTTATTAGACATGGAGATGTTGTAACTTCATGCAATTGAATATTTAACATACATATGGCAAAAAAGTATAACACCGGACTCGTGCTTAGCGGGGGCGCTGCTCGCGGATTTGCGCACCTCGGTGTGCTGAAAGCGCTTGAGGAATCCGGCATCAAACCTGATATCATATCCGCCGTAAGCGCCGGGTCCATTGCAGGGGCATTTTATGCAGACGGTTATACTCCCGACGAGATCCTGGAGATCTATCTGGCTAAAAGCCTCTTTGATCTGATACAGATCACCGTCCCGAAAACCGGATTTTTAAACGCAAACGGACTGAGAGATACGCTTAAAAAGAACCTGCGCTCAAAAAATATAGAACAACTAAAAATCCCGATGGTCATTGCAGTTACAGACTTCCTGAAAGGGAAGTCCGAATACCTGACCGAAGGCAACCTGATTGATGCCGTAATGGCTTCATCCTGCGTACCGGTGCTTTTTGAAGTGGTTAAGATCAATGGCAAATTCTATGTTGACGGCGGCGTCCTGAACAACATGCCTGTTGAGCCCATCGAAAAAAAATGCAAAAAACTGATCGGCGTTTACATTATGCCCGCCGGAGAGGTTGAAAGCCTAAAAGGAATCGTTCATGTCGCTGAACGTGCTTTTTACCTTACACTTGCCGCAAAATCGGTGAATAAGAAAGATTTGTTCGACATCTATATTTCATCGGACGATATTTCCA
>JAFGRC010000110.1 GCA_016935355.1 Bacteroidales bacterium
AACGTGCTTTTTACCTTACACTTGCCGCAAAATCGGTGAATAAGAAAGATTTGTTCGACATCTATATTTCATCGGACGATATTTCCAAATACGGCTTCTGGGATCTGAAAAAAGCCTCTGAACTGTTTAAACTGGGTTATGATCTTGCTATGAAAGAGCTTAAAAATTAATATCCTGTAAATAGAAATATGATTGTAGTGAACATATGTTCACGTTATCAAATTTTTTCTCTAAATTTATTCGATCTTATAAGATAGGGACATGAAAAATAAGACGAGCATCAACTTCATCATCGATGCCATCATGTTCGTTGATATGATGGCCATTGCGGGCATCGGATTCCTGATTAAATATACACTCGTCCCGGGATATAAAGAAAATGAAATTTACGGCAGGAATGTGGATCTTACCTTCTGGGGAATGGACCGGCATGAGTGGGGAAAGGTCCATCTGGCTTTTTCATTGTCATTTCTTTTCCTTTTGATACTTCATATTGTATTTCACTGGAATACTATCATATGCATGTTTAAAAGATTGATCAGGGATAAAAACAGAAGAACCATTATTGTTCCCGTATTTATAGTCGTTTCATTTATTCTGATCCTATTCGCGTTTCTTATCAAGCCTGATATTGGAACTGATTTCACTGGTTCGAACCAGATGTATGGCCGCGAAATCATCAATCCGCTTTCATCAAATACCGACCGGGTTGATGATCTCACAGCAGCCGGTGAAACCGGATCTATTCACGAAGATCATCCTGCAAGAGCCGGTTCCCGGTCAGGAGTGGAATCCGGGCTTGGTCCGGGAGCGGGAAAGGGATCAGGTTCCGGCCTGGGTCAGGGATCCGGAACCGGTTTGGTACCTGGATCAGAATTACAACCGGGAGCCGGAAACGGATCGGCATCAGAATCAGAACTTAAAGCAGAACTGCAAACAGAACCGGAACATGTTCATTCGGATGAACATGTTGTAAACGGATCCATGACCCTGAGGGAAGTCAGCAACCTTCACGATGTGCCGCCGTCATTTATCCTCAGTGAACTGGGCATTCCCGAAAACACCCCTGAATACACACAGCTCGGACAGTTACGCCGCAGGCATGGTTTCACCATGAGCGACGTGGAGCGCATTATTGTGCTTTACAAGGAAAATCAATAACATACACTGATACACGATTATTTGGGCATGGATGTAAAAGCATTTTGATGTTCCTTATCCGGAAATGGATTCATACAGTATTTATTTCCCGGTCACATTATATTTTAATGACTAATGACTGAAGTGACATTTCCGTCAGGGATTTTACATTTGTTCTGTCAGCTTATGTGAAAGGAAAATATCTGTGGCGGCCGAAGTTGGCTAATCCTGTTGCTTTTGTGATGTTGGTTTCGTTGAAAAAGAACTGAAAAGAGTTCCTTGAATAAATACATACTAACCAAAACCAAACCCCATGAAAGTTATGTTGTTTCTGCCGGCAATGCTCCTTGCCGGCAGTATTTGCCTCGGCCAGTCAGTAACGTTTGACTACGATGATTCGGGCAACAGAACCCAGCGTACCATCACCCTTAAATCCACTACTTCGCCTGACAAACAAAATGACCCTCAGGAAGGTCAGGAATTGTTCTCCGGTGAACTGGGAACGTTCGATATTTTAATTTACCCCAATCCTGTAAGAAACGAGCTCATCGTTGAGATCTCCGGCTCGGAAGAACCTTCTGCAGCATCCGTTCACGTTTTTGACCAGAAAGGAAGGCTTGTGCGCTCCGAAGAGAACGTCACGGAGACAGCTATCCTTTACCTGGGCGACCTCATGCCGGGTAACTATTTTATGGTCATCCGCTGCGGAAACCGGTCCGCAAGCTGGAAAATAATAAAGGAGTGACAAGAAATACGTTGAGTGCAAAATTGCTCAGGAATAATGTTTAAACAAAAAACATTAGTGTCTTCAGATACAATATTCTTTTGTCAACACCCTGATGAAGCTTGAAACGATACATACATACTGTAACAGACCATCTTTATATCCATACCAGATCTACCTGTGAACCAGATAATAATGAAAATCATGCATAATCTGCCAAATATAACAACTGCAACTTTATTAATGAATTTCATCTTTAATAACCAACCAAAATCCCTTAACCATGAAAAAAATCATTTTACTCTTCGTACTGTGCTTCTTTGCAGCATCTGCCTGCCTCTATGCCCAGATCAAAGTGGCTTCTAACGGTAATGTGGGTATCAACAACAGCAATCCCACTTACAAGCTCGACGTGGCAGGAAACATGAGGGTGGTCGCTTCAGGTTATACCGTATATTTCAGCGGCTCACTCCTTTCGCCATCTTACGGCAGCAATGTCGACCTTGGAAGCTACAGCAATATCTGGAATAATCTTTTCGCACGTTATGCCTATTTCTATTACGAACCTTACATCATGTCCGATATCAGGATAAAATCCAACATTAAAGAACTATTCTCCGTAACGGATAAAATATCCCTTCTGAGGCCCGTCACCTATACGCTCAATCCGGAGCTGCCCGAAAACACACCGGCAGAAATCCGTGATGATATCCTCAATAAAGTGCAATATGGATTTATCGCACAGGAGCTTCAGGAAATCTTTCCCGAACTGGTAACAGAAGCAGATGACGGTCTTTTGTCCATTCAGTATGCGGGTCTGGTTCCCGTCCTCGTCAAGGCTTTTCATGAGCAGCAGGCTCAAATCGATGCCCTTAACAAAAGGATCGCGGAACTGGAAAGCAGTATCAAATAGGAACCCCAAAAGCACACTGTTATGAAAAGACTGCAAGTAATTTGCTTTATTGCGGCAATATGTGGTTGTGTTCTGAGGGGCCAGGAAATCGACCTCATTCTGGACGGTCCTGAATCAGGAAACAAAACCCATGAAGCGCGCAACAGCATCACATTGGCTCCCGGATATTCCTATACCCCGTCAGGAGGAACCATGACGGCCTACATCGTAGACCCCATCGTGACGGGTAATGTGTCTTATGCCTATACGCCTGTTGATCCTGAAACCAGAACGCTCAGCACTTCTTATATGGTTGGCGCTACAAGCGGAATTTTCAGTGTAAACCCCATGGGCGGCGCTTCTTACAGCATTCCGCTGAAATCTCTTCCGGGAGTAAATGGTCTGACTCCCTTAGTATCCCTTGTATATTCGAGCCACAGTGGGCCTGGAATTGCCGGCTATGGGTGGCAGGTTACAGGTATCTCGGCAATATCGCGATCACCGCAAACCATGTATCACGACGGGGTAACAGGGGAGGTAGGACTGAATTACAGTGACCGGTTTTCGATCGACGGCCAGAGACTCATCACCACATATGGCAATTATGGATACAACGGTGCAACTTATCAGACCGAGAATGATGTATTTACACGAGTTATATCGGAAGGAACCAGTGGATATGGACCGTTGAAATTTAAGGCCGAAACAAAGTCGGGACTTAAATATGAATACGGATATACTGTCAATTCCCGGCAAAAAATATCCGGAAATGACGGTGTACTGACTTGGTATATGTCAAAGATCAGTGATTTGTTTGGCAATGATATTGTATTTAATTACTTACAGGACAATAGTTATGTTTATCCCGCCGAGATCATATACGGACCTAATAAGATATTCTTTTATTATAAGGAAATCAATTACATACCGTATTTCTATTTCAAAGGAAGCAAAATCGAGCAGCGGTATATTCTTGATAAAATTACGGTATCCTATAACGGCAATATCTTAAAAACCTACCAGTGTAAATACAACTGTAAGGGAGACTATTATAATCAAAATTACATTTTAAACGAATTGATTGAATACGGTACAGGAACAAACAGACTGAATTCAACGGCTTTTATCTATGAAATTCCTGACAACGTATCTTTTTCCCAGGATACTTATAATACAACCCATAGCTATGTCACATATAAATCACGAGTTTTCACAGGAGACTTCAACGGAGATGGCAAAGCAGATGCATTTTGTCTGCCTGACCCCGGCAAAGGCGCATCATGGACAGGTTGGAAGTTGTTTAAAAATGCAGGAGAAGATTATTTCGGGTTATGGCTGACAGGGAATTTTTCAATTGATGAGGGTCACATTATTGACATAGCCATCATGGACCTGAATGGAGATCATTATAAAGATATGTTATTTGTAGTAGCTGATAATATGCCTGGTGAAGGAATACCCTTTATTCCTTCTGCACATTTCTATTATGCTATATGCAATGAGACATCTGTATCTGATGTTCAGAGCATCAATGAACTGGCCTTTTCCACTTTACCGGTTGATTTTATTAACAAATATGCTGACTTTGACGGTGATGGATTGAATGATTGCTTTATTGTTACCAAAAACGGCAACTGGTACAGGTACTCTTACAGTTACAGCGGAGGCCAGCTTTATTCACTCGGATTAAGAAATTCGGGGAATTTCGGGACCAGTTTTGGTGATTATGATAAAATTAATTTAGGAGACTTTAATGGTGACGGAAAAACGGATGTATGGATATTCAATGCTACGGGTCTGAAGATTTATACATTGACAGGAAGCACACAATCATTGCTTTATAATTCAACTTCAATAACGCGAAATTATTATTTCACATTAGGTGACTATAACGGGGACGGCAAATCAGATATTTTTGCATATGCCCACAAAAGCGGAAGCACCATTTATGACTGGGCAAATTGGCAGGTCAGGCAATCCACAGGAACCGGTTTTGAAATATATTCTTTCACTAAGAAAAAATCAAACCTGTACAACGACAGAATCAGATCGGGCGACTTTAATGGTGACGGTTGCACTGATCTTATGGTTACAGCAAGTTCTGATGGAGGATGGTCAGGTCACTATTATTACATATCAAAAAACAAGGGGTCTGACTTATACTCACACTATTATTCATCAGGCCAAGCTGCTTCACATAATTATTATATTGAAGATTACGATGGTGACGGCCGGCATGATTATTTATGCACCGATGGCGTTTCACCCTGGTGGAATGGATATATGATTTATCGTGCACCTGGAAATACCCGAACACTGATGTCTAAAGCAGGCAATGGCCTTGGAAACCTGACAAAAATATCGTATTCAAAACTATCAGCCGTTCCCTCTTCGATTTATCAAAAAGGGTCAGGAGCATCATTTCCTGTTTCTGATTTCCAGGGACCTGTAACGGTGGTGGATTCTCTGTGGTACGATAACGGCAACGGAGTTATGAACCTCAACACTTATTACTATGAAGGATTTAAAATACACAGACAGGGAAAGGGGTTCCTGGGATACACAAAAACAAGGATCACTGATGAAGCTTCAGATATCAGCTCAGAAAATACCTATGGATACAACACCACCTATTTCTATCCCCGTCTGATTTCATCTGCCAGAAAATACGCCTCCCAGGATCCTTTTGAATTGACAGAAAACACATGGGCGCATATCGTGCTAGATGCAACCAAAAAACGTATTTTTCCTTATGTTCAGACATCTGTTCAGCAAAACCAGCTCACCGGACATGTCGTCTCTGTGACTACAAGTTACGATAATTACGGAAATCCTCTCTGCGTTTTGAAAAATTACAAAAACGGGGTGACAGAAACTGCAACGCACACTTACAACAATACCGTATCATCCTCACAGTGGCTGATCGGAAGATCCACATCTTCAACGGTGCAGTATGCCGATAGTGATACCACATTTTCGAGATCGGTATCCAGAACGTTCAGCTCTTCGAACAACAGCCTCTTCAGCGAAACATCACTTCCAGGAACATCAATGGAACTTATCCACAGGTTTCAGTATAATGCCAACGGAACGCTGCAACGCGATTCAACAGGTTATGGAACCCTCTGGCGCACCACATCTTACACATATGAAACCGATGGGGTTAGGCGCAAAACCATTACCGGTCCGCTGCTCCATACAACTTTCTATACCTATGATAATCTCGGCAGATTATCAACCGAAAAAGACTATCTGAACAATACCGTAACATACGGATACGACGCACTCGGAAGAAATACTTCGGTTTCATCCACCGACGGCAGCCAGCATACCACATCGTATGCATGGACAGGAACCGGTAAACCCACCCTTGGAGTATACCGCATAACGACCAGCGGGAATGACGGGTCAGAGTTAACCGCATGGTATGATGAGCTTCAAAGGGAAATACGCTCGGATGTGAAAGGCTTTGACGCAACGATGATCTTTTCTCTAACCGAATACAACACAAAAGGTCAGCTGTCGAAAGTTTCCGAACCTTATTTCTATGGCGGTACAGCACTGTGGAACGAATATG
>JAFGRC010000111.1 GCA_016935355.1 Bacteroidales bacterium
AATGATCCCCTGAAGCCCAATGAAGCTTATTTTGCCCATGTCGACTGGGTTATTAAAAAGGCCGCTGAAAAAGGAATTTTCATTGGCCTTCTGCCGACCTGGGGCGACAAGTGGAATAAAAAATGGGGAATCGGACCTGAAATATTTAATCCTGAAAATGCCAGGACCTGGGGAAAATTCCTGGGCGAACGATACCGCGGTCAAAACAATATAATCTGGATCGTCGGCGGAGACAGGCCTGTTGAAAATGATCTGCATCGGAAGACGGTTGCCGCAATGGCCGAAGGACTGAGAGAAGGCGACGGAGGAGCTCATCTCATAACTTTTCACCCCACAGGCGGTTCAGGATCCTCCAGATATTTTCACAACGAACCCTGGCTCGATTTCAATATGAGGCAGAACGGACACAGCCTGAGCTTCACCGAACGCTATTCATCAACCTGCAAGGATTACAGGCTGGAACCTGCAAAGCCTGTAATCGACGGGGAACCGGTTTATGAGGATCATCCAATCAATTTCAATCCCGATGCCAACAGCCATTCGACAGCCGCCGATGTCCGCCGGCCGCTCTACTGGGATTTGTTTTCAGGTGCTTTCGGACACACATACGGGCATCATTCCGTGTGGCAGATGTGGATACCCTCAAGATCGCCAATCAACAGGCCGCTGATGCCCTGGTATGAAGCAATTGATCAACCCGGAGCCGGACAAATGATGTATGGGAGGCTGCTTATGGAATCAAGACCTTTTCTGTCACGTATACCCGACAGCACAATCATTGTAACCGACAGAATTGTTTCGGCAGTGCCGGGGTCAGGTTCATACAGGTACGTTGCAACCCGCGACCAGGAGGGAACCTATGCAATGATTTATGCACCAATAGGCAGACAATTCTCTGTCCGCATGGATGCAATAAAAGGAAAAGAAGTAAATGCCTGGTGGTTCAACCCGAGAAACGGGGAGGCAACAAGGATAGCGAATTATCCAAATACAGGTACCCGGACTTTCCTCCCACCGACCCCGGGCGAAAATCTCGACTGGATACTGGTACTGGATGATGCATCAAGGAATTATCCTGCACCGGGTTCCCGAAAATAACCCCCATGAGGCTAGGTATATCATCATACACATACACCTGGGCGATCGGAGTTCCGGGATCGTCACCATCTAATCCTCTGAGGGTCTTCGGGCTGCTCGAAAAAGCCATATCAGAAGGGATCAATGTTGTCCAGATTGCGGATAACCTTCCTCTTGAGAATCTTTCAGAAGAAGAAACTGATCTTTTACGTGATTTTGCAGATGCAAAGTGTATAAGCCTTGAAATGGGCGGCAGGGGTCTTATTCCCGGACATGTATTGAAATGCCTGAAGACGGCTGAAGCAATCGGTTCCCCTATCCTAAGAATGGTCATTGATACTAATAATTACGAACCGGAAGTTCCGGAAATAATTGCAATCATACGGGAACTTGAAACAGAATTCAGATCGAGGAAGATCAGACTGGCGATCGAGAACCACGACAGGCTTAAGGCAAGGGAATTCGAGGATATCATTCAATCAGTCGGATCGGAATGGGTGGGAATTTGTCTTGATTCCGTTAATTCAATGGGCGCCGGTGAAGGTTTTGAAACTGTATCTGATATGCTGCTTCCTTATACAATAAACCTTCATATCAAAGACTTTACAATCCGAAGGGTCTCTCATAAAATGGGGATAATAATAGAGGGTGTACCAGCCGGTAAAGGATTGCTGAATATCCGCGATATTTTATCCAGAGCCTCTGAGACAGGTATCTGTAAAAGCGCTATCCTCGAGTTATGGACACCTCCTGAAAAGAGTATTGAAGAAACAATTATCAAGGAAAAAAAATGGGCTGAAGAAAGTCTTCAATATCTCAAATCATTAAAATTATGAAGCCCGTAAACTCAGGACACCTCAAACGAATCCACCTCTCGGTATGCTTTAATAAGAGCTTTTTCACCTTCAGCACCGGGCATTGAGTTCCCGTGTTCCATTCCGACAACATCTCTGTAACCCTTATCATAGATGTATTTAAATACATTTTTGTAATTGATTTCGCCGGTTGTGGGTTCTTTTCTTCCCGGATTATCGCCCACCTGGAAATAGGCAATTTCATTCCACGTCAGCTCGATGTTACGAATCAGGTGCCCTTCGGTTTTCTGCATGTGATAAATATCGTACAGAATTTTGCATGACGGACTGTTCACCGCTTTGCAAATCATATAAGTCTGGTCTGACGTTTGCAAATACAAATCCGGCGAATCTGAAAGCGGCTCCAGCACCATAACAAGACCATGCGGTTCAAAGATCTCGGCTCCGCGGCGTAATACTTCTATAACATTGGCATCCTGGATCCCGATGGGTAATCTGCGTTCAAATGCACCCGGAACCACGGTCATCCATTTGGCATTTACACGTTTGGCTACATCTACTGCCCGACGGCATCCATCCAGAAAAATATCAAGATGCTCTTTTTTACCTGCGGCAAAAGTATTGGCCATGTTTCCTCCTTTATCAACAACAAAAACACCCATGGTCATTCCCAGCTTTTCCAGTGTTTCTCCAATTTTTGTCTGGACTGCAACATCGCGACCCATCAGGCCATTGTCTTCAAACGCAGTAAATCCCTGGTCGGCCATAAACTTCAGCTGGTCAATCAGGTCGTCTCCGGCACTGTTCCTGAACATTCCAAAGTGTGGTGCATAATTTAGTCTGAATTTTTCTGCATTAGATGAAACTGCTTCGGAAACTATAGCTTCCATTATGCTTCCCATGCCCGTTAAAGCAATGCTGCCGGCAACCGTGTTTCTCAAGAAATTCCGTCTTTTCATGATGATATGATTTTATTAATACTTGATATCCAAATTTACTTTTTAAAACTGGTTTTAATACCTGAAATAAGATAAAAGCTATTTCATAATTGCAACCATGTTGGTTATGGTCTTTATAACTTATAACTATTGTGGTATTCGTGTTTGATCCACTCATTGCACATTTCCAGCGCATTCTGCTCAACCCAGGTAACAGC
>JAFGRC010000112.1 GCA_016935355.1 Bacteroidales bacterium
ACGCGCTAAAATTCTATTAATTTGCGTTTAATATTTCAATTCGGGATTTATACATAATGAAGAAATATTTTTTACTGGTGCCGGTTATCATGATCATGACCGGCATAAATGTTCAGGCACAGCGAAATGCAAATGTGGGTATTTTTGCCGGAATAGCATATTATCTTGGCGATATCAATCCAAGCCGTCATTTTTACAGACCCTCGCTTTCGCTGGGGGGCATATACCGTTTTAACATCAATACTCGATACGCCGTCAGGTTTAGCGCAATTTACATTAACCTGAGCGGCAATGATCTGGATTTTCCGGGGGACCTGCATCCCGACAGACCTGTCAGTCCCCGATTTTTCAATACTTCCTTAATTGATGCTGCTCTGCAGGTTGAGTTCAATTTCCTGCCCTACGAACCAAACCAGACGAGGTGGGATTACACTCCCTACATAACAACAGGACTGGCAGGAGCTCTGATCATTCAAACCGACAGGGATGCCAATAATTTTGTCAGTCTGCCTTTCGGAATCGGGATCAAGACAACTTTCACAAAGCGGTTGAGTGGCGGTGCTGAATGGTCATTTCGCAAAACATTCAACGACAGGTTCGACGGATATCTAAATTACCCCGAAACCTATTCAATAATACACAATAATGACTGGTATTCTTATTTAGGTATTTTTATTACTTATAAGTTTTTTAATTTTGCGGTGGATTGTCCGGCATATGACTGATAAAATAAATATACCAGTAAAAGACAGGATCAACAGGGAAAAGCTGCCAAAGCACATTGCTATTATCATGGATGGAAGCGGAAGATGGGCACAGCAACGTGGTAATCAGAGGATTTTCGGGCACCAGCATGCTGTCGCTGCTGTGCGGGATACCGTGGAAGCCGTTGCAGAACTGGGTCTGGAATATCTTACCCTCTTCGCATTTTCCACAGAAAACTGGAAAAGGCCTAAAAGTGAAGTCGATGCCTTAATGTCACTTCTTGTTTCAACCATTCATAAAGAAACCGGCACACTTCTGAAGAATAATATAAAACTCCTTGCCATAGGAGACATTGCAAGCCTTCCGGTCAATGTGCAACGACAACTCAATAAAGCCATAGAAAAAAGTCGGCATAATTCCGGCTTGAAGCTGATCCTGGCATTAAGTTACAGCTCCAGATGGGAGATTCTTCAGGCTGTCAAGAACATTGCGAAAGAACTGGAAAGCGGAACGATCAGGTACGAAGAAATCAATGATAAGCTTTTTGAGCAGCATCTGAATACTTCGGACTTTCCGGAACCGGAACTGGTCATCAGGACAAGCGGTGAATTCAGAATCAGTAATTTCCTGCTCTGGCAGATCGCATATTCAGAACTGTATTTTACAAAGACACTCTGGCCTGATTTTCGCAGGGAAGACCTTTATGAAGCCATACTGAATTTTCAGAACAGGGAAAGGCGTTTTGGCAAGACGGCTGATCAGATTTTCGGAAATAGCAAAACAAACAGCTGATAGCGAATGAAAAGGCATTGTCTGGCTTCTATATTATTCTTTTTATTCATGCATGTTACCGGACAAATTCCGGATACCGGCAGGGTGGAATACATCAGCTATGATCAGGTCGGTAATTATGTCATTGCAGATATAACCATTTCAGGAATCATGTCCTATCAGACATCCTATCTTGTAAACATTTCAGGATTGCAGATAGGTCAGGAAATTTCCATTCCCGGTGAAGAAATTACCAACACCATAGATAAATTCTGGTCTTTTGGACTTTTTTCCGATGTTAAGGTTGTCATAACGAAAATCGAGGGCAAAAATGTTTATCTTGAAATTCAACTCACAGAGATGCCAAGACTTTCACGGTTGCAGCTGACCGGGATAAACAGCACAGAAACGAAGGAAATCAATGAAAAGCTGAATCTCAGAACAGGAAGCCAGGTCACCGAGAACATTTTGAACAACTCCGTTTCCATCATTAAAAAATATTTCACAGAAAAGGGCTTCCTGAATTGTTCCGTTGATATTATCCATAGGGCTGACACAACGCCTCCCGGAAACAGGGTATATATTGATATGCATGTCGATAAAGGTAAAAAAGTAAAAATTGAGGAAATAACATTTCATGGCAATGAAGCATTTTCGGATAAAAGGCTGAGAAGGGCCCTGAAAAACACCAAACAAATAAACATGAACATCTTCAAGGGTTCCAAATACCTTGAATCAAATTATAAAGAAGACCGGCAGAGTCTTCTGGACTTTTACAACGAAAACGGATACCGTGATGCAAGGATTCTTAATGAAAAGATTGAAGTCCTCAACGACAAGAGAATAACACTGGATATTACTGTTGAAGAAGGCACGCAATACGCCATACGGAATATTATCTGGGTAGGCAATACAAAATATCCCGCAGAAGCCCTGAACCGGGTATTGGGAATAGAAAAGGGAGATATATACGATCAAACCCGACTCAATGAACGATTGTTCATAGATGAAGATGCGGTGCAGTCACAGTATATGGATGCCGGCCATTTGTTTTCATCCATCGAACCTGTTGAAGCGAATATTGAGGGCGATTCCATTGATCTGGAAATGCGGGTCTATGAAGGACCTCAGGCGACAATAAACCAGATCATCATAACCGGCAACACAAAAACAAATGAACATGTGATCAGGCGTGAGCTGCGTACCATCCCGGGGGATCTGTTCAGCAAAACTGCCATCATCCGTTCTGTCAGGGAACTGGCGGCTCTGGGACATTTCAATCCGGAAAACATCATCCCCAACCCAATACCCAACCTGGACGACGGAACCGTTGATATTGAATATCAAGTTGAAGAGCGTTCAAATGACCAGCTGGAAGTATCCGGAGGATGGGGGGGATATGGATTTGTCGGAACAGTCGGACTCCGGTTTGCCAATTTCTCAGCTCGTAAAATGTTTGATCCGGGTGCCTGGAGGCCGGTTCCTTCAGGTGATGGTCAGACACTGTCCATCCGTGCACAGTCAAACGGACGCTATTACCAGGCATACAACCTTTCTTTTGTCGAACCATGGTTCGGGGGTAAGAAACCCAACAGCTTTTCCGTATCGTTTTACCATACCATTACAAAAAGTCTGAACCGAAGAAATGACCCGAATCTGGCCGATGCCTTCTTTAAAGTTACGGGGGCATCAGTGGGTATCGGGCGCAGGCTCACCTGGCCCGATGATTATTTCGTGGTATACACTGAAGCCGGATACCAGCGGTATCATTTGAATAACTGGGGAACGAACTTCTTCATCAGTAAAGGCTTCTCCAATGTAATAGACATGCAGTTGTCGATTTCACGCAGCTCACAAGATCAGATGATATATCCGCGCCACGGGTCTGCATTTAATCTGTCGCTGAAACTGACACCGCCGGTATCCCTGCTCAGGCAGGATAATTACTGGACCTTGTCGGATGCTGAAAAACTGATCATCAGGGACCGGATAACCAATGAGAACAAGTATATGTCCGTTTTCCAGATTGAGCAGCAGACCGCAGCCGAAGTCAGCAGTATTGAAGATTCCCGGAAATACCAGTTCATTGAATATCATAAATGGAAATTCAACGGATCGTGGTACATGAGTCTGGTCGGGAATCTTGTTCTCGCAACAAAAACAGAATTTGGCTACCTGGGTTATTACAACAAGAATATAGGTCCTTCACCCTTTGAGAAGTTCAGTGTGGGAGGCAGCGGCATGACGGGCTACAACCTTTACGGTACTGATATTGTGGCCCTGAGGGGTTACCCTGAAGGATCTCTGACACCGCAAACAACGATCATGAGCAACACAGGGTCAGTTTCGAATATCGACAACGGAAATATTTATGTGAAATATACCCTGGAATTACGGTATCCCATATCCCTGAGCCAGTCAGCAACCTTTTTCGGACATGTATTTCTTGAAGGCGGAAATGCATGGCAACGTTTTGATGATTTCAATCCCTTCGCTATCAAACGTTCAGCAGGCGTGGGGATACGTGCATACCTGCCGATGTTCGGACTCCTGGGTGTGGACTGGGGTTTTGGATTTGACCTGCCCAACAGTGGCGGTATTTCTGATGCTGAAAAACGAAGGGGATACCATGGAAGTGAGTTCCATTTTGTCATGGGTCAGCAATTCTGAAACAATCGTTTATTTTTTTGGTACTGAATTTGCTGTACATTATTTGAGAATAATTTAATATTATGAATAAGAGAATAAAATCAACGGTCATGAAAAAAATACTTTTACTATTTGCCGGTCTGGTCCTTGCTTTCACACTGGCAACAGCACAAAACTATGCATTTGTTGATACAGATTACATCCTGGACAATATTCCCGGTTATAAAGCAGCCCAGGAACAACTGGATAA
>JAFGRC010000020.1 GCA_016935355.1 Bacteroidales bacterium
AACCTTGTGGTAATCATCCATTCTCAACCCTAACTAAAAGCAAACTAATTATTAACAAAAAACTACTAATTATGAAAAAACTAACTCTATGTTTTATCCCTCAATAAATTCAAAATCAAACCATCTCGATCACATCTTCACACCTCAAAATTAGACAATCCGGTTCAGATTTAAACGTGCTTTTTTGTTAAAAAAAGTCAAAAAATGTTAGTAATCATTAAAACCTGACGATCTTCTAATTTATTTCTTAACAAATCAAACAACATTTTGTTCACATCCGCCTGCTGACTGTGATCTGCAACTTAAAAAAATTTAAATGCTATCTTTATCAGCAAATCTTTATATTATGACAAACAAAAATCTTATTACACTTATTCTGATCATTGTTTTTACGACTAAAAATCTTTTTCCGTGCACAAATTTTCTGATCACAAAGGGAGCGACTACAGACGGTTCTGCAATGATATCATATTCAGCTGATTCACATGTTCTTTACGGCGAGTTGTATTTTTGGCCTGCAAGCGATCATCCGGCCGGAAGTACGGTTGATGTATATGAATGGGATACGGGTGAATACCTGGGGACAATTCCTCAGGTAAGGCATACCTATTCGGTTGTGGGCAATATGAATGAACATCAGGTTGCGATAGGGGAGACCACCTTCGGTGGTCGTCCGGAACTGGAGGATACAACGGGTATTATTGATTACGGCAGTCTGATGTACATGACGCTGCAACGTGCCGGAACCGCCCGGGAAGCCATCCGGATCATGGATGAGTTGCTTCAGGAATACGGCTATTACAGCAGCGGGGAATCACTTTCAATTTCAGATCCTGAGGAAGTTTGGATCATGGAACTGATCGGAAAAGGACCCGGAAATAAGGGTGCTGTCTGGGTAGCCCGCCGCGTACCCGACGGTTATATATGCGGCCACGCCAACCAGTCAAGGATCACCACCTTTCCGCTGAACGACCCGGATAATTGTCTGTATGCGGATGATGTCATTTCATTTGCCCGTGAGATGGGTTATTATAACGGACCTGATGAGGCTTTCAGCTTTTCTGATGCTTATGCTCCTGTTGATTTTGAAGGCGCAAGATTTTGTGAGTCCCGTGTATGGTCGGGTTTCAGGAAGGTAGCCGATGATATGGACCGGTATCTTGATTTTATCAAAGGTGAGAATCTGAACAACAGGCTGCCCCTGTGGATTAAAGTGAACCGTAAACTTACCATTAAGGATGCAATGGACCTGATGCGTGATTATTTTCAGGACACAGAGCTGGATATGACAAAGGATTACGGAGCATCGCCCTTTCAGAGCATCGTCAGGTGGCGGCCGCTTACATGGGTGGTGGATGGCGTCGAATATTTCAACGAACGTGCAATTTCAACACAGCAGACCGGATTTTCATTTATTGCACAGTCCCGTTCCTGGTTACCGGATCCGATCGGCGGCATTCTGTGGTTTGGTGTTGACGATACCTATACTACTGTATATGCACCGATGTATTGCGGCGTTACAGCTGTTCCGGAAAGCTATGCCGCGGGCAACGGAGCCATGATGGAATTCAACGGTGATGCTGCCTTCTGGGTGTTTAACCAGGTTTCTAATTTTGCCTATACACGCTATAATGCCATTGTACCTTATGTCCGTGATGAACAAAAGAAACTTGAAGCCCGGTATATGGAAGAAACCGGGAAGGTGGATCAGGAGGCTTTGTCCCTTTATAACTCAAATCCTGGTGAAGCATTAAAATACCTGACGGCCTATTCGGTGAATGCAGGAAATTATACCGTTGAGAAGTGGAAAAAATTATATGCCTTTCTGTTTACCCGGTTCATGGATGGCAATGTAAAAACGAAAGTTGAAGGTCAGCAGAACCCTGAAGTCGAGCAACCGGGATACAGTAAAGCATGGTACAGAATACTTGTGGAACAGACCGGTGACAAGTTCAGACACCCGGGTGGAGCGGGACACTGATTTACTCGATTTTTCTGAACATCCTGTTGAGCCGGATCCGTTTCAGGAATTTCTGGTTATTATCAAGGGATAACCAGACAAATCTGGGCTTGCCGACAATATGATCTTCAGGGACGAATCCCCAGAAGCGGGAATCAAGGCTGCTGTGCCGGTTATCGCCCATCATCCAGTAATAATCCATTTTAAATGTGTATTCCCGGGCAGGTTGTCCGTTTATATAGATCTGACCATTTTCAATACGCAGGTCATTCCCTTCATAATAGTTGATGATCCTTTCATACAGGCAAAGATTTTCAGGGGTTATTTCTATGGTTGCACCTTTTTTGGGGACGTAGAGCGGACCGAAATTATTCAGTGTCCATCTGTAGTTGGTATCATGGGGGAAATAATCGATGTTGTAATCATCAAAATAATGATTGAGTTGTATTTCCCGGACATTGCTGAATTTCTGGATCAGCCCGACTTCTTCCTGTGTTAAAAAGGCATGGATTGCCGATCCCGTGTATCCGCGCTGGTAGTCGTAAATCCCCATCCGGTTGAACACCTGATCTGAAATGGTTTGTCCCTCATTCAGATAAATATAATATCCGAACTGGATTCCGGAGAAGTCTTTTTCCGGTTTACCGTTTACATATACCTGGCGGTTAATGATCCGCATGGTGTCCCCGGGAATGGCTACACATCGCTTGATGTAATTATCCCGCCTGTCGACCGGCCTGACGAGAATTTCAAAATTTTCCCATACGCCCCTGCGTGCAAGGGCATAATATTCCTTTTCGGACCTCGGCTGAACGCCGTTTATAATATCCCTGTTCTTGAGGTATTGCACGGAATCACGTACAATGGAATAATAGCTTACATTTGTATGTCCCAGCACAACCGTATCACCTGCCGGAAAATTAAACACGACGATGTCATCGCGTTTTATCTTGCCGAATCCGGCCAGTCTGTTATACGGCAGTTTGATCCATTCAAGATAGGATTTTGTTCCCTTTGTCAGGGGAAGCGTATTTTGCGTAAAAGGAAAAGCAAGTGGTGTATTGGGGACTCTTGGTCCGTAGGCTACCTTGCTCACATACAGATGATCGCCGATCAGCATGGTTTTTTCCATTGATCCGGTCGGGATTTTGTAATTCTGAAACAGGAAAATGTTGATTAAAGTAACTGCGATTACCGCGAATATTAAGGCATCAAGCCATTCGATGAATTTGCTGTTGTTGCCGTCTCTCTTTTTCCAGAAAGTCCAGTTGACTTTTTTTGATATGTATATGTCAAATATGATCGGAAGTCCAAACAACCACCAGTAGTTACCGAGCCAGATTACCCATAAAATATAGATCACTGATACAATAATGCACCAGATCAGATCATTTCGTGATACTTTCATGCTTGAGATTTTTGCCGTTAAAAATAATATTTTTTTTTATCTTATGATTTTAAACATTTGCTTCCATCTGATGCGGCTCAGACCGGTTCTGGTCTTGTCAACAGAAAGCCACACCATCCATGCTCTGCCGATGATGTGATCTTCAGGGACAAATCCCCAGAAACGGGAATCGTTGGAGTTGTGCCGGTTATCTCCCATCATGAAATAGTAATCCATGCAAAATGTGTATGATGAAGCCGGATATCCGTTAATATAGATCCTGCCGTCACGGATGTCGAGGCTGTTCTTTTCATATGCAGTAATAATTCTTTGATAAAGGAGAATGTTATCCATGTTTAGCGATATGGTGTCGCCTTTGCGTGGAACAATAACCGGACCGAAATTGTCCTCTGTCCACAAACGGATCCGGTCTGCCGGAAATATTTGCTGACCGGAAAATGTGGAATTTACGTTCTCATGCCTCCTCAGTCCCTTTACAGCAGGTTCATTTAAAAGTGAATCAAACGAGGATTGTGTCAGCGGCAGTTCATATATCAAATTGTACGGATTGAAATTAATATCATATGATGAAATGCGGTATTGACGAACCAGTATGGAATCAATATCCGGTGCTGGTGAAGTCAGGAAGTAATTGAACTGTCTTCCTTTTATATAGGATTCCTGATTTCCGTTCACGTATGCATATCCATGAAGAACCATAATGGTGTCCCCGGGAATACCAATACACCTTTTAATGTAATTTTCACGCAAATCGACCTGTCTGTATACAAGCCCGGCTCCTTCACCTCCGGCTGAATTCCCGTCGTCCCTGTTCATTGTATAATAGGTTTCGAGTCCGTTTACGCTGCCTGCAATGACCGTATCACCTTCAGGAAAATTGAATACGATAATATCATTGCGTTTTATGGAGGAAAAGCCTTTCAGTCTGCTATAGCGAAATGTTTTTTCTGATTTTGGCTCGTATCCGGGAACGAATAATTGACCGATGCGCATGCGAACCGGCAACCGCGGACCATATGCAAGTTTGGAGACAAGAATGTAATCACCCACATTTATGGTCTTTTCCATTGAAGAGGACGGGATCGAAAAGATGTCCACGACAAATGATTTAAGCAGGAATGCAATAATAACGGCTATAAAGACTGTAAATACGAGTTCAAAAGCCCGCTTGATGATAACGGACAATTTCAGGACAGAAAGCAGCTTTTTGCAATAGCGGGTGAAAAACAGGTCAAATATTAAAACAGAAAGTGCCAGCATCCAGTAAAAGCCTGTCCACCAGACCCAAAGCACCAACAGGATGATTGTTATGATGAATCTGACAATCCCTGATATCGGTACTTTTGTCGACACAACAGAAGATTCTTAATCAATGCATAACAGGTCTGACATGGTGTAAACACCTTTCCTTTCCCTGATGAATTCGAGGGCCATCAGTGCACCAATCACAAAACCTTTACGGCTTTTTGCTGAATGTGAGATCTCAATGGTATCGTCAGCAGAATCATAGGTTACCCTGTGAATGCCGGGAACTTCATCTTCCCGGTTGGCTGTAATTTTGAGAGTCCCGGGATCAGAAACACGTGCAAGCTCCCATTTCTCTTTGCGCCGGATGAGGCTGATCAGGTCTTTTGCCAGTGAAATTGCGGTTCCGCTGGGCGCATCAAGTTTATGAATGTGATGCGTTTCCTTCACGTCAACTTCATAATTTTCAAAACCGTCCATGATCCGTGCCAGGTATTTGTTGAGTGCAAAAAGTATGTTAACACCGATACTGAAGTTGGAAGCATAAAAAAAAGCTTTGTTTTCTTTCAAACAGATTTCCCTTACTTTATCCACTTGATCCAGCCATCCTGTGGTACCACTTACCACAGGTATATCAGCCTCGAAACATTTCATGATGTTGTTATAAGCCGAGGCAGGGGTTGAGAAATCGACTGCTGCATCGGCCTTTTTCAGGTTGTTTACGGTAAGGTCTCCGAGGTTATTCACATCAATGACAAGCACGATCTGATGGTTTCTTTGAAGGGCGGTTTTTTCGATCTCTTTTCCCATCTTGCCATAACCGAGTAATGCAATGTTCATTGTAATAAATTATTTTGGTTCCCGATGAATGATGAAGAGATAATCCTGCCTGGCCCCGGCTCTTTTTCAGATGCAACCTGTAACGTATTGATGTAAAGGCCTATTTAACGGAATTGACAATTGCCTCAAATGCTTCAGGATCATTCATGGCCAGGTCGGCCAGTGCTTTTCTGTTGATAGCAATGCCTTTTGCATTGAGCTTACCCATAAATTCGGAATATGACATCGCATACTTTCTTACTCCTGCATTAATACGGGTTATCCAGAGCGACCGGAAATCCCTCTTTTTGGTTCTTCTGTGGGCATATGCATAAGACAGTCCCTTTTCCCATGTGTTTTTGGCTACTGTTAAAACGTTTTTCCGTGAAAGGAAATTTCCCCTGGTTTGTTTCAGTATCTTTTTTCTTCTTTCCCTCGATGCGACAACATTAACTGACCGTGGCATAATTTGCTGTTTTTGGAATGATTAGCGTTCCTGTTCAAAGGAATCTTATATGCTAATTCACTCAGGTTAATACTCTGTTATTGTGCGTTGTTGACGTTATTTAATTGCCATTAAATACCTTGCATTTTTTTCGTCAGCCTTTGAAACCAGTGTGGAATATCCGAGGTTCCTTTTTCTTTTGGTTGACTTTTTTGTAAGAATATGGCTTTTATACGCATGCTCGCGTTTGATCTTTCCTGTTCCGGTCAGTGCATAACGCTTCTTGGCACCGGAATTTGTTTTCATCTTTGGCATTCTGCTGAAAAATTATTGTTACTGTTTATTTTCTTTTTGGTAAGGGAGCCAGGATCATGATCATCCTTTTCCCTTCCAGTTTTGGTTCCTGTTCTATTTTTGCCAGTTCCTGCAGGTCATCTGCAAATCGCTGGAGTAAAGCTTCACCGTCTTCATTGTAAACAATCGACCGGCCTTTGAAAAACACGTAAGCCTTGACTTTGGCTCCGTCCTGAAGAAACCGCTGGGCATGTTTCAGCTTAAAGTTGTAATCGTGGTCATCGGTATAAGGCCCGAACCTGATCTCTTTAACGATGATCCTGGCGGTTTTGGCCTTGAGTTCTTTTTGTTTACGCTTTTGTTGATATAAGAACTTTTGATAATCAATTATTTTACAAACCGGCGGACTTGCATGTGGTGATATTTCAACCAGATCAAGATCTTGTTCTTCAGCCATTTTAATGGCTTCCTTTATCGGAAATATGCCAGGTTTTTCAATATTGTCACCGACTACTCTGACGACCGGTGATTTGATTTCATAATTGATGGCAAACTGGGTTTGCTCATCCCTTCTGAAATCTCTTCTGAAAGTTAATGCTGCTATACTTAGGCCCTCCTTTTTTTTAGTTACACGAATTGTTACTGATCCAGATAATCAAGTTGTTTTTTTATTTCATTCAGGACCATATCCCTGAAAGCTTCAAGTTTCATACTGCCTTTATCTCCATCACCTTGCCGGCGGACAGAAACAGTTTCTTCGGATGTTTCTTTTTCTCCGACGATCAACAGGTACGGTATCCTCTTTAACTCATTATCCCTGATCTTTTTACCGATCTTTTCGTTCCTTTTGTCAATCAGGGTGCGAATATCGCAATTATTTAGG
>JAFGRC010000113.1 GCA_016935355.1 Bacteroidales bacterium
GGGAGCTGCTGAACTCTGTTTCCTGCTTCTTGCCCTTACCCTGTATGCTTTCGGTTATGCTTTTGAATTGTCTTCCAACAATTTACAGGACATCCTGTTTTGGCTTAAAATCGAATATACCGGTATTTCTTTTATACCGGCCCTACTGATCCTGCTTGCGCTTCAATTAACAGACAGGGGACATTTCATAACAGCGGGAATGCTTATCCTGTTGTTATCACTTTCCTCGGTAACCCTTATTCTTCATTATTCAAACCTTGGTCAGTTTTTTTACAGGGATTTACGGATAAACAGCAACGGTACCTTCACCCTTGCAGCATTTTCCAAAGGTCTCTGGTACTGGGCTCACCAGATTTATGCCAACACAGCGCTTCTGATCAGCTGTATTTTATATGCACTAATGGCAATACATGCAACGGGCATCAAACGGTCACGGTCTTTACTCTTGCTCATTGCTTCTGTCATTCCCTGGGGATTTTACCTGGTCTACCTTACCGGGGAAAGCAGCGACAATCTCGATATAGTACCTTTTTCATTTGCATTCATTGGTATACTTTATGTTGTCGGAATATCCCGGTATCAGTTGCTCGATTTTTTTCCGCTCGCACTGGAAGAAGTCTTTGAAAGCATGTCCAGTGCAGTGATCATTCTGGATAAAAATAAGCGGCTGGCAGGTTTCAACCGTAAAGCAGTCACCACAATTCCGGCGTTAGACAATGAAATGACCGGAAAACCGGTTCATCGTTTACAAGCCATGAATCCCTCACTTTCAAATCTCATTCAGACAAAAGGCCAGACCGGGGCCGAAATTGATATCATACAGGATAACAAACCGAAACATTTTTATGCAAGCATCAATCCTGTAATCAGAAAAAGAGGTAAGCTCCTGGGTTATACCGTTATATTGAATGAAATTTCAGCAAGCAAACAAAAGGAAAATGAATTAATAGAAAAAGAGAAAAACCTGAAGAAGCAAAATCTCACAAAGGATAAACTTCTAGCAATTATCGCGCACGACCTCCGCAATCCGTTCCACGTCATCATTAATTTGTCGGAAATTATCCTCAGACATGCTGAAAGTGGTGATTTGCAGGGTGTTTCCAGAACAGCAAAAATTTTACATGATACATCCCGTACAACCTATAATTTGCTTCAGAATTTACTGGAATGGTCAACGATTCAGAAGGAAGGAATGCGGCTGCAGCTGAAAACTTTGAAAATCAACGAACTTGTCGCACAAGAAATACAGGAGTTAAAGCATTTTTATGAACAAAAATATGTAACTGTAAAACACAAGATCCCTGCACGGTTATCGGTACAGGCTGATGAACAAATGATAAAGACCGTATTGCGAAATATTATCCTGAATGCGATAAAATATTCATACCCGAATCATGTTGTTGTGATTTCGGCAAAAGACAGTGAGGACTGTGCGGTAGTTGAAATAACGGATCAGGGTACCGGGATGACAAAAGAGGAACTGTCAAATTTGTTTAATATTGACAAGAATTTTACAAAAAGAGGTACTGCTTCCGAGGCGGGTTCCGGTTTTGGCCTCCTGCTGTGCAAGGAATTGATCCAGATGCATGGGGGTATCATTGCCGTTAACAGCCATCCGGGTAAAGGCAGCACATTTTCTTTCACGTTGCCTCACAGAAGCAAAAATTAAATACATATAACCAGTCGCAGTCATGCAAAAACATTTTTATTTACCGGATTTTGGAACACTAAAGCATTTGCTTTGGCCGGTCCTTTTAACCTGCATCGTGATCAACCTGGCCTGTGCACATGAAGATACAGGTGTTTCTTCAGGCGATGAAGCTGTCCCCGCTGATACAGTATTCGGAACCATTGTCGCAGATACCATAACCTATGAAGTTATCATCCGCAATTCAAATCCTGATGACCGGTGGGCTGAACAATGCCTGAGCAACCTGAACCATCAGGCTTTGATCAGTAATATTTTCCGCATGATCCGCGAAGGCAATGCCTATGCCTATGAATATGAAACAATGGAGCGGCTGACGAACAGGCAACTGGAAAAAATTGAAAGCGAGACAGGCTTTGATTATAATGAAATTGGAATGATCCAGTTTACTGAAATTTGGTTCCTGAATCCTGACAAAAGCACCATGACAAAAAAAGTACATTCAATGGTGCTGGGTTATAATTTCTATACAAGTGATGGTGAGCATTTTGGCTATAAACCCCTGTTCAGGGTTGAACTTAAGAGTTAATCATTTAAAATTGCTATTTTTGCCCCCTGAAAAACCAATAAATAGATATTTTCACATAATATGCTTACAGTCGAAAAAATAGGCGGCACTTCCATGTTAAAGTTTGGTGAAGTGCTCAACAATATCATAATGAAGCCCGTTATGCGTCAGGCTGATTATTACAACAGAATTTTTGTGGTTTCAGCATACAACAATGTAACCAACTGGCTTCTGGAACATAAAAAAACAAAAGAACCCGGAATATACCAGAAATTCATCAACAATGAGGATTTCGGAAAGGCCCTGACCGGATTGCTTGACAAGTTGATTGCCATCAACCATACCTTCAGGGAGATCAAGCTTGATCTGGGAAAAGCCGATGATTTTATCGCACATCGCATATCGCAGGCCAGGAATTATCTTAACAATCTGAACAATGTTCTTGCAACAGGTTATGTGAACCGAACGAACATACTGCTGGCAGCACGCGAAATACTTTCATCAATCGGCGAAGCGCATGCAGCTTTCAACTCGGTGAACATACTTGAAAACCATGACGTAAGAGCTTCATTTATTGATCTTTGCGGCTTCGATGACACCGAGTATCTTACAATTGATGAACGGATCCATAAAGCGTTTCAGAAGGTTGATTATACCCGTTCAATACCTGTAGTGACCGGATACACAAAGGGAACCGAAGGGATCATGCGGGAATTTGACCGGGGTTACAGTGAAGTTACATTCAGTAAGGTCGCGGTTGAAGTGAAAGCTGATGAAGCCGTTATTCATAAAGAATTCCATCTTTCTTCTGCAGATCCGAATATCGTTGGAATAGAAAAGTCCATTCCGGTATGCTTTACGAATTACAATGTTGCCGATCAGCTTGCTGATATCGGCATGGAAGCTATTCATCCCAAAGCATCTAAACCGCTTGAAATGGCCGGTATCCACATCCGCATCAAAAATACGTTTGAACCCGACCATCCGGGAACCCTCATCACAAAAAACTACGTGGGAGAGCAATCAAAAGTGGAAATCATATCGGGCACCCCTGATGTTACAGCAATTGAAATCCATGATCCACTGATGGTAGGTCAGGTTGGCTTTGACCGTTCCATTATGGAGCGTTTTGAATATTATAACATCAGCTACATCCTGAAAGCCACCAACGCCAATAGCATAACCCTGGTAATCTGGGATGATGACGTTAAAAAGGAACTTCTGAATGAATTGAAACAACAGTATTATGAGGTTACCGTGAAATCCGTCGCGCTGGTCTGCGCACTGGGAACGAACATCGCCCAGCCGGGTATTATTGCAAAAGCAACCTGTGCGCTTGCTCATAACAATATTAACATTGAAGCTGTTTCGCAATCGATGAAACAGGTAAATATGCAGTTCGTCATCGGACGAAAGGATTATAAAAAAGCAATCATTGTACTAAACGAAACACTTTGCCTGAATAATGATCAAATTAATTGAAAGATCTGACAAAGACGCCATTATTGGTGAAAACATCAGATATACATACGATTCAGTATTAAAGAACATCGGAGCCTATTCAGATCAGCTGGGTGAAACTGATGGGCAGAACGTTGTCATATTCTCTGAAAACAGAGTTGAATGGATTTTTGCTTTGTATGCCTCCTGGAAAAACAATGCATCGGTCATTCCCATTGATACGTTGTCTACCCAGGAAGAGGTTGAATATATAATCAGCGATTGCAGGCCTCGTGTTATATTCTGCTCCCGCGACAAATCCGGCGTTATTCATAATGCTGTCCGAAATACAGGACAGAATCCTGACGTCCTTATTTTTGAGGATCTGATGATGCACGCTGAACATTTTGCTCCTGAAGATTTTGTTATTGCTGATGAGGAAAAAACCGCTTTGATCCTTTATACCTCGGGCACTACCGGAAATCCGAAAGGTGTCATGCTTTCCTATCAGAATCTGCTGACCAACCTGACTGCAGTCTGCCAGGATGTGCCCATTTATACACAGGTCGACCGTGTTATGATCCTGTTGCCTCTACACCATATTCTGCCGCTGGTAGGTACAATAGTAGCACCCTTTTATGCAAAAGGTACCATTGTTATGAATACATCTTTTTCAGCAGAGAACCTGATCGGAGTACTTCAGCAGTTCAAGGTTACGATCATGATTGGCGTACCCCGACTCTACCAGCTGATTTACAAAGGGCTCAGGGAAAAAATCAGACAAAATGCGGCGGCCAGGGTAATGCTATGGCTATCACGCCGGGTACATTCAATTTCATTTTCACGCAAGTTATTCGGTACGGTGCATAAAAAATTCGGAGGCGCCATAAAATACCTGGTAAGCGGTGGAGCGCCCATCGATCCTGAAATTGTGAGATTCTTCGTTGATTTGGGATTTGAATTGCTCGAAGGATATGGAATGACCGAAACTGCTCCGATGATAACATTTACCAGGCCGGGTAAAATAAAACCCGGCATTCCGGGCCAATTGCTGCCGGGCATCAGGATCAGATTTTCCGATGATGAAATTTTAGTCTCAGGAAGTAATGTAATGAAAGGATATTACAACAAGCCTGAAGAGACTGCTGAAGTCCTGAAAGACGGCTGGCTCCATACCGGTGACCTGGGATTCATGGATCAGGAAGGTTATGTCCATATTACCGGCCGTAAGAAAGAAATTATTGTACTTCCCAATGGTAAAAACATCAATCCTGAAGAAGTGGAAAGGGTCATTATCAGACAGTCTCCTTTGGTTAAAGAAACGGGTGTATTTCTGAAAGATGGTGTTCTTCAGAGTATCATTGTTCCCGACTTCAAAAAACTGAACGAGGCTGGAATCAAGGATCTTAATGATCATGTGAGGTGGAACATAATTGATCAGGCCAATCGTTCCTTATCTGCCTATAAAAAGATCATTCGCTTCCATATAACTGCTGAAGAACTTCCCAAAACACGTCTGGGAAAAATAAAACGTTACCAGCTCCCCGATATGGTTAAGGAACGGGAAAAAACCACGGAAAATGAGCCTGAAATATGGGAATATCAGGTTCTGAAAAAGTTCCTTGAAGAGGAAACGCAAAATTCAGTGCATCCCGCAGATCACCTTGAACTTGATCTTGCTATTGATTCCCTTGGTAAGGTAAGCCTTTCGGCCTTTATCGAAACAGCTTTCGGAATTGAAATCTCTGAAAACACCTTATCTGATTTTCAATCTGTGTCCAAACTGGCAGAATACCTCCATGCGAAAAAAACAAGGCTGGGTAATGAAAGCATCAGCTGGTCCCAGATCCTCAGGGAAAAAGTGCATTTGAATTTGGAGAAGCCGGTTTTCCCCCATACCCTGATCAATTCTTTTATTAAATTGATCCTGAGAAGCTTTATGCGGATAAAAGCAAAAGGACTTGAAAACCTTCCGGACTACCCCTGCATTATAGCTCCCAACCATCAGAGCATTCTTGACGGATTCCTGGTCGTATCGCTTTTCAAAAGGAAATTCATGAACAGGACATATGTCTATGCCAAAGAAAAACATTTCCGCAATCCGGTTCTGAAATATCTGGCCGGCAAAAACAATGTCATACTGGTGGATGTAAATAAAGATCTGAAAAGGTCCATCCAGAAACTGGCTGAAGTACTGAAGAAAGGCAAGAATCTTGTGATCTTTCCGGAAGGTACCCGTACCCTTACAGGCAAACTGGGTGATTTCAAACAGACTTTTGCAATTCTGAGTCAGGAACTTAACATACCTGTTGTGCCGGTAGCCATCAGGGGCTCTTATAATGTTCTGCCTGCCGGAGCAAGGATTCCACGTTTATTCAAAAAAGTGACTGTTGATATTCTACAGCCTGTAAATCCTGAAAACCATACCTACGATTCTTTAAAACATTTGGTATACAGTAAACTGGCAACATACCTGGAAGAGTAGCCTGAGAACGGATAAACTTTTAGCGAATTCTTTATGACAATCATTGTTATGCAGGAAAAAATAAAGTATTTTTAGAACAGGATTCATTTAAAAATACATACTGATGGAAACTAAAAGTAAAAGACTTCGGGATGCCTGCCAGAAAGCAGTTCAGACATTCAAAAAATTTAACCAGCCGGAATTCAGTGATATCATTTCCAGACTTGAGTTTTGTATCGGTAGTTATAATTTCGATAAAAATCCTGTGGGACTCATTGAATATGGCCATATTGCACTTGAAATGCTTAAAGAGGTCAAGAAAAACCATCCCCGAAAAATATCAAAGGAACTGATTAAGAATCTCGAGGACAGCCTCTACTAAATTACAGAGGTGATCCCTGATTATGTTTTATCATCCTGTGAAAAAGACCTGGACTACTTTTTCTGTATTGCTTTTCTTATCGTTGCATGTCGCTGCCCAGGATGTCTTCAGTCCTTCCACCCATTTGGGTTTGCATACAGGAATGAATCTGTGCAGAACCCGTTTCAGTCCCTCCATACAACAACATCTGTTTAAGGCAAACCAGACAGGACTGATATTCAGGCATATATCGGAACCTCAGATCGGATTACAGGTTGAACTGAATTTCAGTCAGAAAGGCTGGATTGAAAACCGGGATACGCTTGGTGAATATAAAAGGGTGTTGCAGACAATTGATGTGCCTGTAACGGCTGTATTCCTGTTTGGTAAAAAAAGGCTCAAACTATCTTTTGTCATTGGCCCTTACCTGAGTTACCGGAAAAAAGAAAATGAAGTTTTGAATATATCCGATACGGCATATTTTAAGGATTATTATCTTAAACCTCTTGAGCATAAATTAGAATTTGGTCTCATTGGCGGACTCGGGCTGGAATGGCATCACCATATCGGTATATTCGCACTCAGGGGATCATTCAGTTACAGCCTTAGCAAAATGTTCCCGTTAAATGTCCCTGAATTTTATTTCGGTGATTCCAGTATGCAGGTGGTGAACATTAGTGTTGTATATATGTTCAACCTCTGATGATTGCACAGGATTCCCGGATCAACCGGAAGCGGCATAATTTGGTCCTGTATGACTGATCCCTCTTATCCCAGATCTTTCACCACCATTTGTATGGTTGTTTTGGTACGCTGAGTCATCAGCAGATCCTTATTCACAAGCACCCGGTCGATTGTTTCATGATCATAATACCGGATGGTTATCAATTCCAGTCCACTTGTAACGCGTACCCTGAAATGTTTTTCAAGCTCCTTAATGACGGCTTGTATACGACTCTGATCATTGTTTACACAAACATCAAAACTCACTGCAGAATTTTGCATCAGATTTATTTTCAAGCCATATCCCGCAAAACAATTAAAGATTATTTCAAGATTTTCCTCTGCAATAAACGAAAAATCCGGCGGATGAATATGGATCAGCACCTGATCCATCTTAAATATAAATGAAGGGACGAGCCTTTCATAATCATCCCTGCCGATGATCGTTCCGGGCTCATCAGGATATAGAAAAGACTTTACATACAAAGGAATGTTCTTTTTCTTCAGGGGCTGGATGGTCTTGGGATGAATGACACTGGTCCCGTAATACGTGAGTTCAATCGCATCCATATAGGAGATCTTCTCAAGTCTTACTGTGCTGTCAAACCATTTGGGATCGGCATTCAGTACACCCGGGACATCCTTCCATACCGTTACGGAGTCGGCATCCAGAATATATGCAAGAATAGCTGCAGTATAATCCGACCCTTCCCTTCCCAGCGTTGTGGAAAGATTGTTGACGGTGGATCCGATAAAGCCCTGTGTAATGAACAATCCGGATTTTGTAAAATCAATCTTTTCCTTTACCAGCTGCGATGTTATGTCCCAGTCAATCCTGCCTTCACGAAAAGTGCTGTCTGTTTTTAATATGTGCCTTGCATCGACCCACTGGTTGCATATTCCCACATGATTCAGATAGTGACTGATAATTAAAGTGGATAATATTTCTCCCCAGCAGACAATCTGATCGTATTCCTGATTGTAAGGGGCAGCCGGTAAGGATTGCAACCGGTTTTCCAGTCCCGCAAAAATATTCTTAATTTCTCCCAGCAGCATATTATTTCTGTTAGCCATTAATTCAGATGCGATACTCATATGATATTCCCGTATCGCTTTTAACGCATTCATGGACTGAGTGATGTTTCCTGACATATAACCGGCAACAACCTTCTCCAGGGCATTGGTCGTTTTCCCCATAGCAGATACCACGATGACAAGCGGATCATGATGATGTTCCACTATCATTCCCATACGCTCAACTGCCTTTGCATCCTTTATGGTCGCACCACCAAACTTAAATACCTGCATTGATCATATCTTTATACCAAAAATAATATTTTCAACTTTCAAAGACTATGGAATTTATCATTAATCCCTAATTTTGCGGCAGACGTTTTCATGCGGAGGATGCTTGAATTTACGGGACTTTCAGGTTCTTTCTGTCAACCGGGCTGAACCGGATGGAAAACCGTCTGACGGATACGGGCACCTAAGCTGTTCCCAATTTTGCCTTATAATAATATACCGGGTGTGGAAATCGACGAACTGATCGGGTATTATGATCATCATCCTTCCTGCAGAAAATTAAATTTACTGTTGCAGGATAACACGGTTTCAAAAATAAACTTAAGGGGTCTTTACGGTTCATCCAGGAGTCTTCTTACCGCTTCTGTCATTCCGTCCATCGGAGGGCTGCACCTTATGATCGAGCCCGAGCGGGATGATGCGGCATACCTTTACAATGACCTTGTCAATCTTCTGGGACCTGACCATATACATTTCTTTCCGTCATCCTACAAAAGATCCATACAATACAACCAGGTCGATCAGGGTAATGTGATTCTGCGTACCAGCCTTTTCAACAGTATTGATAAAAGCCGGGAAACAATGCCTCCCGGATCATTCAGGATTATTGTCTGTCATGCTGAAAGTATCGCTGAAAAGGTTGTTTCCAGAAACAAACGCCAATCCAGCACATTTCAGCTGTCACCAGGAGAAAAAATCACTCCCGTATTCCTCCACGAGGTTCTTGAAGCATATCGGTTCAGCGCGGTTGATTTTGTTTATGAACCCGGACAGTATTCCATACGCGGGAGCATCACGGATGTATTTTCATTCTCAAATCCCGATCCTTACCGTATTGATTTTTCCGGTAATGTCGTGGAATCCATCCGTACTTTTGATGTGGAAACACAGCTTTCCGCACATCTTCTGGAGCAGATTACAATCGTGCCGGACGTCCGGGAACTGACTTCGAACGATACAAGTGAAGACCTGCTTGATTATTTTGATCCTTCAACTGTAATATGGATTAATAACATCAGTTTTGTTGCCGGTCAGCTAAATGAAATATACGAACAGATCTGTTCCCTGAAAACGTTTCGGGACAATACTTTTCATATACAGGACTGGCAAATTTTTACGGGAACCGGCTTTCTGCAAAAAATAACTCAATTCAGATCCGTTGAATTCGGCTCTCTGAGCCATTACCCCGATGCTGTTCAGATCAACTTCAAAACAATACCTCAGCCTGCCTTCAACAAGAACTTCAGTTTACTGGCAGAAAATCTGACGGAGCAACTCGCAACGGGTTATAAAGTGTTCATCCTGAGTGACAGCGAAAAGCAAGCTGAAAGGTTGATTTCAATATTTCATGATATCAATGGTAAAATCAGCTTTTCTCCTTTGCTGAAATCATTGCATGAAGGTTTTATTGACCGTGATATTCTGATCTGTTGTTATACCGACCATCAGATATTTGAAAGATATCATAAATATTCCATTCACAATTATTTCAGCAATAAAGCTGTTCTTAACCTGAAAGAACTGAGCGCACTGAAACCGGGTGATTATGTGGTTCATATCGATCATGGCATAGGCATTTTCGGCGGTCTTGAAAAAATTGTGAACAACGGGAAGGTTCAGGAATCCGTACGGCTTGTTTATCAGGACCACGATATACTGTATGTAAGCATTCATTCACTTCATCGCATTTCCAAGTATAAAGGCAGGGAGAATGAAGCTCCAAAACTTTATAAACTTGGCAGCAATGCCTGGAATAAGCTTAAACAAAACACCAAAAATAAGATCAAGGATATTGCAAGGGGACTGATCACACTGTATGCAAGTCGAAAGCTGAATCAGGGCTTTGCTTTTTCGGCCGACACGTATCTTCAGATGGAACTGGAGGCTTCCTTCGTTTATGAGGACACGCCTGACCAGTTGAAAACCACTGTCGCAATCAAGGACGATATGGAATCCGGTAATCCGATGGACAGGCTTGTATGCGGTGATGTAGGTTTCGGAAAGACAGAAGTCGCCATCAGAGCAGCATTTAAGGCTGTTGCCGACAGCAAACAGGTTGCGCTGCTCGTACCCACAACCATCCTTGCCTTGCAGCATTATAATACGTTCCGTGAAAGACTGAAGGACTTCCCCTGCAATGTGGAATACATAAACCGGTTTACAAAAGGAAAGCAGCAGTCTGAGATCATCCGCACACTGGCAAGTGGCAGGACCGATGTCATTATAGGCACGCACCGCCTTCTTGGTAATGATATCAAATTTAAAGATCTTGGCCTGCTCATCGTCGATGAAGAGCAAAAATTTGGCGTAAGTGCCAAGGAAAAACTGCGGAAATTAAGATCAAATGTGGATACCCTGACGCTGACCGCCACACCGATTCCCCGTACCCTGCAGTTCTCACTTATGGGCGTCAGGGATCTGTCGGTGATCAATACACCGCCACCAAACCGGCATCCGATCGTTACAGAACTGCACTCCTTTGATGAAGAAATCATCCGTGACGGAATTGAGTACGAGATTTCCCGGGGTGGACAGGTCTTTTTCATTCACAACCGGATTCAAAATATTCATGAGGTTTCGGAACTTATCCATAAACTCTGTCCCCGTGTTTCAATCTGTATTGCACATGGACAGATGTCAGGCAGGGAACTTGAAAACAACATGACCGGTTTTATCAGAGGTGATTATGACGTTCTGGTTGCGACTGCCATAATTGAATCGGGACTGGATATTCCAAATGCAAACACCCTCTTTGTCAACAACGCCCACCATTTCGGGTTAAGTGACCTGCATCAGCTCAGGGGACGTGTGGGGAGGTCCAACAGAAAAGCATTCTGCTACCTTCTTGCACCGGCTCCTTCTTTATTAACACCTGAAGCCCGCAGAAGACTAAAAGCCATTGAAGAGTTTTCCGAGCTTGGAAGCGGTTTCAGTATTGCATTACAGGATCTGGATATCCGCGGTGCAGGCAATATGCTGGGAGCTGAACAAAGTGGTTTTATAGCGGATGTGGGATTCGAGACCTACAACCGCATCCTTAATGAAGCCATACAGGAATTGCGGGAAAATGAATTCCCCGGACCGGACGGAAAGACTGCAGAAAAGCCCGGGAAAGTCTCCGGTTACGTGGAAGACTGTCAGATTGATACCGACCTTGAACTGTTGTTTCCGGATGACTATATTGCCAATGTATCCGAACGAATGTTTCTGTACCGGGAACTGGACCAGATCCATTCGACAGAACAGCTGAAATCCTTCGAACTGCAACTGATTGACCGCTTCGGCCCGCTTCCGGAACAGGCACGGGAATTGTTAAAGGTGGTTTCATTACGCTGGCTGGCTATTCAATCGGGATTTGAGAAAATCATCCTGAAGAATGGCAAAATGATCGGATACTTCATTCCGGATCAGGACTCCCCTTATTACAAATCGGAACAGTTCAGCAAAATTCTGACATTTGTTCAACAGGAAGCAACGAAATTCAGGATGAAAGAAGAGAAAAATAAACTCATACTGACCTGTGAATCCATTGGTTCAGTTGAGGATGCCATTGATATCTTTAACAAACTCCACTTAGAATCAAATTAATTAGCAATTCCCGGCACGTTCTGAAAATTTAATTTGAAAATATTAATCATTTTATAAACCGGGTTTTTATTGTACATTTAAAAAAATAAACAAATTATTCCCATTTGCTGTTAAATCGTTCATTTACACATTAAATTATAAAATTATGCTTGAAAATTTATTGAAACTTATCCAGGAAAATGCAGATGAAGCTATTATTAAAAATCCAGTTATTCCCAATTCAAAGAATAATGCTGTTATTAAAGCGGCTACAACCTCAATTTTCAACAGTCTGAGACAGGAAGCCAGAAGCGGTGATCTCGAAGAGCTGAAACAACTGCTGCAAAACCAGAAAAATGTTGATACATCACCTGTTGTGAAGAATGTATCCAATTCCGTTGCAGGTGACCTTATGAAGAAATTCAGTCTTAATAAGGGAGCAGCTGCAGGAATCGTAAGCATGCTGCTACCGATAGTCATGAGCAAACTCGTACAGAAAACCAATGACCCGAAAGACAACAGTTTCAATCTGGATGGTATCCTCGGTTCCCTGCTAAGCGGCAAAAGTGCTCAAACCGGCGGAATCATGGACGTTCTGAAAGGATTATTATTTAAGAAATAACGGTTTTGATATCCGGCACAACCATTATTAGTAAGCCTCAATTGCCTTTACTTTTGCTCTGAACTGTGCTACGACAGATTCCTGCGCGGCAATTCTTTCTTTTGTCGTATTCTGAAGCGATTCTTCTTTAGGTATTCTGGAATTGGCATCCCGGATGGCATTTTCTGCCTTGCTTATCTTGTTTTTGGCTTTATTGATATTCTTTGTAACTTTGGTTTTACGTTTTTCAAGGTCCCTGATATACTTCAATCTTTCTTCCTTGGCTGCGCCTTCCTCAAGCAAAACCACCTGTTCGTTCTGACTGATGATCTCTTCAGTAAGTGTTGACAATTCGTTATTCAGGACGACAAGGTTGTCATTTTCGTTCTTTATGGTGCTTTCGCTTTTGCGGATCGCTTTTTCAAGCTTTGACTCCTGTTTCTGAAAGCCCTTGAGCTCATTTTCGATATCCCTGAGTTTGTTTTCTTCTGCTTCCAACTGATCTTTCGCAAAATTAACATACTGATCTTTGGCAAACTGCCTGATAAAATTCTTCGCGCTTGTGTACTCGGACTCTGCCAGACCCCTTTCAGCATAAAAATCCTTTTTCAGTTCAATTGAAACCAGAAGCTTCACGAGGGTATCCTGACCGACAAGCCTGCTGTAAATATTAACAGGTGTCGGTGAGATGCTTTTGATGTTGGCACCGAAAATCGACCACGCACCGTTTTCATAAACTGCCTTTGATTTGGTACCCGACTCAATCGTCCTGATCCAGTTTTTTTCAACGGTTTCATAACCAACTTCAGGTATGGTAACGGTAATACCGGGATGGTCCGCATCTGCGAAAGCAACATTATCTTCAAAAACTTCAATGGGTTTCTGGGCGTTGGTTGTGAAACAAGCAACGGTCATCAGCAAAGCTAATAATGGATTTGTCTTCATTGGTAGTATATTTAAAAATTGACCCTTATAAATATACTAATATTCAAATAAATCTGCAAAAGATTTCTGCAATTTAAAGCACTGATAATCTGGTATTGTTTTAATTTCAGACGGCCGGCTCAAATCATCTACAAGGGTACATCGGTCACGTCACCAAGTTCATAGACCCGTTCCTTGACCCATTTGGCCCACTCTTTCGGAGATCTTGATTTATCAAAAGTGATATACGGGATCGGCCTGCCAAATGTAACGGTAATGCTTTTGTTACGGTGTTTGTATGTTTCATCCACAAGATAGAACATTTCGAGATTGGCTTTGATACCAAGCAGTCTTCTGAACCTGTAAAGCCGGTAAAAGAATTTTGAATTGCTGCCGTTGAAATATACCGGTACAACATCACGCTGATATTGAACCGCTTTTGATATGAAATTTTTTTTCCATACAAGGTCCATTACCTGACCATTGATAAAGCGCGAAACAAATCCGGACGGAAAAGTTACGATCTGGGCGGATGAACGGTATGTGGCATCCAGCTCTTTTACAGCTTCAGATGCCTGTTTGCCGTGTTTATTTATCGGGATGAAGATCGAATGCAGATTTGTGATATTCATCAATATATCATTCACCAGATATTTGAATTCAGAATAATACCTGCTCATCAGTTCCATAAGCAGCAGTCCGTCAAAACCACCCCACGGATGGTTTGCTGCAAAAATATACCGCCCTTCCCGAGGAATATTCTGCTCCCCTTTTATATGGACGGATACATTGAAATCTTCAATGGCCGCTTTCACAAATTCAATACCGGTTTTATTGCCATGGACTGCAAGAAAGTCATTAATGTCCTTTTGATGTACCACTTTCTCCAGATACCTGAAAACGAAACCGGGAATTATTCTTGCCAGTTTTGCATTTTTTTCGGCAAATACCTTCCTCACATTGATTTCTCTAACCCGTTGTATGTTAGAATCTTCATTCATGAATTTAAGTATCGCAACAACTGATTCTATATTAAAAATCCGGCAAAAGATAAAACTAAATAAATATATAAACGTAAAAGTTATCAACAAAGTGGGAAAAAATGGGTAATAGTGGTATAATGTGGGAATATTTGTATTATTTTTACATTCCAGATTAACCGGATGTTTTATGATAACTTTCATTGGCGACTATACATGCAGGCTTGACAATAAAGGACGGGTTCTTCTGCCCGCTGCCTTTATCAAGCAAATGGCACAAGTGCCGGTTGCCGGTAAAGGCGGGTTGCAGGAAAGGTTTGTCATTAAAAAGGACATTTTTGAAACATGCCTGCTCCTGTTTCCCATGGATGAATGGCAACGTCAGAATGAGATCCTTCGGAACAGTACAAATCCCTTTAACCGCGAGCACAACAAATTCCTGCGGGGATTTTTCAAGGGAATAGCCGAATTATCTCTTGATGGAAGCAACCGGCTGCTGATTCCCAGGCGGCTGCTGGATGAAATCAATGCCGGAAGAGAAATAGTACTGGCGGGTCAATTCGGTAAAATAGAAATATGGTCGAAAAACATGTATGATGCAGTTGAAAGCGGGGATGAAAGGTTTGCCTCACTGGCTGAGAAAATAATGGGAAACATTCTGCATGAATCTGACGGACAAAAATAAACACATAGTCTGATCTGCAAAACAGACAGAAATAGCTTAAAACAAAAGGCAGATGCACTCTTATCATGTACCGGTATTGTTGAATGAATCCATTGATGGACTGAATGTGCATCCAAAAGGCATATATGTTGATGCAACATACGGAGGAGGCGGGTATTCGGAAATTATACTGAAGAAACTGAGTGGAGGAAGGCTGTTTGCCTTTGACATGGATGAAGCTGCTTCAGCCCTTCTGCCCAAAAGCAGGAAGTTCTTTTTCGTTCACGGAAATTTCAAATTCATAAAAAACTACCTGAAATATTACGGAATTGAAAAAGTTGATGGAATTGTTGCGGACCTCGGGGTTTCATCCCGTCATCTTGACCAGGCAGAAAGGGGATTTACTTACCGGAATATGGCGCCACTCGATATGCGCATGAATCCCGGAAGCAACATTACCGCAGAAAAGGTGATCAACGAATACGATATAAACCGTTTGTCAGGATTGTTTAAAACATATGGCGAACTGAGGCAGGCTGACAAGCTGGCAGAACTTATTGCTGATAAAAGGAGGGAGAAAAAAATCGAAACCAACATGCAACTGATTGGATGCATAAAAGCGATCGTTCCGAAAAGGACCGAGAATCAGTTCCTGTCACAGGTGTTTCAGTCCCTCCGCATCGAAGTGAATCAGGAACTTGACAATTTGAGGTTTTTTCTGCAGAGTACGGTTGAATTGCTGAAAAGCGGCGGGCGGCTGGTAGTTGTCAGTTATCATTCGCTTGAAGACAGGATCGTGAAAAACTTCATGAAATGGGGAAAGATTGACGGTCCTCCGCAGAAGGATGTATATGGAAAATGGACTTCCCCTTTTACAACTGTGACCCGAAAGCCTGTTATGCCGGGGGAAGAAGAAATAGTGAACAATCCGAGGTCAAGAAGCGCAAGATTGAGGATTGCCATCAAAAAATAAAATGTCATGTACCGCGAAACCTTTCATCCGGAATTTATAGAAATCGTGCCGCCGCCGGCGGAAAGTCCGGAATATAACGGACAAAACGAAAATACCGCTGAAAAGAACGAGCATAAAAAGCCTAAAGTCAGAATCAAGGAACTGATTGACGGAACCATCCTGGTCCGGGAAGACACAAAAAGACAGTTGCCCTATATTATATTCCTGACTTTTCTGGGCATCATTTACATTGGCAACCGTTTTTATGCCGAGAGGGTTGTGAGGCAAATCAGTGAGATCAAAACCGAAGTAACCAACCTGCGGGCAGAACAAATTACCACCACTGCTGAATTAATGAATATCAGCAGGCCATCAGAGGTAACGGAACTGATCCGGGAGCGAAATCTCGGATTGGTGGAATCTGTTGAGCCGCCGAAAAAACTGGTCAGAAAATAACGGTATATGTCGGTAAAGAAAGAAATAATATGGCGTGTGGCAATAGTTTATATTGTATTTCTACTATCAGGACTTGCCATAATCGGAAGGGTGATCTACCTGCAGATTTTCGAGAAAGAAAAGTGGCTTGCAAAAGCCGGAGATTTCTCTATAAAAACAATGTCCATTCCTGCTGACCGGGGAAGCATTTATGCAGCGGACGGCAGGCTGCTGGCAAGTTCCATTCCTCATTATGAGATCAGGTTTGATGCGCAATGCACAAACCTCACAGATAAGATCTTCAACGCGGGTATTGATTCACTGTCATTGCAACTTTCCCGGCTTTTCAGGGATAAGTCAAAACAGCAATATAAAAACGAACTGGTTGAGGCAAGGAAAAAAGGAAACCGGTATCATCTGATCAAAACCGGAGTGACCTACAATCAGCTGAAAGAACTTACAACTTTTCCGATTTTCCGGCTGGGCCGGTTTACGGGAGGTTTTATTTATATGCAGGAAAGCAGGCGCGTAAGACCCCATCAAAACCTGGCAGGAAGATTTATCGGATATACCACCCAGGATCCCCGGGGCAATATTGTTGGCATTGAAGGAGCTTATAATGATCAGCTGGCGGGCACAGAAGGGATCCGGCTCATGCAACGTCTTTCGGGTAATGTATGGATGCCCATGAACGACCGTAATGAAATTGAGCCGAAGGATGGCCAGGACGTTATTACCACCATAGATGTTACCCTGCAGGATGTGGCTCATAAAGCTCTTCTGCAGCAGCTGGTGTCTCAGGATGCCCATCATGGCAGTGTTGTGCTGATGGAAGTCAGAACCGGCAAAGTCAAGGCCATGGTTAACCTCGGAAAAGATGATCAGGGCAGATACCTTGAAATACAAAACTATGCTGTCGGAGAAAGCACGGAACCCGGTTCCACATTCAAATTGCCCGTACTAATGGCAGCCCTTGAAGATGGTGTGGTTGAACTGGGAGACACCATTGATACGGGAAACGGTTCCCTGAGTATTTATGATATCGTGATCCGGGATGATCAATATAGACAGGGAGGGTATGGTAAAATCACGGTTGAAGAGGTGTTTGAATACTCCTCCAACGTGGGGATGGCAAAAATCATCACCGAAGCTTACAAGCAGAATGCAAATCATTTTATTGAGCGGCTTTATCATATGCGGCTAAATGAGAAGCTGGATATTGACATCATCGGTGAAGGCAGTCCTGAGATCAAATACCCGGATGATCCTTTCTGGTCCGGCATATCCCTGGCCATGATTTCGCATGGATATGAGGTTAGGCTTACACCATTACAGACACTTGCATTCTATAATGCCATTGCCAATAACGGCAAAATGGTCAAGCCCATGTTTGTCAGTGAACTCCGTTATCATGGCAAGGTCGTTAAAAGATTTGACACGCAAGTACTGAAGTCCTCCGTGTGTTCCAGATCAACACTCAAACAGGTACAGCAAATCCTGAAGGGAGTGGTTGAATCCGGCACAGCCAAGAACTTGCGTGACGACAAGATCATTATTGCAGGGAAAACCGGAACAAACCAGATCTATAATAAGGAATACGGTTATAAATCTGAATCAGAAGTAAGTTACCAGGCATCCTTTGTAGGTTATTTTCCGGCTGATGATCCCATGTACTCCTGCATTGTTGTAGTGAATTCACCTTCGAGAAACGTTTATTACGGTAACCAGGTGGCAGGACCCGTTTTTCTTGAAATTGCAAGAAAGGTCTATGCGACTTCAATTGAAATGCATCCTGCATTAAAGGCAGGCAGTAACAGACTTGCAGAAATACCCTATTCAAAGGACGGAAACCGTGAAGAACTGACAAAGGTTTTGCAACAACTTGGTCTGCCTTTGGAACATAAGAATACCAGCACATTGTGGATAAATACTGAAAAAAAGGAAAATGTTGTGTCTTTCGTTGAGCGCGAAATTATTGATAATCTGACACCCGACGTTGTTGGTATGGGTGCCAAGGATGCGGTTTATCTTCTGGAAAATGCGGGATACCGAGTGGCAATAAAAGGATATGGAAGTGTGAAAAGTCAGTCGGTTCCCCCTGGCGCAAGGATCAGAAAGGGAATGCAAATCATTCTTGAAATGAGCTTTATTTGATTGATTGTATTTGAAAAAACTGAAAGAAATATTGCTGAATTGCGACATCCTGTTAAAGAGGGGACCTGGTGTTGTTACCAATCCCAACATTACCGGGATTGCCTTTGATTCCCGGAAAGTCGTTCCGGGAATGGTTTTTGTTGCAGTCCCGGGGACACAAACCAATGGTCATTTGTATATTGATCAGGCCATTGAGTCAGGTGCATCAGCCATTGTCTATGATGACCCGGAGCATGATAAAGAGTATCCGGTTGCATCAGTCCGTGTCCGGAACGCTGCAAATGCCCTCGGGAATCTTGCCGCTGCCTTTTATGATCATCCCTCTTCCGTTCTTCGACTTACCGGTGTTACCGGAACAAACGGCAAAACAACAACAGTGACCTTGCTTCACCGCCTCTTCAACAGGCTGGGATACAAGTCGGGATGCTTCACCACAATCTGCAACTATATCGGAGATCAGGCAGGAGAAGCCACTCATACAACTCCCGATCCGGTTCAGCTTAACCGTATCATGCGGGAAATGGCAGATTCAGGTTGCCGATACGCATTTATGGAGGTAAGTTCCCATGCTCTGGTCCAGCATCGTGTTGCCGGACTAACTTTTGCAGGAGGGGTCTTTTCAAACATTACTCATGATCATCTCGATTACCATAAGAGTTTTGACGATTATATACAGGCAAAGAAGTCTTTTTTCGATCTGCTTCCTGAAAATAGTTTTGCGCTCATCAATGCTGATGACCGTAATGGCAGGATCATGGTTCAGAACACCAGGGCAAAGGTTGAATTTTATGGCCTGAAATCCGCCGCGAAATTCAAGGCCAGGATCATTGAAAGCCATATGGACGGCATGTTGCTGCACATCGACCAGACTCCGGTCTGGTCGAGGATCATCGGAACATTTAATGCTTATAACCTGCTGGCAGTATATTCCTGCGCACGCCTTCTCGGAATCGGGAAGGAACAAGTGCTGCAGGGTCTCAGCATGCTGGAAACGGTAAAGGGGCGATTTCAGCACATACGTTCGGATCAGGGTGTCACGGCAATTATCGATTATGCGCATACACCCGATGCCCTTCAGAACGTCCTTAAAACCATTCAGCAGGTCCGGAAAGGTAAGGTAAAAATTATAACCGTTGTTGGAGCCGGAGGTGACCGGGACAGGACCAAACGCCCCAAAATGGGACGTATTGCTTCAGAACTGAGTGATCTGGTCATTCTAACTTCTGATAACCCGCGGAATGAGGACCCGGAACAAATTATCAAAGACATGCAAAATGGTCTTGACCTCAGGTACCATAAGAAAATCATTACGATTACCAGCCGAAAGGAAGCTATTAAAACAGCCTGCATGCTTGCCCGGCCGGATGATATCATCCTCATTGCCGGAAAAGGGCATGAGGATTATCAGGAAATAAAGGGCACAAGGTATCATTTCAGTGATGCTGAGATTGTGGATGAAATTTTCAGAATGAATAAAACCAAAAACCTGTAGCCGGATTATGTTATACAGTCTGTTTGAATATTTGGATCAACTTGACTTTCCCGGTGCCGGACTGTTCAACTATATATCGTTCCGTTCAGCCATGGCAGCGATCACTTCCCTGCTGATATCAACCCTTTTTGGCAAAAAGATCATCCTGATGCTGCAACAGGCACAGATCGGTGAAACCGTCAGGGATCTTGGTCTTGAAGGTCAGACAAATAAGAATGGTACACCCACAATGGGGGGACTCATTATTCTGCTGTCGACGCTCATACCGTTGGTTTTATTCGGTGACCTGCGGAATGTGTATTTAAGGTTGATGCTTTTCATTACAATATGGCTCGGAGTGATCGGGTTTCTTGATGACTATATTAAAGTATTCAAGAAAAACAAAGCCGGATTGCGGGGCAAATTCAAAGTTTTTGCCCAGATCATTGCCGGTCTGGTTGTCGGATTGACGCTGTATCTCAGTGACGATATCGTTGTCCGGGAAAAAATCCTCAACGAACAGGGCGTACCTGTTACGGAAATTGTCTCGGGAGAAGAAAACCATGAACCTTTCATCAATTACGTCACCCAAGATGTAAAATCAACCAAAGTCAATGTACCTTTTTTCAAGAATAATGAATTTGATTATGCCATGCTCCTTTGGTTCCTGGGTGATAAAGCCGGGAAATACGCCTGGATCGTAGTTACCCTTGCGGTAATTTTTATCATAACCTTTGTTTCCAATGGTGCCAACCTGACCGACGGGCTTGACGGACTGGCTGCAGGAACATCCGCCATTATGGGCACAACGCTTGGAGTTCTTGCCTATGTATCCGGCAATACAATAATATCCGATTATCTGAATATTATGTATCTCCCCAATGCCGCGGAACTGGTCATATACATTTCGGCATTTATCGGCGCAATGATCGGCTTTTTGTGGTATAACTCCTATCCTGCCCAGGTTTTTATGGGTGATACGGGTAGTCTGGCCATTGGCGGCATTATTGCCGTTTATGCCATCCTCATTCGTAAGGAATTGCTCATCCCCATTCTTTGCGGAATATTTGTTGTTGAGAGCCTCTCTGTGGTTCTCCAGGTGGGGTGGTTTAAATACACGCGGATGAGATACGGCCGCGGCAGAAGAATTTTCAGGATGGCTCCCCTGCACCATCATTATCAAAAATTAAATTATCCTGAGCCCAAGATCGTGACAAGGTTCTGGATTGTAGGCATCATGCTGGCAATTTTTACAGTTATCACTCTTAAAATCAGATAAATATGGAAAAACGTATCGTAATACTCGGCGCCGGTGAAAGTGGATCAGGTGCAGCCGTACTGGCAAAAAAACAAGGTTACGATGTATTTGTTTCTGATTCCGGAAAAATAAAGGAATCATTCAGGGAGATTCTCTTAAACTATGAAATCGATTTTGAAGAGGGAAGACATACGGAACGCTTTATTCTTAATGCCGATGAGATTATAAAAAGTCCGGGAATTTCCGAAAAATCTGAAATCGTCCAGATCATCAGAAAAAAAGGTATCAGGATCATATCTGAAATTGAATTTGCAGGCAGGTATACGACTGCGAAAAAAATATGCATTACAGGAAGCAATGGTAAAACCACAACGACCAGCCTGATACATCATATGCTCAGAAAAGCCGGGTTGAATGCCGGACTGGCGGGCAATGTCGGCAAAAGTTTTGCCATGCAGGTGGCAACAGAAAACTATGATTATTACGTTATTGAACTCAGCAGCTTTCAGCTTGACGGAATGTATGAATTTAAGGCAGATATTGCCATCCTGTTGAATATCACTCCGGATCACCTCGACAGATATGATTATAACCTGCAGCACTATGTAAATTCCAAACTCAGAATAAGCCAGAATCTGGCAGAAGATGATTTTTTTGTCTACTGTTCCGATGACGAGATCACCATCCGGGAGCTTGAAAGAATCGTCATGAAGGCCAAACAACTGGGATTCACATTAAGAGATAAAAGGCAGCAGGGAGCCTACCTGGAAGGTGATACCATGAAGATCGAAGTGGACGAGGATCTCTTTGAAATGTCCCTTGCCGATCTTGCCCTGAAAGGCAGGCATAATACTTACAATTCAATGGCTGCAGGGATTACGGGGAACGTTCTGAAGATCAGGAAACCTGTGATCAGGGAAAGTCTTATGGATTTCACCGGAGTGGAACACAGGCTCGAAAAGTTTATTAAAGTGCACGGTATTGAGTTTATTAACGATTCTAAAGCGACAAACGTGAACTCAACCTGGTATGCACTTGAAAGTATGACAACACCCGTAATATGGATCGCCGGAGGAATTGACAAAGGCAATGATTATTCGGAACTCATGGACCTCGTGAAAGCAAAAGTTAAAGCACTGATCTGCCTGGGAAAGGATAATGCCAGGATTCATGAAGCATTTGCAGGTACAGTCCCTGTTGTTTTCGATGCTTTCACTATGAAAGAGGCCGTTTCGACCGCATACAGATATGGGGAAAACGGGGATACGGTTCTGTTATCACCGGCCTGTGCAAGCTTTGACCTGTTTGAAAATTATGAAGACAGGGGTTGGCAGTTTAAGAAATGTGTTAAAGAATTATAAATGAAGGAATGAGAAATCAGCAAACAAAGAATTGAGAATATTTGAATCAATATACAAATCTAAAAGTCAACAAATATCATGTCCGGAGGATTTAAAAAATATTTCAGGGGCGATCCTGTGATCTGGGCTGTAATTGTCCTGCTTTCCATCTTTTCATTACTGGCAGTTTACAGTTCGACGGGTTCACTTGCTTACCAGTATCAGGGAGGAAATACGAGCTACTATATCCTCAAGCATGCTACCATTCTTGCAATGGGACTTTTAATCACCTATATCACCCACCTGATACCCTATAAATATTTTTCCAGGTTTTCGCAACTGCTTCTTGTGGTAGCAATACCGTTGCTGGCTATAACACTGGTGTATGGTGTGAGCCGGAACGAAGCTGCCCGTTGGCTGGCAATTCCGGGTCTGGGCCTGACATTTCAGACATCCGATATAGCCAAACTGGCCATTATTATGTATACAGCCAGGATCCTTGCAAAAAATCAGGATAACATAAAAAGCTACCAGAAATCTTTCAAACCGATCATAGTACCACTTCTCATCATATGCATACTGGTCGTCCCGGCTAACTTTTCAACCGCATTCCTGATTTTTGCAACGGCATTTATCCTGATGTTCATCGGAAGGATAAACCTTTCGTACCTGTTTGGATTTACAGGGATAGTAACATTGCTGATGGCAATCCTGATCACCGTAGCCCTGTCAAATGACTGGGAAGGACGTATCGGCACGTGGAAAAACAGGATCGAGAATTATGTCGGCGACGGGAATGAGGAAGATTACCAGGTAAGTCAGGCAAAAATCGCAATTGTCAGCGGGGGAATTATACAACTGAGACCAGGAAAAAGCATCCAGCGCAATTTTCTGCCCCACCCCTATTCCGATTTCATTTACGCCATCATTATTGAAGAATACGGCTTGCTGGGAGGCATTGCAGTGTTGTTCCTTTACCTTTATCTGCTCTTCAGGGCCGGTGTGCTGGTCAGGAACAGTTCCAGAACCTTTCCTGCTTTCCTGGCTATGGGTCTGGCCATCATGATAACATTCCAGGCCATTATCAATATGGCAGTGGTTGTTAATCTTCTGCCTGTTACCGGACTGCCCTTGCCCATGATCAGCATGGGTGGTTCTTCACTTTTGTTTACCTGCATCGCATTTGGAATAATCCTGAGTGTGAGCCGGGGAATAAAAAAACAACAGGCAATGGTAACAGTGGATTCCGGACAAGAAAACGTGACTGATGAACAGGAAGATCATAATTAGCGGCGGGGGAACAGGCGGACATATTTTTCCCGCCCTGTCTATTGCCCGGGAGATCCGAAAAAGAGATCCTGAGACCAGTCTGCTTTTCGTCGGAGCCAAAGGCAAAATGGAAATGGAAAAAATTCCCGCTTCGGGTTTTCCGATCATCGGTCTCCCTGTTGAAGGCCTTCACAGAAAACGGATCCACAAAAACATTTTAGTACTCTTTAAATTGATCATCAGCATGTTCAAGGCCGCCCGGATATTAAGGACTTTCCGTCCGGATCTGGTAATCGGCGTGGGCGGATATGCAAGTGGCCCCATCCTGGGTATGGCCGTCCTGAAAAGAATACCTTTTGTGATCCAGGAACAGAATTCCTATGCCGGCATTACCAACAGATCCCTTGGATCGAAAGCCGCACGTATTTTTGTCGCCTATCCGGAAATGAACAGGTATTTCCCCGAACAGAAAATCACATTATCAGGGAATCCTGTGCGGGAAGAAGTTATTCATGAGCATGTGAAAGCGATGGAAGCATATCGGCATTTTGATATTCATCCCGGAAAACCTGTTATATTGATATTGGGAGGCAGTCAGGGTGCCGCAACAATTAATCAAAGCATTTTAAGCCATCTTGACCTGATCGAAGGTGAAAATATTCATATACTGTGGCAAACCGGTATGTTTTATTACAGACAAATTAAAGAAGAAATCAAGGGTAAAGATTTAAGGAACCTGACGTTTGTTGATTTTATCAACCGCATGGACCTGGCCTATAAACTTGCAGCGGTAATTGTCTCAAGAGCCGGTGCAGGTACAATCTCAGAACTATGTTGTGTCGGTAAGCCCATAATACTTGTTCCCTCACCCAATGTGGCGGACGACCATCAAACCAGGAATGCAATGGTCCTGGTCAAAAACGATGCAGCCATCCTTGTAAGCGATACGGATGCAGCTTCATCATTGATACCGGAAGCCCTGAAACTCATTAAAAATGAAAGATATCAATCAGTGCTTGCTGGCAACTGCAAAAAAATGGCTTTACCTGATTCAACCAAAATCATTGTGGATGAAATATTTAATTTGATGCAACCGTTGTGAATACCCTGAATGAAATAGAACGTGCTTATTTTCTCGGAATAGGGGGCATCGGGATGAGTGCCCTGGCAAGATATTTCAAGTCTGCAGGCAAGCTGGTTGCGGGATATGACCGTAATCCCACACAGCTTACAGCCGCTTTGCAGGAAGAAGGCATAACGGTACATTATCATGACTCACCGGCTGAGATTCCTGAAGCATTCAACTCACCCGAAGGAACGCTGGTCGTATATACTCCCGCCATTCCAAACGACCTGAAGGAAATGGCTTTTTTAAAGGAGCGTCATCATAAACTCTATAAGCGTTCGGAAATCCTTGGCATGCTGTCCGTTGAAAAGAAAACCATCGCGGTGGCCGGCACACACGGTAAAACTACCGTGTCGACCATGGTGGCATTTCTTTTGATGCATACCGCCGCAGGCTGCAACGCATTTCTGGGGGGCATATCAAAAAATCTGAACAGCAACCTGATCTATAATCCCAACAGCAACTGGATGGTGGCAGAAGCCGATGAATTTGACAGGTCATTTCTGAAACTTCATCCTTATGCAGCGGTCATCACAGCAATAGATCCCGATCATCTCGATATTTACGGAAATGTGGATGAAATGCATCGCTCATTTGACCTTTTTGCCTCTCAAATTAGCGAAAACGGAATGCTGATCATGAAAAAAGGTATACCCCTGAATATGAGATCCATAAAAGCCAATATCCTCACCTATTCACTTCAGGATGACACAGATTTTCATGCACGCAACATCAGGTTACAGGAGTATCAATCCTGCTTTGACCTGGTCGGTCCCGGTTTTACCATAACCGACATCTCACTTAAGCATCCGGGCATGCTGAACGTTGAAAATGCCGTTGCTGCAACAGGAATCGCTTCAATACTCGGAGTGGAATACGACATCATCCGCAGGACGATGGTCAATTTTACCGGTATCCGGCGCAGATTTGATTTTCAGGTAATGAAGGAAAATATTGTCTATATCGATGATTATGGGCATCATCCAAAAGAAATTGAGGCGACCATTTCATCAATACGCGATTTATATCCGGGAAGAAAACTGACCGGTGTTTTTCAGCCTCACCTGTATTCCCGTACGAGGGACTTTGCAGACGGATTTGCGGAAAGTCTGGGATTGCTCGATGAGCTGATCCTGCTGGATATCTATCCGGCACGGGAACAACCCATACCCGGTATCAGTTCCGAAATCATCCTGAATAAGGTAACCATAAGCAACAAGATGCTTTGCAGGGACGAACAGCTGATAAACGAACTTGCCAAGAGGAATATTGATGTTTTGTTGACAATTGGTGCCGGGGATATTGACCGGTTTGTTGAACCCATTAAAAAGCTTTACACATGACATTTTGCTTGCTATGAGAAAGCTAATAAACATATTGTTCATGATTTTTTTGGTATCCTATCTTGTCGTGATCTGCAGTTTTATCAAGAACAGGGAGAATCTTACTGGTATACATTCCCTGCAGGTGCATATCATGGACAGTGTCGAATATCAGTTCGTAAATGCCGGTGAAGTGATACATATACTGAATCGCAACCATTTCGGTCCGGTTGGTAAATCCCTGAAAGAAATCAACCTAAAGGAAATTGAAAAGCTACTCATTAAAAATCAGATTATCAGAAACGCTGAAGCATATGTATCTGAGCCCGGTATCCTGCATCTGGACATCTGGCAGAAAAATCCGTTCATCAGGATCATAAACGACGCGGATCAGGGATATTATCTCGACCGGGAAGGCAATATCATTCCCCTTTCTGATGGTTTCAGCCCTTTTGTCATGATAGCCTCAGGAACCATCAGGGAACCCTTCAGGATAAACCAGACATCCAATATATTTGAGGTCGGGTATGATTCTTTACCTTCAGGCCGGCGCGTATTGTACGACCTTTTTAGCCTTGCATCCTTCATCGACGGGGATGATTTCTGGAAATCGCAGATTGAACAAATTTTTGTTAATAAAAATTATGATTTTGAATTGGTTCCCAGAGTAGGACCTCATATTATTGAATTTGGAAACGCGGAAGACCTTGAGGAAAAATTTGAAAATTTAAAACTATTGTACACACAGGGTTTGAACAATATCGGCTGGAACCAGTATATACGCATCAATGTAAAATATAAGAACCAGGTAGTTTGTACTAAAATATAAAGAAATGAACCATAACAACATTCTGACAGCAATCGATATCGGCACAACAAAAATTGTGACCATTGCCGGAAAACTCAACATCAACAACAAACTGGAAATAATCGGTATGTGCAAGACTCCTTCCAGAGGTGTTAAACGTGGTGCTGTCCTGAACATTGAAGAAGCTGTGAATGCGATACGCTATACAGTTGACGAAGTGCGGAAACAAACCGGACTGAATATCAAAGAAGCGTATGTGGGCATAGCAGGTCAGCATATTAAAAGTATCCGCAACAGGGGTTATATTCTTCGTGATTCCTATGAAGAGGAAATCAAAAAAGAAGATACAGACCGGATCCTGTCCGAGATGTATAAGATTTCACTGCAGCCGGGAGAAGAGATCATTCATGTCCTCCCGCAGAATTATGTAGTGGACAGTGAGACCGGAGTGAAAAACCCGATTGGTATGTTTGGTAAACGCCTTGAAGGCAACTATCATATCGTAATCGGCCAGACCAGTTCTGCCCGGACCATAGAACGCTGCGTAAACAGGGTCGGTATAAATGTCATTCAAATGATCCTGGAACCCCTGGCATCTTCAGCCGCCGTACTTACCGACGATGAGATCGAGGCTGGTGTAGCCCTGGTTGATATTGGCGGGGGAACGACAGATGTGGCGGTTTATTGTGATGAGGTAATTAAACATACCGCCGTTATTCCATTCGGAGGAAACGTAATCACGAAAGATGTAATGGACGGCTGTTCGATACTAAGCAAACACGCGGAGCAACTTAAGATACAATATGGTTCGGCGCTGGGGGACCTGGCAGAGGAATCAAAAGTAGTGGCAGTACCGGGGATCAGCGGACGTGAACCCAAGGAAGTATCCGTTAAAAGTCTCGCCTATATTATTCAATCGCGCATGGAAGAGATCATGGATGCCGTAATATATCAGATTGAGGAATCGGACTGTCTTGAAAAGCTCAATGCAGGTATTGTACTGACCGGGGGCGGATCCGTGCTCCGTCATCTGCCCCAGTTCGTGAAATACAGAACGGGCCTTGATGTCCGCATCGGTCAGCCGGATGTACAACCGGCCCGTCCCGAACTCAAGGAAGCAATCCATCCCATGTATTCAACCGGTGTGGGTCTGTTGCTGATGGGTTTTGAGAATGATACACATAAAAATGATTCGACCGGTACAAAAAGTGAGAAAATACCTGAGTTTGTTGAGGAAGAGGTAAACGGGAACAGACAGGATAGTAAGATCAATGTCATTATAAAAAATTTGAGAAACAATATTATGGAATTTTTTGATGACGGTACCGACAGGAATATGTAACCAATTACGAATAAAATATCAAACCATGGACGAACTTATGCATTTTGAACTCCCGGTCAATAAATCGTCTGTTATTAAAGTTCTGGGAGTTGGAGGCGGCGGCAGCAATGCGGTAAATTACATGTTCCGGCAGGGAATCAAGGATGTGGATTTCGTTGTGTGCAATACCGATGCACAGGCACTTGCAAACAGTCCCGTACCAGTAAAAATCCAGCTCGGAGCATCTCTGACGGAAGGCCGAGGAGCCGGAAATAAACCGGAAACCGGCAAACAAGCTGCAATAGAGAGTCTGGATGCCCTGACAGAAGTATTGTCTGCCAACACACGTATGCTTTTTATAACTGCCGGCATGGGTGGAGGCACAGGTACAGGTGCCACACCTGTCATCGCACGTGCTGCGCGGGAACTGGGAATTCTGACTGTGGCCATCGTAACGATACCTTTTAAAAATGAAGGTCCGCGCCGCATTAACCAGGCACTTGAAGGTATAGGTGATCTGGAAGAACATGTTGATTCACTGCTGGTTATTAACAATGAAAAAATTCGGGAAATATACGGTGACCTCAGATTATCGGAAGCCTTTTCCAGGGCAGATAATGTCCTGGCAGTCGCTGCTAAAGGTATTGCAGAAATTATTACAGTGCACGGCTTCATCAATGTAGATTTTGCAGATGTGCAGACGGTCATGACCAACAGTGGTGTTGCAATCCTGGGTACGGGTACTGCACAGGGTGAAAACCGGGCAATAGAAGCAGTAAAGCTGGCCCTGAATTCACCATTGCTGAATGACACAGATATTAAAGGTGCAAAAAACATATTGTTGAACGTGATCTCAGGAAGTGATGAAGTCACCATGGATGAGATCGGACAGATCATTGATTTTGTAAAGGATTGCTCGGGTGTTCATACCGACCTGATATGGGGTAACGGGACAGATACAAACCTCGGATCCGATATCAGTGTAACGATCATAGCCACAGGTTTCAGCGCCCATAGCATACCTGAGCTGTACATTCGCAAACGACAGCTTGAAAGAATACCGCTTGACGAAAAGCCTGAAAACTCCAGCGGTGATAATGATACATTATTTGTATTGAAGGATGTTTCCGGTAAAGTTCCGGACCATGAATATCCGTCTCAGCGCACAATCGAATTCGATCTTACAGCTGTGGATGATGATATATTCAGCGGCATCAACAGGGTAAAAAGACCTGTTGATGTAAAAAAAGCATCCGAGCGGGTCAATATCATTAAAAGAACACAGGAAGAACTAAAAGATCTGAAAAATGGGGCAGGTCAAACCGAGAAAGAGATAGAAGAACTGGAAAATACACCTGCCTACAAAAGAAAACAATTGCAGATTGAAATGCCAAAACATTCCGAAGAAACAAAGATATCGAAGTATTCCCTGTCAGATGAAGACGAAAAACATGTAAAACTCAGCAAGGACAATCCCTATCTGCACGGGGCAGTCGACTAAAAGAATTCCCTCCGGTTATCTTCAATACCAGCAAGTTCCCTGAGTGCATCATAGGCATAGTAAGTGGTCAGCACACTGTAATTCTGTTCTATATACATGCGTGCCTGTTCCATGCTTTGAGAACCACCGGCAACATCATCGCTCATGTCTTTAACCGTCATAACATAAACACCATTTTCACCTGTGATGGGTATGGACAACCTGCCCTGTTCAAGATTCAACGCAGCACCTACCAGTTGCGGCTCCACACCCGCGCTGCCAAAAATGCTTGAACTGTAAGTAATATTTGAAGCTGCCTGTACCTGCAGACTGAGATTATCTGCCAATGATTCCAGTGAACCGGCATTTTCGATATTTTCGGCAAACTTTGATACCAGGACCTCCGCCTTTTTTAATTTTTTTACTTCGTTTTCAATCTCAGGTCGGATTTCTTCCAGTGGAATGTAACCTTCATTCCTGACCCCGTCGACCGTCGCAACAATATATTTATCTTCGATCTTAAATACACCGGATACATCATACAATTCAGCCTGATATGCCCAGCTTACCAGCTGCCTTGCTGAAACAATTCCGGGAACACTTTTATCCATCGGGGCCAGATTCAAAGCTGTTTGCAGCTGTCCATCAAAACTTTCCGCTTCAGCTGCCTGAATGAACTTTTCATTCGTGTTGTTTATACCGGCAAATTCATTAGCCTTAATGTAATAATACTGGTCAGTCGTTTCACTGGGTTCCACTGATTTTACCAGCGTTCCAACCTGGACTTTTTTTACCGGTCTCGATTGATCAAGGATCTCAACAACATGTAACCCATATTCCGAAGGAACAATCTTAATATCCCCTTTCGCCCCAAAAAAGCAACTGTCGCTGAAGGATCTGACCATATCACCCTCCCTGAACCATCCAAGGTCACCCCCGGATTGAGCTGAGTTATCTACTGAATTTGTCATGGCAAGCAGTGTAAAATCCACCCCATTTTCAATCAGGTTCTTTAAGCTGTCAGCCAGCTCAAAAATTGTGTTAACATTGGTTTCCGTGACCTGTAGCAGAATATGCCGGGCCCTGACGGAATCCGGAAGGTAATGGATCTGAGCCAGCCGTGAGATTTTATAAGCATCCTCCTCGAAATAAGGTCCGAAAGAATCTCCCGGTTTCGCTGCAAACATAAAGTCATTCAAAGTGTCAGGCAACTCACCGTTGCTGTAATTGGTAGCGTCGTAAGGAACATCTGATTCCATGGTAATGAACTGTTCTATATTCTCGGCCGACTCAAAATCCTCTTTAATATCATTGATCCAGTATTCAGCTTCTTCATAATCCTCCTGTGAAGGAATCACTTCGTAATATACAAATCTGATGTCCCTGGATTCTTCCTGCTTATAATTATTTCTGTGTTCACTGTAATATTGTTTAATATCTTTGTCTGTGATGTTGATATCTGCATCCGGAACTGCACTGAAATTGCTGACCAGATAATCCACACTGACAATCTTGCTTTCCAGCTTTGCATTCCTGGAAGCTTCCAGTTCCGTTGCATATAATCCCTGTCTGATCACATTCAGGTATTTCTCATATTTCCGTTCACGGAAAATTTCATCCTCAATGAATAAATAATATATTTTCTCATCGATCATCTCATCAACACTTTCAATCCTTTGCATAAACATCACAAATGCCTGCCTGTTGAATATCCCAGTTTGCGGATCTGTAAACAATTGCGCAATATACGGATGGGGTTGGGCACCCATGATCATCTCAGAAAGTTCTTCCTGCGAAACTTCGATGCCAACCTTTGTATATTGCTTTTCAAGTAACAGGTCCTGGATCATGCTTTCCCATGCAGCTGTTCTCAGACGATCCATCATGTCCTGATCAAGACTTAACGCACCCGTTTGCAGTTTCTGAATCTGTTCAAGCTGTTTTACACGGTTATCATAATCAGTATAAGGAATTGATTTACCAAAGACCTCTGCGATTTCATATTTTGAGCTGGTAAAAAGGGAACCTCCCGAATCCAGCAAATCACTTAATACAAATGCCAGCAAAGCTAACCCGATCACGATAGCCACCAACATTCCGGCCTTTACTCTCAGTTTTTCTAAAATTGCCATAAAACAACAGGATATTTGATTTTAAAAACAGGGTACGAATATAGCAATTTATCCGATTCCAAAAGTCTTTATTCGTGAAACTCAAATTATAAAGTGTAGCGTATTAAAATTCTTGCTTGAACAACTACTTCACTGCCTGTCCCGACCTGCGGTGCGGGACAAGTTACCGGCCTGCGGTGCGGGACAAATTACCAATAAATCGGAGGAGGGTCTGATTTTCCGGATCCTGATGTGAATTTAGTTTCCTGAGTTTGGTTTGGAAAAAATTTGCAAAGTCTTTTCAGGGATATTATACCCGTGATTCCGGGATGATTTTAAGTTGAACCAGCTCGATACGGGTATGGCTCACCTTTAATATTTTAATTTCAAAAATACCGATACGGATGTTATCATTCATTTTGGGAATGCTACCATGATGATAGATAATAAAGCCTGCAAGGGTTCCATATTCCTCGGATTCCGGCAGGTTCAACCTGTATTTTTCATTCAGATAATCAGTTTCAAGCCGCCCCGAAAAAATATAATGCTGCTCACCCAAATGCTTCTCAATGAATTCATCAATATCATGTTCATCATCAATTTCCCCGAAAATCTCTTCAATGATATCTTCAATGGTCAGCATACCTGAAATACCACCGAACTCATCCACAACAACGGCAACACTTTTATGTTCCTGAATAAAATCCTTAAGAAGCTTGCTTGCAGGCATCGTTTCCGGAACATATGAAACATCTATCAACCCCTGCTTTATGGAAGCAGGGTTTTTGAAAAGTTCCTTTGAAGTAATATAACCCGTAATATTATCGATGTTTTCTTCATATATCAGAACTTTTGAAAAACCAGTCTCAACGAATTTCTGCCTCAGTTCATCAACAGAAGTATTAACCTCAACAGCTGATATTTCAGGCCGGGGTACCATGCAATCACGAACCTTAACATTTGTAAAATCAAGTGCATTCTGAAAAAGCCTGATCTCATTCTTTTCTTCATGGTCATAGTCAATTGATTCATCATGACTTTCACTGATGAGGAAATCGAGATCCACCTTGCCAAAGACCATCTTATCAAATGTTACTGCCGAATCGCTTTTCATGGCCTTCCGCATGATCACACCGGAAAACCACTGCAGAAACCTGCTGGCAGGATAAAATATTAAATAAACCAGAAGCAGGGGGACTGACATGAGCGTGAGCGCTCTATTGGGATTTATTCTTACAATGGCCTTTGGAAGAAACTCTGCAAGCAGGAGCACGACGATGGCGGAAATTAAGGTCTGGATGGCCAGAAGGCCTGTATCCGAATGAACGAATTTCCCAAAAAAAGGATTGAGCGACCTTGCCATAAAAATACCATAAACAACAAGTGCCAGGTTGTTGCCCAGCAGTATGGTCGCAATATACTGGCCCGGAGAGGACTGAAAAATATTAATGATCCTTGATGAAAAAAGTCCCTGTTTTTTATCAAGTTCAAGCCTGAGCTTGTTGGATGCCAGAAAGGCGATCTCCATGCCTGAAAAAAAAGCCGAGGCAATAAGCATTACTATAATGACGATAATATTGCTCATCAAAATCCGGTATACTTAATCATTACAATCAATTGGCCTGTCCTTCACTCACATATGCCGTGCCTCTTGCACCCTTTAAAGTCAATTGCGTCAGGTCCTCGTTCGCATCAAACCCGTCCTCACCATAAAATACACCATCTTTATTGGTGATTTTAGAAAATTTTTCGGAATATACTGCTCTGTTTTCCTGATCCCAGAACAACTGGTCCGTTTCGAGTTTTTCCCCGGTAAACAGGTTTTCTGCCACCACATTATTGCGTGCTTCCCATAGTTCTGTCTTCTGATTGAAGATGGCGTAATTTGCCTGTATGTAGGATTCAACATCCAGGTCTCCATCATAGAAATACACTTTAAGTCCCTGTGGAAATTCGATATATGGTTCTTCAACCCTGTCATACCTGTTCAATTCAGGTGTGATAATTCTGCCCTGCATCATGCCCGAGTCATGATACACGATTTCAACATCGTAACCGGTCAGGTCGGGCAATTTCAGCTCACTGGTCAGCGCATTAATGGTTTCAAAATCGTTTTTGCAGGAACAAAATGTCAACAACGCCAACACAATCCACCCTGCAGATTTATACAATACCTGCATATACCGATCTGTCATGGTAACGTTTACCTTCTTCATCATCAATTCACTCCAGAATCATCCGGACAAAATTACTAAATCCGCAAGGAATATGCATTGTAGTCGAGTATATAATTAAGGCCTTCAAGTACAAGATCCGGGTATGATATCAACTGTCCGGACATCATGCCGGCAATAAAACCCGAATCTCCCCCGGTTGCAATAAATTTGCAGTTTGAGTACCGTTTTTCGCATGCTTCGATATACCCTGTTATTTCAAATATAATGCCCTGCTGGACACCTGCAACAATGGCCGATTTTGTGTCTTCCCCAAGAAATGGATAATTCCCGTCCCTTTCCACAAAGGGCAAACCGGCAGTATGATCATGCAATGATCTGAAGCGGATGTTCAGTCCCGGTGAAATATTTCCACCACGATATTCTCCCGTTGCACTCACAAAATCTATCGTAATGGCCGTCCCAAAATCAAATATCATTACATTTTCTCCGGGAAAAGCTCTTATTGATCCGGCTGCTGCAGCGATCCGGTCATATCCCAGGGTGTCGGGTGTTTTATAAACCACCCTGAAGGGAAGCGGAGTATGCCTGTTAAGACACAGAACCTTGAGACTCTGTTTTTTTATTACAGACATCACATATTCACTGATCCTGCCAACCGAACAATAAATCGCATTTTTATATCCGCGTTTCAGGATCCATTCACCAATTCCCGTGTAATTCTGATTTTCAAAGCGTATGCTTTCAACAATTTCATCCCGATCAAAACATGCGATCTTGGAATGCGTATTACCAATATCAATAACCAGGTCCACTGAAGTAATGCAAGCAGTTCTAAACCAGGTAAAATTAGCGAACTGTTTCTGTATTACAAAATAAAAGGCATTTTCAGTCTTCACTTACCGAAATTTTCATTCTGCAGTAAGAGCAACAGGGATTTTATTTGCAATAGTCTTGTTAACAAGGAAAAGATTAAAGCGAAAACCATGAACAGGAAAAATGACAGGAACCGGCTTAAATCAAGTCCCTCCATAAAAAATGCAGCGACAAGAACCACCAGGGAAAATATTCCAAACCGGATCAAAAGACCGTAATTAATCCTGAAATGAAAAATTCGTACGGCAAGAACAATCTGATAAACCGAAGTAAAAAACTGTGTTACCACATGGGCTGCGGCAGCTCCGACAACACCATGGTCGTGAATGAGAATCACATTCAAAACCAGATACAGGATAACCGAAGCGAAAGCCATGGTGTTCAATTGCATCAGGTTCCCGTTTGCAGTCAATAACGTTCCGAAAATATATGTGGTGCACATGCCCAGAAAACTGCCAATAAGAATACCAAAAACCATCCCCGAGATCTCCGTATGTTCAATATACAACAGCGAGATGATATCATACCTGTAAGCAATACATCCACAGACAATGATAATCGCAGGGACAAAAAGCAGCTTAACAGCCAACTGCAACAATGGTTCAACTGGTTCCTTCTGCTTGAGCATACGGGAAAATAAAGGCAGTAAAATAATGGTGAACAGGTAGCCGTAGTTTGAAAGGATCTCAACGATCCTGAAGCTTTGTGCATAAATGCCGGCCAGTTCCTTTCCATCCGAACGCAATAATCCGAGCAATACCGTATTGCTGCGTAAATATATGGCCATCAACATGATCAGCAATGCATACGGAAAACTTCTTTTCAGAAAGATGAGGTAATGACCGGGATTGAACGTAATGTGAAAACCGCGTGTCCTGACAAAAACAATAAAAAATGCAATTGATGCTACAATCAGATATGCTGCAGTCTGCGAATAAACAAGCCATTCTATTCTGAACTGAATCCTGGTAAGCGGATTGACCAGCAAAAAACCACAGATCAGAATTACGATAAACTTGTCCAGCACAGAAATCATGCTCTCCAGGTTAAACATGTGAAGTCCGCCGAGATTAGACCTGAAATACAGAATAAAATCCGCCAGGAACTGGTTGAAAAGCAACAGTGTCAATAGTATGAATTCCTGCTGTACCCAGCCCAGAAGCAATCCTGTCGCAAAACAGATACCAAAATACACACCTCCCAGAATCAGCTTCAGCGGTAAAATGTTGGAAAAATATTCACCGAGAAGATTGGGACTTCGGGCTATTTCTCGCCTGTTGTAGTTTTCAATGCCCAGATCAAGGATGATCTGGAAAATCAGTGTAAAATTGAGCAAAATAAAATAGTTGCCGTAACTTATTGAACCAACCGCATTCTGAACTCCGACATCAATTCCAAAGGCATAAACAGGCTTGATCAGGATGTTAAGGAAAAGCAGAAACGCAAGATTTGTAATAAATTTCTTTTTCAATGCGCCCGAAAATTATTTTCTTTACAAATGTAAAAAGATATGTTAAAAAGTTGCTTTAATCCTTTGACCATTGAAGCCGGATGCGATGAAGCCGGTCGCGGTTGCCTCGCAGGACCGGTCTTTGCAGCTGCCGTGATCCTGCCTGCTGGCTATTGCAATCCTGCATTGAACGATTCAAAAAAGCTGAGTGAAAAAACACGCAACAAACTGCGCAGGGAAATTGAACATGAGGCTCTTGACTGGTCAGTTGTATATGTCAGCAATGAGAAGATTGACATTCTGAATATTCTGAGGTCTTCCATTCTTGCCATGCATCTGGCTCTGGACGGACTCAGGATACATCCGGAACATATTATTGTTGACGGCAACCATTTTTATCCGTATCAATCTGTTCCTCATCATTGTATCATCAAGGGAGACAGTATATATGCATCAATTGCTGCAGCTTCAGTGCTCGCCAAGACGTACCGCGATGCTTATATGATATCCCTGCATCAGGATTACCAGTATTACGGATGGGATAAAAACAAGGGATATGGTACAACAGCGCATCGGCTTGCAATTGAGAAATACGGAATTTCACCCCATCACCGGAAAAGTTTTTCACTTTTTAATAAACAGATTAATATTGATTTTTAAAGTTTTACCTGTTATTTTATGATCTCAAATTTTATTACAAATATGAAGAAGACCTTGTTCCTAGCTGTTCTTATCCTGTTTACAATAAACCCCGTATCAAAGGCCGATGAAGGCATGTGGCTGCTGTCACTCATTCAGTCGCTGAACATCGACACCATGCAGGCGATGGGTTTTAATCTCACTGCTGAAGATATTTACAGTATCAACAAAAGCAGTATGAAGGATGCCATTGTGATCTTCGGTGACGGTTGTACCGGTGAAATGATCTCTGAAGACGGACTGCTGATAACCAACCATCATTGCGGTTTTGATATCATTCAAAGTCACAGCACAATTGAAAACAATTATCTTGAAAACGGCTTCTGGGCCATGAACCGCAATGAGGAACTGCCCAATCCCGGACTTACAGTGACTTTTCTGAAATCGATGCAGGATGTTTCAGATCTCGTTCTTGCGAACCTCGGTAAAGAAATGAATGAATACCAGAGAAGCGAGATCATTGAAGTGGTATCGGATTCCCTTATCAGTAAAGCAACAGCGGGTTCACACTTTAATGCAGTTGTAGAACCGGTTTTTGGCGGTAACAGTTATTATCTGTTTGTTTATGAAGTATATCAGGATGTCAGGCTGGTCGGCGCACCACCAACTTCCATCGGAAAATTCGGAAGCGATACGGATAACTGGATGTGGCCCCGTCATACAGGTGATTTCAGTATGTTCAGGGTGTATTGTGATGCCGACGGAAATCCAGCCAAATATCATCCGGATAATATTCCCCTGAAACCCGGACATTATCTGCCTGTTTCAACCAAAGGTTATCAGAGTGGTGATTTTGCAATGGTACTGGGATATCCCGGAGGAACCGACCGTTACATGACCTCCTTTGAAGTGAAGGAACTTCTTGAGATCACAAACCCCAACAGGATTAAGATCCGCGGACTCAGACAGGATATTCTCTGGGAGGACATGATGGCAGATGAGAAAATCTACATTCAATATGCAGATAAATATTTTTCCGGATCAACGAACTATTATAAGTATTCTATTGGCCAGAATGAAGGGTTGAAACGGCTGGATGTATATGAGAAGAAACAGCAGGAGGAGGAATTGTTTACAAGGTGGGTGAACGAAAATGATAACAGGCTGGAAAAATACGGTGAAGCACTCGATCTGATCAAACGGTCGGTCGAACAGCGTGCACCATATGAATCTGCATTACAATATACTTACGAATGTTTTTTTACTGCTGCTGAAATCATTAATTTTGCCTATGAGGCAACCCTCCTCCATAACGCATTGTTGATGGAAGCGGAGAATGCGATACTGATCGATTCGCTGGCAACGGAACTGAAAAAAGCCGGGGATGCATTTTACAAAAACTATAATGTCAGTACCGATATGAAAGTAACTCCTGCCATGCTGGCATTGTTTTATGAGAATGTCCCATCTGATTTTCACCCGGAATTTTTCAACACCGTCCGCACAAAACACAAAAATGATTTTTGGCGTTTCAGCGAGAGGATGTTTAAAACCTCCTTATTCGCCGACCCTGAAAAGTTTGCAAAATTCATTGAGCAGCCAGCCGCTTCTGACCTGGAAAAAGATCTGGCATTTCAGGCTGCACGGTCAGCACTCGAGCTTTACAGTGAATTGTATTATACGCTCCTTTATTATGATATTGATTACGAAAGGGGACACAGGCTTTATGTGGAAGGACTGATGAAAATGAATGATAAAAATGTGTTCTATCCTGATGCCAACTTCACAATGCGGATGACTTACGGTACTGTGCGTGATTATTATCCCAGGGATGCTGTTCATTATGAATATTACACTACTCTGAAAGGAGTCATGGAGAAGGAAGATCCTTTCAGTATGGAATTTGCTGTTTCAGAAAAGCTCAAGGAATTATACAACATCAAAGATTACGGGAACTACGGCCTGAATGATGTCATGCCAGTCTGTTTTATCACCAACAATGATATCACAGGCGGCTATTCGGGAAGTCCGGTGATCGATGCTGACGGTAACCTTATCGGACTGGCGTTCGATGGTAACTGGGAAGCCATGAGCAGCGACATTGTTTATGAAGCAGACCTTCAGCGCTGTATATGTGTTGACATCCGGTATATACTTTTCGTTATCGATAAATACGCCGGCGCCTCACATTTGATTGATGAAATGAAACTGGTCCGATAAATCATATAATCCATGCCATTCAGGACCATTGATATTTTTTCCGTTTTTATGGTGCTCTTTGCCGTAATCGACATCACCGGTTCGATACCTTATATTCTTGAGTTCAAAAGAAAAACCGGTGAAATTGAATCCGGCAAAGTGACGCTTGTCGCATATTTCATCCTCCTCCTGTTTCTCCTGGCCGGAGAACCCTTCTTAAACATTTTTGGCGTCGATGTATCCTCATTTGCAATAGCCGGTTCCTTTGTGCTGTTTTTTCTCGGACTTGAGATGGTTCTCGGTGTTGAAATTTTTAAATTCGAACCTTACCGGCACACTTCCATCTTTCCGATTGCCTTTCCCTTGATAGCCGGTGCAGGAAGCCTGACAACCATCATATCACTCAAGGCTGAATACAGTTTATGGACCATTTTTATTGCACTTACCCTCAACATGGTTATTGTATATATTGTACTCAGGGCGACAAAGCTTGTCGAGAGAATACTGGGTCAGAACGGCATTCTGATCCTGAACAGGGTTTTTGGTATCATCCTGCTGGCGATAGCCATACGCCTGTTTTTATCAAACACGGGAATCAATATTGGTAATGGCTCCTGAAATACTAATATATACGGATGGAGCAGCAAGAGGGAATCCGGGGCCTGGCGGATACGGCGTCATCCTGATTTCCGGGCAATACAGAAAAGAGCTGTCGCAGGGTTATGAACTGACCACCAACAACCGCATGGAATTGCTGGCAGTCATTACGGGTCTGGAAGCGTTAAAAATTGAAAACTCCAAAGTAACGGTCTATTCTGATTCAGCTTACATTGTTAATGCCGTGGAAAAAGGCTGGCTGTTTGAATGGGAAAGAAAACAATTCAGGAAGAAAAAAAATCCTGATTTGTGGACCAGATTTTTGCGTATTTACAGAAAACATACCGTAAATTTTGTCTGGGTTAAAAGTCACGCAAACAATCCTTTAAATGAAAGATGTGATGAACTTGCCGTTGAAGCAGCAAAAGGCAAAAACCTTCTGAGGGACGAAGGATACGAGAATCAGCTGATTCTTTAATAAAAAAATCCGTTTATAACTGGCTGGTTTTTGAAACAATATTGCTTAATATATCGTTTCATAATCATAATCCTGTATGCCGCAGGCATCACATTATACATCTTATAAATTCATTACGTCATTGGAAAAAAATACAATAATTGATTATTACGGACCTGTACAATATGAAACTGTCGGCGAGTTGATCCATGAACTAAAAAAGAAGTCTCAGACACTTGGTATACAGACCGGTACGTACAAAAAAATACTACTGGTAATGATCGAATCGCTTGAAAATATTATCAAATACAATGAATACCCTGCAGCAATTAATGGCAATGCAAATCGGACACATCCAAGCATAAGGATTGAAAAAGACCAGAAAACGTACACAATTACTTCCTCCAATCTTCTTAACAACACGCACATCCCGATTATCAAAAACAAGATCCGTTATCTGAATACACTTGACCAGCAAGGATTAAAAGAATATTACAAAAGCATTATAACCAACGGTGAATTCAGTCAGAAGGGTGGTGCGGGTCTGGGTCTTATTGAAATGGCAAAAATTTCGGGACACCAAATAGATTTTGATTTCGCCTCAGTGGATCAGGATTATTCCTGGTACAAACTTCAGGTTGTAATTGACAATTAAGAACCCGCAAAGATTAAAGTGTTTTGCCCGTTACTGTAAATTACCGGCTCGCCATTTCTCCTTCCAGAATAATGATATTCCATTCGGAAAGAACGTTGATTGCATGTTTCAATTCCCGGCGACATTCATCCTCAGACATGTAATATTTTTTTAAAATTGCCTGAACAAAATATTCCACGCGTTGCTTTCTATATGCTGCCAAAAGCAGATCGGCATAAAAATCCCGGAAAGAAAAACTTTTTTTGTTATTTGCCTGGTCGTTTGTGTAGATAATCACTTCTCCGTCAGACATCCGTTTCAACTTATAATCCGGATTAATCCGGAGAATGGCCTCATCAGAGAAAGGTGTGAAAGAAAACGCATGAAACAGAGAAAAAATACATATAAACAATATGACTGCCGGAATTCTTTTATTAATCTTCAGATTCAATTTCCCCTGTGCTTTCATAAAAAATGTTTAGTGTTAAAACCCCTGTCCACTTGAAATGTTCAAACTGCTGCAATCAATTGTAACGACACACTAATCCAAATAAAATCATCCTGTAACACTAAGTCTGAAGAACAATGCACCGATACTTCGACCTATAAAATTATAGCTGAATATCAACGATTTACATGCAAACACTTTCCAGAAATAATTTAATTAAATTTATAAAATTAATGGTAAATAAACAATGTCGAAGATGAAAATATTTTCATAAAACTGTAATGTCCGACCGTTATCGGAGCAGGCATGATAGAACATCAAGCAGAAAGCAGGTGATTCAATCACCTGGTGTCCGCTTGTCCCACAAAAAAAAGGTTGTCAGATGGTGACAACCTTTTTTCTCCAATGAGCATTTTTCCTTAATTATAAGCCATATCAGAAAGGGATTTGCTTATAACAAGATTATATTTTTGTGCGTTCTGTGTGTTCATGACAAATTTAAGTTTGTCTCCCTCCATAAAAAAATCAATTGCGGAACCCGATTCGACCATTCCTTTTCTTTCCGTTACAATCAGCGTGTTGGATCCCTGTAGTTTTGCCACTACTTCACTTAATTTGCTGATTTTACTGTTACCAACAAAAATGATGTGACATTTTGCAATGTTGGCAGGTTCGTCGAACTTCTTAACTGAAATGGGCTGGGATCCTACTTTCTTGTTGGCAACATATGATTCAAGCGTGTAGAGTAATTCATTGTTGCCGATCACCCCGATAACAAATTCACCTGTATTATAACTCGCAGGCCATTGTATCAATCTGGAGAAATTATAAATAAACATTGACTGCGCCTGGCTTATAGTATTCACCTGTGCAGAGCAGAAAAGAAGACTGCCTGAAGCCAATAAAACAACTGTTAGAATTTTCCTTATCATTTTAATGTAATTTTTAAAATATGTACGAGAAAACTGCGAATAGGTTACAAAACATGATAAAAATCAGTTTTACGGCTTAATCCCGTTGTGATAATTTGTTTTAAAATTCAGATTGGTCTGTATTTTATGAACTTACCTCTATAAATCTTTGCCGATTTTTATGGAGTCTATGTATAAATCATTTTTTAGAGGTAAGTTTGGACCGGACCTGCAATTTTGTTACCGGCATGAAAATTTTAATTTGTCCCGATTCCTTTAAAGAAAGTTTGTCCGCTTCTTTTGCCTGCGCGCATATTCATGCAGGCGTACTGAGTGTCCTTCCCGGTTCAACATGCAAAATACTACCCATGGCTGACGGGGGTGAAGGTACTGTTGAAACACTGATCTCTTCTCTGGGAGGCAGGTACATGGAAGTCACTGTCCACGACCCTCTGATGAGGCCTGTCAGTGCTAAATACGGCATTTTAAGCGACGGAATCACTGCCGTGATCGAGATGGCTGCGGCTTCAGGTCTACCCCTGCTTGAAAAGCATGAGAGAGATCCTTTTGTTACAACTTCCTTCGGGACCGGCGAATTAATCAAATCCGCACTGGAACATGATTGTAATAAGATCATTCTGGGGATGGGAGGAAGTGCCACAATGGATGCAGGTACCGGAATGGCACAGGCTCTTGGCATCATTTTCAGGGATTATCGAGGTATGAATGCAGGCATGGGAGGAGGATCGCTGAACCGCATCACAAAAATTGATTTTTCACACACAGATCCGCGCCTGAAAGACTGCAATATAATTGCAGTAAGCGATGTAAATAATCCGCTTACAGGCAAAAATGGAGCAGCATATGTATACGGACCGCAAAAGGGAGCAACAGCGGAAAAAGTCAAATTACTGGATGAAAACCTCAGGCACCTGTCAGGTATCATCCGGCGATACCTTAATGTTGATGTTGAAAACACACCCGGTGCAGGTGCTGCAGGTGGACTCGGCGCGGGACTTTTGGCATTTCTGAATGCCATACTTGAACCGGGTTTTGATCTGATCGCACGGATGGTTGGACTAAACCACTGGATTCAATGGGCTGATCTGATCATCACCGGTGAAGGCAAAATGGATGTGCAAACATCTTTCGGAAAAGTACCTACCGGAATAGCCCGTATAGCAAACCGTTTAAAAAAACCTGTGGTTGCCTTTACCGGCTATATTGACAAGGGCTGGTATACCATGCCTCACCCTGAATTTATCGCAGTTGTTCCCATTGCGGACAAACCGTTAACCATGAAACAATCAATCGCTCAGGCGGGAATATTACTTGAACGTGCTGCAGAAAGAACCATGCGAATCCTGCAATTGGGCAGGGCGATGTAACCCATCCCACCCCCACCCTCACCCCCACCCCCACCCTCACCCCCACCCTCACCCCCACC
>JAFGRC010000114.1 GCA_016935355.1 Bacteroidales bacterium
GTTAAATCTCAAACTACTGTAACAGGTGTACAACCAAAATTATCATTGCATCTTGAGAAATTGGCAAAGAAAGACGAACCCCAAAGGTTTACGATAGTGGGACTCTGGGGCGGGTACATTTTAAAACCACCAATAAAACAATATAAATTCCTTCCAGAACTTGAGGATCTTACAATGCATCTTGCTGAAATTTCAGGAATAGATGTAGTACCTCATTCGCTGATCAGACTGAAATCCGGTAAACTTTCATACATAACCAGACGGATTGACAGGATTAGTGATACCAAGATTCACATGGAAGATATGTGTCAGCTGACAGAAAGACTAACTGAACAAAAATATAACGGTTCTCATGAACAAATCGGAAAAGCCATCGTCAAATATTCAACAAATCCGGGATTAGATATTATTAATTTCTTCGAACAAGTTCTGTTCTCTTTCCTGACGGGTAATGCAGATATGCATTTAAAGAATTTCTCATTATATGATAGACCAGAACTGGGATATGTGTTAAGTCCGGCTTATGATATGGTTGCATCAAGTCTTGTCGTGGAAGGAGATGAAGAAGATCTGGCTCTGACATTAAATGGCAAAAAGAAAAAACTCAGGAAAAAGGATTTTCTTGAAGCCATAAACAGATTTGATATTGATGCTAAGGCAATTGAAAACATGTTTGACAAATTCAAGAATGCCGAACTGCAATGGCATGAATTTATAAACATAAGTTTTCTGCCTGATGATATGAAGAGTTCATTTCACGACCTAATAAAAGAGCGAGTTTCGAGGGTATATTATTCCTGAATCAAGAATTCAATGAAATACATTAATTGATTTAACCTTTACATCTTTTTCGGTACAAAAACGGTACAAAAAAAGGGTAACTGATTGATTTACAGTTACCCTTTTGTCGGGGGTGAGAAGATTCATTTATATGACCTTAAATTTTATGTTAAATAAGGCTATTATTACTTTAATAATCCGGTCAACGGCAGTTTTTGTTCCCTGACACTCCGGGCAAAGAGTTCAGCGATCTTTCTTGCTCCATACAGGTTGAGATGGGTTGAATCCTGAATACCATCCGGCCGGTTCGGATATTCACCGGGACTGCAGAACTCCTGCAATTCCATTCTCCATCCTGTCTCAGGAGCCTTTTCAGGACTTTTCCATACCATTGCTGAGTCCCCTATCATCCATATATTGACATTATCGGAACAACTGAAAGACAAAGCTGATATAACTGTGAGAAACATAATAATGAATTTATTACATAATTTCATTTTTAGCTGAGTTGTTTGTTACCGGTTTATGTAAATATAAATTTTTTCCAACCTGCTGCGAGGATCTTTAATGGTTAAAGGGACCTTATTTCAGTTAACTGTCTTTTGTTTCCTTTAGCTTATTAAATTTGTAGCATTATACTATTATCCGTGATTAATAAGAGACCAAAATGAAATACATATTTATTTTCACCCTGTTCACTGCTGCCGGATTGCTTATAGCTGAAAAGAGCAATGGGCAGACTGAACAGCAGACCTCAGGTACACCCGGCATCGTTATTGTACCCGATCTTGAAAAATCCGTGAATGACCGCAGTTTTGAAGAGAAGGATATGGCGGGTTATCTTCTGGTCTATTTTAAGGACCAGACCCAGTCAGCCTATCTTGCTGTCAGCCGCGACGGATATACTTTTACAGACATTAACGGTGGCCATCCGGTTTTCGACGGCACCCTGTTAGCTGAACAGAAAGGTGTACGCGACCCTCATATTGCACGTGGACCTGACGGAGCATTTTACCTTGCCATGACAGATCTGCATATTTTCGGACAACGTGCTGGTCACCGGACTACCCAGTGGGAAAGACCCCAGGAACAATATGGCTGGGGGAACAACCGCGCTATAGTATTGATGAAATCTTATGACCTGATACACTGGACTCATTCGGATTTCCGGGTTGATAAAGCCTTCCCTGAACTTGGTGATATCGGCTGTTCATGGGCACCTCAAACCATATATGACGAAGCTGAAGGCAGGATGATGGTTTATTTCACCATCCGTGTCGGTAACGGGGATTGCCATATGTATTATTCATATACTGATGATGCTTTCACAAAACTGGAGACCAGACCGGAACGTCTCTTTGACGGAGCCGGGATTGACGGCGATATCAGCCGGGCAGGAGGAAAGTACCATTTGTTCTATGTTTCAGATGCAAAGATATTTCATGCTGTGTCCGATAGTATCAATCAGGGTTATAAATCTGAACCCCGGAGAATAGATCCCGAGAAGGTCTCCACTGAAGCACCCAATGTGTTCAAACGCCTCGGGACCGATACCCGGGTGCTCATGTACGATGTCTATGGAGCAAGACCAAATAATATGGGATTCAGTGAAACAACAGACTTTGTTTCTTACAAAGACCTCGGGCATTTCAATGAAGGAGTCATGAAAACAACCAATTTCACCGGGCCGAAGCACGGAGCCGTGATACACCTGACCTTAGATGAATTGAAAGCCATTGCCGAATACTGGAAGGTAGATATCAACCTGGACTAAAATTCCAGGAAGTTATTTTTATGTCAGTTTTCTGCCTGCCAGACTCATGTATCAAATAAAGGACAGTATAAAGAACGGAAGGGAATTTCCCTGCAGGCTATTAGCCCGATAATTCACCGTTCCGGTTTGATCAGGGAGACTCCCTGCCGGCTAATGCTCTGATAATTTACCATTCCAGCTTGACCAGAGATACTCCCTGGCGGGGCAGGGAGAATTGTATATTCGTTTGATTCTCACTTGCAGTTATCCACTGAGGAGAAGAGAGTAATTTAAGATGACCGGCTGCTTCCAATATGCGATATTCTTCTTCCGAAGGATTTTGGGGTGAGCCGGATTTTTGCCACATTTCATAAGAATTGCTAAGTTCCTGGTCCACACGATAGTGTTGCATGAGTACCGGGCCATCAGGAATATTTCGGATCGTCAGCTCAATATCATTTATTTCCCCCAGAACATCATCATCATGGTAGTTCCAGACCAGTATTGTAATTTCGTTCCGGTCAGCACATGCCATTGCATTAATATCCGGAAGATCACGGATACCTTGTTCGATAACTTTTCTTGCAGGATAAGGATTTCCTTTTACCAGTACCCGGTTGCCATGCATCATTCCAAGCATCCGGAAGACGTTCATTACAGGTTTATTAACACCATTTGTTGCAAGTTCACGAAATCCGGCGAACCATTCCTGATCTTCAAATTCAAATGCCCAGGTAAGTGCTCCAAGCAAATTAATTTCATATTCATCCATTAATTCATAGATCTTTGCAAAAGATGAAGCTGTATAGCTTGGATAAACAGTCCCGTTACGATAACCATACTTGGGGTCCCGTTTCCAGGAGCATGCCGCACATCCCTCCGGATCACATTCTCCAATAATTACAGGCAGATCACTCAATTCAGGAAAACTTTTAACAGCCTCAAATCCTTTTGCAATATCATTCAGCTGGGTTCCCATATTCATACGGATATGGCCATCGACCATTTCCGGATTTCCTTTTGCATGAAAGGAAATATAATCCAGTGGAGAACCTTTCTTACCAGTCCGGTAGTTGGTTCCGTTCACACAGTGGTCCAGGAAACGATACAGATACTCATTCCCGCTTTTTCCAGCGGGACCGGTTGTATGCGGACCCCCGACCGTACATCCGGGGCAGGCCCTCTTTACTGCATCTATTCCATAATCGTACAGTGTGCAATAATCCTCAAAGGTACCTGACCAGTAAGCTATATCCGGCTCATTCCATACTTCCCATATCCATTTTTCTATCTCTTTTTCACCATGGACCTCTTTCTGATGCAATACGAGCTGATAGATCAGTTCTGCCCACTTAGAGTAATCCTTTGGCGGAAATGTCCAGCCGGTCCATAAGGGTCCTTTAGTGCTCCATTCGTGCCGGTAAGGTTCCGGCTGAGTGGATAA
>JAFGRC010000115.1 GCA_016935355.1 Bacteroidales bacterium
TCGCTGGCGCTCATGAGATCTCTTTGCTAAGTTCATGATTGTTTGTGAACCGAGCTTGCGAGTTCAGCGAAGCTAATTTAGCTTGATAAATTATTTCATGAGATCGCTCACTGTGTTTGCTAAGTTCATGTTCGTTTCATGGACTTTTTTATCTTTAAGAATTCTGTACCTTAGCAATTACAAAACCATATCGACGCAGCCAAAATTATATTTTAAGCATCTTCATTGAGAACATGGAAATTAAAGAATAAAATGAAAGAAAAAATCCTTATAAGCGGAGTATTTTTCGTTTTCCTGGTTTTGCCGATGTGCGAAAAGGAGACAGATAATAATAATATTTCAGACAAAATATCATACATAAAAACCTTACCGGGGGGATGCCATGGGCAATACTTTGATGATTTAAAAAGCGCATGCGATGCGGAGAAAGATACGGTAATATGTAATATCGAAAATGATACGCTTGATATATTTATCGGTTTAAACTACATATGCTGTGCGCCTTTTATATCGGAAACCTTCATATCCAATGATTCCATCCATATGCTGATACAGGATACATGTTCATTTCCTTACCAGTCCTGTTATTGCAGATGTATGTGTTATTATACCTGGGATTTCCTGTTTACCGGTTTTGAGAATAAACAATATTACTATATCATCATGCTCCACGATCCCCGGGAAGAAAAACCAGTAATGATCGAAGAAGGAATAATTGATTTGTCTCAGAAATTTCAAAAAATGCTGAAGATTACCATTTAATATCTATCCGCAATTGTATCCCGTCAAGTTAATTTCTGTTTACATATGAAATGGGCTTTTAAAGGTCATCAACACCAAAGCTGATTATTTCAAAATTCTTATTCTTTCATAAGATAAAACAATTTTTCTTCGTTAATTTGAGAACTTACTTTAACGATCCCTCACAATTTGAAAACTTCATTCACATTAGATTTAATCAATAAAAGCAGAAATTTCCTGTTACTTTCTTTATACAAAAGAAGGAGCTGCTTTTCATTTTCATTAATGAAGGTTAGCAGCTGCCTTGCAATTCTTTTCATGTGTTGCTGTTTCCCGGCCGGAGCCCAGCGAACCATTATCAGCGGCAAAGTATTCGATGCTGAAACTAAAAAACCTGTGCCTTTTGTGAACATTGGTTTCCGGGCCAGCCTCGTAGGTACCATAAGCGAAATGGACGGAACTTTTTATCTTTCTGCTCCTTCATCCGTAAAAATCACGGATACACTCCTCTTTTCAAGTATCGGGTATGAGATCAGACGTTTTTATATTGAGAAAGGAACCACAAGCGAACTTGAAGTACATTTAATCCCGACAAGCATCATGCTTGAAGAAGTGATCGTCACTCCCGGTGAAAACCCGGCTTTCAAAGTCCTTGATAAAATCATTGATCATAAGCCACAGAACAATCCCGACCGGCTTGCATCTTATCAGTATCATGCGTATACAAAGCTTCGCCTGGATATGAACAACATTGACCAGACTTTTAAGGACCAGCGGATATTCAAGGATTTCGGATTCATATTCGATTATATGGACTCATCGGAGGTTTTCAATAAGAACTACCTTCCTTTATTAATTTCTGAAAGTGTCTCCAGATATTACTATGCCAAAGATCCTCCGGTAAAGAAAGAGATCATTGATGCCTTTAAGGTAAGCGGTATAGAAAACAATACGGTATCACAGTTTTCAGGAAAAATGTACCAGAAACTTAACATTTATGACAATTTCATAACTTTTTTTGATCCTGGATTTGTGAGTCCCATAGCTGATTTTGGCCGGCTGTATTATAAGTATTTCCTCGAAGACAGCTCTTTTCTCGACAACAACTGGTGTTATAAAATATCTTTCAAGCCTAAAAGAAAACAGGAAAGAACATTTTACGGTTATTTCTGGGTGGCTGATACCTCATACGCCATTAAACAGGTACAGTTAAGGGTTTCTGCAGATGTGAACCTGAACCTGGTAAAGGATATGATCGCGATTAACAAATACGAAGAAATTAACGATTCCACATGGTTCCTGTCCGGTGAAGAACTGGTAATTGATTTCAACGCTGCCGAAAAAAGCTATGGTTTCTTTGGCAGAAAAACAGCTGTTTATGATCAGGTCCGGATCAATGTACCCATACCGGACAGCATCATGAAGATCAATACCGATACATATTTGCAGGAGGAATTGCATCGGGATGAGGAATTCTGGAGCCAAAGCAGGATGGATACGCTGACTGGAGAAGACCGGGAAGTGTATGCAATGGTGGATTCAATAAAGGTCGTTCCGGCATATAAAATCCTTTATGGACTGGGCAACATGCTGGCCAGCCGTTATCTGGTACTTGGTCCTGTTGAGATCGGCCCGTATTATACGCTTGTCAGCGGGAACCGCATTGAAGGCACCCGGGTCAGGTTAGGAGGGCGCACCAGCAACGCGTTCAGCACGAAGATCATGCTTGGAGGCCATGTTGCCTATGGTTTCAGGGATGAAAAGATCAAATACGGCCTGTATTTCAATTATATGTTCAATACCAACCCCAGATTCAGTATGGGAGCTTCATACTATCATGATATCAGACAATTGGGTAAGAGTGAAAATGCATTTCTGGATGATAACTTTATGACTTCATTGCTCAGGCGGCGTGCGAATTATAAACTTACCCTGGTTGATCAGTACAATGCTTTTCTGGAGCGTGAATGGCTCCAGGGCTTTTCGAATACCTTAAGTTTCAGGTATCAGACGATATTTTCGACAGATTATGTGCCTTTCATGGTCTTTACATCCGGAACAGATTCAATAAATCAACAAAGCCTGAACTCTTCGGAGATAACGTTAACCACGCATTTTGCGTACCTGGAAAAATTTCTGCTCGGCAAGTTTGAACGTGTCAGTCTGGGCTCAAAATTTCCGGCTCTTGATCTTGACCTGACATACGGACTCAAAGGATTTTTAAAAAGTCCTTATGAATATTTTAAAATACAGCTTCAGATTTCGGATAAGATCGAGATCAATCCTTTGGGTTATTTCAGGTTCAGGACAACTGCCGGGAAAATATTCGGACAGCTGCCGTATCCTTTGCTGAAACTGCATGAGGGCAACGAGACTTATGCATATGATCCGAGGGCATTTAACATGATGAATTATTACGAGTTTGTGAGTGATGAATATATAAATTTCTTTGCCGAACAACATTTTCAGGGATTCTTCCTGAACCGGATACCGCTTATCCGGAGGCTGCATTTACGCGAGGTGGTCGGTTGCAATATACTGTTCGGCAGACTGGACGATGCCCATAAAGCAATCATGGAATTTCCGGAAGGTTTGTATGAACTGGACAAACCGTATTATGAGGCAAATGCCGGAATTGAAAATATTTTCAAGTTTATACGTATCGATGCCATGTGGAGGTTTTCATACCTGGACCATGAGCATGTGCAAAAGTTCGGTGTCCGGGCTACCATGCAGTTCACATTTTAGCTGCTTTATTAAGATCCTGCTTGGAAAACATGTTATATGCCTGTTTTGTAACACTTTATTTCTAGGAACTATTTTAATAAGTTGCTTTTCAAACCATATCTTAAAACATTTTCATCAAAAAACAAGCTGATGCTATTGACATCGGTTCCTGAATGCACTAACTTGTATTTTTCATTCGCAACAATTATTAAACCTTAAAAATCTGAGAAATATGAAAACACTCTCTTTAACCGGATTGATGATTGCATTCATCATTGGGGCATGTGCCACTCCAGAGGAAACTTCACCACTTGAAGGCACCTGGAAGCTGATTTCTCATCATTATGTGTCAGATACTCTGACCATGGATTTTCCAGGCAACTATGATGTCGATATGATCAAGATGTGGTCAAAAGAGCATTTTGTTTTTGTAGGCTGGTATAGAAATGACACCATGGAAATGGATAATTTTGGTGGCGGAACTTATATGCTTGAAGGAACCGGTTACCAGGAAGAAATACTCTATCACACAGCAAAAGACTGGATTGGCACCACAATGCAAATGGTAATGGAAATCGGCAACGATACTCTTGTACAGACTTATCCTGTAGATGAAAACGAACAGGTTGACCCGGGGAATTATAGTCAAGAGACCTGGGTTAAGATAGACTGAGGTTGTAACAGAATTTACTAACTAAATCAACAGGAGGAATGATTATGGCTACTTACGTTTTTTCAGGAAAGTACACTGCTGAAGCCATTAAAGGCATCAGCGCCAAAAGGACCGAGGAAGCGGGAAAACTGATGAAGCAACTGGGGGGAGAGATTCTTTCCATGTATGTTTTATTGGGTGAAAAGGACGTGCTGATCATTGCAAATCTTCCGGGTGCTGAACAGGCTTTTAAAGCTTCAGTCACTCTAAGCAAATCCACCGGAATAGGCTTCTCTACATCACAGGCAATTCCCGTGGATGAATTTGACAAACTGATGAAAGGAGTGTAATCCGAATCAACATTTCCCATCGAAGGGTTTAACAGGTTTATGAAAGAGGGTTAAGCCCGTAAAGCGGATCAGGGCAA
>JAFGRC010000116.1 GCA_016935355.1 Bacteroidales bacterium
AATCATGGTTAACGAAATGATTACCGGAGTGATAACCGGACCGGTCCATGCCACCGGGATCAGAAAGAGAATATCCCATGTCATGAACGATGCCGGCCAGCCCAGCAGCAGCTTCAGAAAAACATAATAAAATATATCCCATATTGCAAAGCAATACAGAAACCAGGTAAAACGCTCACTGAGCGTCCGGCCTCCGAGATAACCTGCTGCCAGCAGCATGATCATTGTGGCAGCTTCCCGCAGAATTTCAGTCACCTCCAGTGTGTTATCCATAGGGACCAGCGGAAAGTCAAATCCTTCCGGATAGCTGATCTCGCGTATGTACACAACCACGGCCGATTCCATAAAACCCATCGCAATGCTGAACAAAGTCAGCCAAATCCATGTTTTTCCGATCGCTTTGACAACAGTCATTGATCCTGTAAATTTTGTACGAATTCATGTAAAAATAATAAATGAACCGGCTCGGCCAATAAGAGCAGCTATTAAAATGAAGCTTTTTTAATACAGCAGGGTTGAAAAGTATATATAAATACCGGGCATCGCCAGCCGTATTTATATAGAGTTGCTGTATATTTGAACCATAATAACCGGTTCTGGTCTTCGTTATTTAAACTGATATGGCGAGGATGTATTTATATTTATATCTGGAAGTTTTTCTGATGTTACTTCCCCGGATTGGCCGGGCACAGGAACCGGAGCGACCCGACCTGTACTATGTAACGGTAGATCCTGAGACCGGATATGACATCATCGTCTGGCTTCCCAGTCCATCCTCAAATGTTACCTATTATGAAATAGGCATCGCACAGATCAATCCACCTGATCCCTTTTATCTTCTTCCGATAGGACAGGTTTACCCGCCTGATACAGAATTTATTAACACGAATACAGAATCGGGTTTGCATTCAGTGGGATACAGCGTTTGGGCTACCAATGATATGGGTGGGGGACTGGTATTTCCGAGCTTGTTTGATGAACCGGACAGTACGATTTTTCTTCCGGAACCTGTTATTGATTCCTGTTCTGCCACCATAACGCTGGAATGGAACGATTATAATACCTGGAGGGGACAGATTGAAGAATACAACATATTGTGGAGGATTGATGGAGGACCGTGGTCTGTAATTGCATCGCTCGATGAAGGTATCAATTCCTATACCCGTACCTTGCAGGCTGACCGTAACTATGATATATATGTTGAAGTTGCACATACCGATGGCATCAGGCGTTCAAAATCCAATATGCAATCTGTCAACACTGATTATATGAATCCCGGACCGGAATGGATCAATGCCGATTATGCCACGATCAGTGAGGACAATACCATTGATCTTTCTTTCACGATTGGCTCATCCGGGACATATCAATACAGCCTGCTCCGCAGTTCCGGAATTGCGGGACCATATACGACTGTTTATGAATTTGAAAGCAGTGATACCCGGATAGCGTATCGAGATCCTGTCGCTTTTCAGTCGGGTGTGTTTTATTACCGTCTGGTTGTACTGAACAGTTGCGGGCTTCCGGGTGACAGCTCCAACATGGCCAACAACATTCTGCTGAACGGAACGCTGAATAACCTGAACGTCATACTCGACTGGAACGATTATTCTGACTGGTACGGAGGTGTGCAGAACTATACTGTGACACGGACTGTCGGTGTGGAAAATCCGGTTGTTGATGTGGTTTATACTGGACCCATGACGGGTTTCAATGATGATATCTCCTTACTGGTCAATCATCTCGATCCCTACGAAAACAGGATCTGCTACCGGGTTGAAGCGGTTGAGAATGTCAACAAGTTCAGCATTCAGGGAAGGAGCATCTCAAACCAGACATGCGTTTCGGTTAACTCGGAAATCAGGGTTCCCAATGCGATCATTCCCAATGATCCTGATCCGGAAATCAGCAATTTTGAACCCATTTTTGAATTTGAGCCGGAGCATTATGAGATCATTGTATACAACCGGTTGGGATTGAAGATATGGGAAGGATCCGGACCCTGGGACGGCACGGTGAACGGTAATTTTGTACCTGAAGGGGTCTACCTGTATTATATCAGGATCTTTAACCGTTCCTCAGATATAGTTGAATTAAACGGGAAGCTGACCATAATATACCGCTAGCCGGATGATAGAAAAAGACCGGATACGTGCGTTGCCTGCATCCGCTATCATTATTTTAGTGCATATCCTTCCTGAATCACACAAAATCGCTAATTTTGCTCTGTTTTCGGAAATTTTCAGGAGGATCGCCATAGATGAGCCAGACATTGACTGCAGATGATATCAGGATCATGCGTGAATTCAACGCCATGCTGGAATCATGCCCGCGCTGCAACAGGCGCAATGACAGGGCACTGATCCGGAAAGCATTTAAAATGGCAAAGGAAGCACATAAAGGATCTGTACGGATGTCAGGTGATCCTTACATTTTACACCCGATTGCTGTGGCAAGAATTGTCGGGGAAGAAATGGGACTGGGTTCGAAAGCCATCGTATCTGCTTTGCTTCATGATGTTGTGGAAGACACGGACTTTTCACTTGAAGATATTGAAAACAATTTCGGGGCCAAGATCGCATCCATAATTGACGGCCTGACGAAAATTTCCGGTGTATTTGATAAAAATTCCTCACTTCAGGCTGAAAATTTCAGGAAAATGTTGCTGACGCTTTCGGATGATGTAAGGGTGATCCTGATTAAACTGGCCGACAGGCTGCACAATATGCGCACCCTGGATGCGCTTCCTTCCCACAAACAGATGAAAATTTCGGCTGAAACCCTGTATTTGTATGCTCCCCTTGCCCACCGTATGGGATTTTATTCCATTAAGAGCGAACTGGAAGATTTGAGTCTTAAATACCGGAATCCAAAAGTGTTCCATGACCTTTCCAGCAAAATCAAAAGCAAGGAAGAGAGCCATAAAAAATTCCTGGAAGAATTTTCCGGTCCAATAAAAACGCAGCTTGATAAGAACGGCATTCATTATGAGATAAGCGGACGTTATAAATCGATATTCTCCGTCTGGCACAAAATGCAGAGTAAAAACATCCCCTTTGAGGAGGTGTATGACCTGATGGCCGTGCGCATTGTCTTCGAACCGTTTTCCGATATTCCTGAAAAAACCCAGTGCTGGAACATCTATTCTATGATCACAGATGTCTACATGCCAAAACCCGAACGCATCCGTGACTGGGTCAGCACGCCCAAGGCAAACGGTTATGAAGCGCTGCATGCCACAGTAATGGGCCCTAAGGGGAACTGGGTGGAAGTGCAGATCCGTTCAACCCGTATGGATGAAATAGCAGAACGCGGTTTTGCAGCGCACTGGAAATACAAAACCAACAGCTCTCATGAAAGCGAACTTGACAAATGGCTGAAAAGAATACGTGAACTCCTGTCCAATCCGCAAACAGATGCACTCGAGTTCCTGGACGATTTTAAACTTAACCTGTTCGCATCCGAAATTTTTATTTTCACTCCGAAGGGAGATATTAAAACACTGCCCACAAACAGCACTGCCCTTGATTTTGCTTATGAAATACACAGCGAGATCGGTCATAAGGCCATCGGCGCAAAAGTCAACCACCGTCTGGTGCCGCTGAATCACATCCTGAAAAGCGGCGACCAGGTTGAAATCATCACATCGGATACCCTGCGTCCCCGACTGGAATGGCTGAACACAGTGGTTACACTGAAAGCAAAAACCGCTATTAAGGATGCGCTGAAAGCTGAAAATAAAAACAGGATCGAGAAAGGTAAGAAACTTCTCGAGGAGCAGCTGCTGAAATTGAAACTGCGGCCAAATGCACGCATCATCCAGAAGCTCATGACCGAAAAAGAAATTACGTCCAAAGATGAACTGTACAGCAAAATCGGGACCGGAATACTGCAACTGGATAACCTGGGTGAGATTCTGAAAAAGAACACTAAAAACAAGTGGGTGAATTACTGGAAGATTCAGATGGGTATAACATCATCCCGAAACAAAAAACCAGCAACTGCAAATTCTTCCCGGCAAAAATCCGAATACAGCAAACCGGTCCTGTTAAAGGAAAATATCAGTCAGGCGGAAGCCGACTATATCATTGCGACCTGCTGCAATCCCATTCCCGGTGATAATGTTATCGCGTTTCGAGGTTTTAAAGACTCTGATAAAGTGGTCATTCATCAGGCAAGGTGCAAGAATGCCGTCCGGCTCCTTTCAAGCAGAAGTGAACTTGTTGTTCCGGTCAAATGGACAACACACAAACTGCTTTCTTTTCTGGTTAAAATTTCCATTAACGGATACGACCGGTTTGGAATCTATAATGATCTTACAACTGTGATATCCCAGGAACTTAACGTGAACATTCGCTCAATGAATCTTTCCAGTCATGATGGAATATGGGAAGGCACGATGGACCTGTACGTACACGACACAAAGGACCTGAACAACCTGCTGATGAGCCTGAGCAGGCTAAAAGGTGTGGATTCTGTAAAACGCGTTGAGACAGAATTGTAGCGTTTAAGCAACTATAAACAAGCAAAGGCAGCAATATTAAAGTTAATGCAGCATAATGCTATCCGGTGAAGAATTAAGCGAAAAATAAGCAATAGAACTTCAACAAATGTTTTTTGTAATTTTAATTTAGTCTAAATAGTTAATCAGTGTTTGAAAAAAATATTTAATTTTGAACCTTATTATTAATCGGACCGGATTATGGTTTCAAACGAAACAAAAGAGACTGTAAAGAAAATATTTATCAATTATCTGGAAAAGAAAGGCCATCGCAAAACACCTGAGCGTTATGCAATTCTGGACGAAATATATTCCCGGGAAGGCCATTTTGATGTTGAGACACTTTACCTGTATATGAAAAACAAAAATTACAGGGTAAGTCGTGCCACCTTATACAACACTATTGAATTGCTGCTTGACTGCAACCTGGTTGTAAAGCATCAGTTTGGAAAAAACATTGCTCAGTTTGAAAAGGCTTATCAGTGTATACAGCATGATCACCTGATCGATATAGATTCCGGTGAGGTTATTGAATTCTGTGATCCGCGCCTGCAGGAAATAATCAATACAGCCTGTGAACTGAACGGTTATCATCCCTCACACCACTCCTTATACATTTATGGCAGAAAGGCCATACCAGCAAAATCATAGTTACAATATAATCAACTGATATTGTATTGTTTATGTAATTCAGATTTCTCTTCAACCTGCACATAATTTTGATTTTTTTTGTATATTCGAGCGCATTTTAACCGGGATGACTGATCATTTGACTTTAAAAATGTATTTTTTATTCCCGTAATCTTTTATTAAAATTTGTGCAGATGAAAGTTGATGTATTGCTGGGTCTTCAATGGGGAGACGAAGGTAAAGGAAAAATCGTTGATGTCCTGACTCCGAAATATGATATCATAGCAAGGTTCCAGGGCGGGCCCAATGCCGGTCATTCCCTTGAGTTTAATCAAGTCAAGCATATTTTACATTCCATACCCTCCGGTATATTTCATGAAAACCAGATCAATCTGGTTGGTAACGGAGTCGTGATAGATCCTGTTATTTTTAAGGAAGAAGTTGAATCCATCATGAAACTGGGCGTCAGTCTTTCAGAAAAACTGATGATCTCCCGGAAAGCCCACCTGATATTGCCCTCCCACCGAATACTGGATGCAGCTTCCGAAGCATCCAAGGGGATTACGAAAATCGGTTCCACATTGAAGGGAATAGGTCCGACCTACATGGATAAGACCGGACGAAACGGCCTGCGGATCGGAGATCTTCTGGAACCCGGTTTTCAACAGAAATATCAGGCGCTTAAACAAAAACACAGGGATCTGTTAAAGCTCTATGATTATGAATACAATCTGGAAGAAGGTGAAGAACGCTGGTTTGAAGGTATTGAGGAAATAAAGAAATATCAGATCGTAGACAGTGAATATGAGATCAACAATTTTCTGCAGCAGGGAAAAAGGATTCTGGCAGAGGGTGCACAGGGCACGATGCTGGATATCGATTTTGGTTCGTATCCCTACGTCACATCCTCGAATACGATTTCAGCTGCAGCCTGTACGGGACTGGGGATAGCCCCCAATAAAATCGGCGAAGTGTTCGGTGTATTTAAAGCGTACTGCACACGTGTTGGCAGCGGGCCCTTCCCTTCGGAATTAGCGGATGACACGGGCAAACATCTTCGAGAGAAGGGTTCAGAGTATGGTGCCACCACAGGAAGACCCAGACGTTGCGGATGGCTTGATCTGGTCGCACTTAAATATGCAATCATGCTGAACGGAGTGACCCGGCTGCTTATGACTAAAGTGGACGTACTTTCCGGATTTGAGTCTCTTAAGATCTGCACGGCATATAAAAAAAATAACCGGATCTCAGATCAGGTCCCTTATGATCTGATGGAAATCAGTGAACCTGTATACGTTGAAATGAAAGGATGGAATCAGGACCTTTTATCCGTCAGGGCAGTGAAGGATCTTCCTGATGAACTGCATGAATATATCAGGAAGATTGAAAATGAAACGGGAGTTCCGGTATCGATTGTTTCAACAGGTCCCGACCGGGAACAGATCCTGTTCAGAGATGAACAATGAACGGTCAACGTTTTTCAGACATAAACATATACAACCTTCATGAACTGTTAAATGGCTGACAGCGGTAACCGTTTACTGTTTATTCGGCAGTTCAAGTCCGAAACCCGATTTCCTGTCTTCCCGCTTCAGCAACAGGGCAAATACAATTCCGAGCAAACCCAGGAATAACAGCATCAGGATGGTATTTGTATAATTGTAAACAGCAAGTTTTTCAGCAACCATTTCCGGCGTAATGCCCGGATTAGAACGGTCCAGGATAACACCCATAAGGAGCGGAAAAGCCCATAAACCCAGATTCTGAACGGAAAACATAATTCCGTAGGCAGTCCCTATTTTATGTGTATCGATGATCTTTGCCACTGACGGCCACATGGCGGCAGGAACAAGCGAGAAGGCAATACCCAGTATAAACATGGGTATGTATGGTGTCACCGAAGTAAAGGTAAAGGTAAAATGGGCCAGAATCAGAAGAATGGAGCCCAGTATCATGACCGATGCGCTTTTCCCCCTGTAATCGGTAAACAACCCGAAAAGCGGTGTGAATATGATGGTCCCGAGCGGTAAAATGGAGGTAATCATACCGCTCAGCTCGCCGGAAAACCCGAATTTATTTTCCAGCATGTCCGTTGCATATTTCAGGAACGGGAACACGGCTGAGTAAAATGTGACACATAACAGCGTGATGTATATGAAAGATGGTATGCGGATGATCTTGCCGATATCTGAGATCCTGAATTCATCTTCTGGTGAAACGGTTTGAGCGAATGAGATCTGTTTATCAATTCTGATATCAGCGATCATATAAACCATGAATGCGAGCAGACCGATGGTAAGCGTTATAGCACCGAGCCATATCGGCCAGTTCCAGGGATCCTGACTGGCAAGGGGACGGGAAAAGAAAAATGCCATCGCAGTACCCATCCTGGCGATGGAAATATTCAAACCCAGTGCAAATGCCAGTTCCTTTCCCTTAAACCATTTTACAATGATCTTTGAGATGACGACGATGCTGGTCTCTGCACCCAGTCCAAAAAGGAAAAATCCCAGTGACATCATCTTGAGGGCAGGAGCATATTCCTTCATGAAAGAGCTTAGAAAACCGTATCCCGGTCCACCATTGTTAAAAACAGCGGACGATCCGTAGGCTGTCAGAAATGATCCCAGCACCATAAAAGCAATAAACATGAAACCGGTCCTGCGGATCCCTATCTTATCCAGGACTACTCCGCCAATAATGGCCATCAGCAGGAAAACATTGGGAATCGAATAAGTGGAAACAAGAAATCCGTACTGTGAGTTCGTGAATCCAAGATGATCCCTTAACAAGGACTGCAACGGTGACAGGATATCATAAAAGAAATAATTTGCAGCCATGGTCAGACTGATGACGATCAAAACGGACCAGCGAACTGCGTTGGAATCCCTGAGTGATTTTTCCGGCATTTTCGTCACGATATTTGGAGCATGTAAAGAAAAGGGAATTTTGCAAACAGACCAAGCAAAGCAGTAAAATTAATTTCATTTTTAAAAATATATTTACATATTTGCAGCCCTGGAATGTGATAAAAAATAATTTTTCTTCATAAATATTTGAACCATGAAAGACTCAGTTGCAATTCTGTGCGCCGGTGGTCCGGCTCCCGGTATCAATACCGTAATAGGATCTGTTGTGAAAAGTTTTCTGAATGCAGGTTACGAAGTGCTTGGCATTCATGAAGGATATAAAACCATTTTTACGGATCAACCCAATGTGGAACGGCTGAATTTTATCTTTGCCGACGGTATATACAGCCGGGGCGGATCAGCATTGAAAATGAGCAGGTATAAACCCAGGGATTCCGAATTTAAAACCGATTTTTTCGTTAAATACAATGTTAAGCTGCTTGTGACCATTGGTGGTGATGATACCGCATCTACCGCAAACCGGCTGAGTAAATTTCTGGAATCCAACCGGGTAAAAGTTGCCAACATCCATGTTCCCAAAACCATTGACAATGATCTTCCCCTCCCCGAAGGCACACCGACATTCGGATATCATTCGGCCAAAGAAGAAGGAGTAAGGATCGGCACTACCATTTATGAAGACGCCCGTACCAGCGGAACATGGTTTGTAATCTCAGCCATGGGACGCGAAGCAGGCCACCTGGCTTTTGGAATTGGCACCGCATGCCATTTCCCGATGATCATCATACCGGAAATGTTCAATCATTCAAAGGTCACTTTTGAAGCCATCACAAAAATGATCGTTTCCTCCATGGTTAAACGTCAGATGCTGGGTATTGATTATGGAGTTGTTATTGTCAGCGAAGGCGTCTTCCATTTTATGAGTGATGAAGAAATTGAAAGCACAGGCATCAACTTCACATATGATGACCACGGTCACCCCGAACTGGGAAATGTAAGCAAGTCCCATATTTTTAACTTGCTTGTTCAACGCAGGCTTAAAGAACTTGGCATTTCAATCAAGAGCAGGCCTGAGGAACTTGGATATGAGTTGAGGTGCGTAAGACCTATAGCCTATGACCTTTCTTATTCAACTTTACTGGGTACCGGCGTTCTCAAACTTTTCAAAGAAGGAATAACCGGATGTATGGTTACCATGACTCCGGAAGGAAATATTGTTCCACTGTACCTGAAAGATGTTGAAGATAAAAACGGCAAGATAAAACCCAGGATGGTCAATATGGATTCCGAGCGGGTACGGTTGGTTTATGAGAACAACCTTCATTATATCACGTCGGATGATTATAAAACTGCGGGGAAAATATTACCGGATCCTGCGGCATATGACTTTAAGAAGATCCTGGGATGGTAAACTGACATACTTATTCACAGACGTTCCGTTGAAAAGCATTGCATCACATCTTTGTGGAGCAATGCTTTTAATTTTTCAGGGTTATTGGTCACTGTGCGATGCCTCCATGTAACGGCTTCTGCATATTCATTGCACACCCTGTATCCTGTACCGTTTTATTTATTATCATAAAAATTATTTATCTTTATTGGATATAATTTGCCTGTAACCTCAAAATCGTTCACAATGGCGAATAGCAAGAAGAAAAAGAAATCCATTGCAATACTTACCGGAGGAGGTGACGTGCCCGGATTAAATCCTGCAATAAGGGCCATTACGATAAGAGCATTACGGGAAGGTTATCAGGTTATCGGACTGAAAAGAGGTTGGGCGGGAATCATGGAACTTGTCAGGGATAGAAAAGCCGATAACAGTGATAAATTTATGATACTGACAGAAGAGATCGTGAATAAAGCCGGGCGTACCGGCGGTACTTTTCTGCATACATCTCGCACGAGACCGAGTCATGTACCTCTGGCAAATGTCCCCGTGCAATACCGTGAAAAATATAAAAATGATATGAATGACCTCACAGAAGAGGTTGTCAGAAATCTTGAATATCTTGGAATTGAATATCTGATTCCCATCGGGGGTGATGATACGTTAAGTTACGGTGTCCGGTTATACTCGGAAGGAGTAAAAGTGGTTGCAATACCCAAAACCATGGATAATGATGTTCCGGGGACCGATTACTGCATAGGCTTCAGTACATGTGTAACACGTACCATACAGATGTGTAATACACTCAGGACTTCAGCAGGTTCGCACGAAAGAATCCTGGTGATTGAAGTCTTCGGTCGATATGCAGGTTTTACTGCCATGCTGCCAACAATGGCCGGAGCAGCCAACCGGTGTGTCATCCCTGAATATAAATTTGATCCCGAACTGCTTACACGGCTTTTAATAGAAGACCGGGAAAAAAATCCCAGCCGGTATTCAGTGGCCCTGGTTTCGGAAGGAGCCATAATGACCGGGGTGGAAGAGACCGTTTTCAGAGCGGGCAGCAAGGATGTTTATGGACACAGCTTGCATGGAGGAATCGGAGAACTTGTTTCGGATAAGATCAGGGAATTGTCAATCCCTCTCAATCATGGAAAAAGAATCAATACGATCTACCAGCAGCTTGGCTATCTCGTCAGAGGCGGCGATCCTGATGCCATAGATTCCATTGTTCCCATGGCTTACGGGAATCTGGCACTCGACCTTATCCTGAAAGGAATACATGGCCGTCTTGTCGTACTGAGAAACGGAAGATATGATAATGCACCTATTGATGTGGTGACCAGCACCAACAAAATCGTGGATATCAAAAGGTATTACAACAGTGAGCGCTACAGGCCGCAGTATAAAAGCTTTGAATTCCAGCCACTTTTTATCATGACCGGCAATTCATGATAAGCCAAATTTTTATGGTCTGACATATACCCAGGCATCGGGACTGATTTCATTCCGGAATTTTGCAATTTCAGCAATACTTTCCTGATAAGTGCCGTACGATCTGACGGATACCATCTGCAAATTATTGCTGCCCTGCAATATGGAAGCATTATAGCCCATCTCCCGTAAGCTGGCAGCATATGAATCAGCATTTTTCGGTATTGCAAAACACCCCACGATCATATGGTATCGGTTTCCGGTAATATTTACAACCGGTTCCCTTGTTCCGGTCTCCTGAACCACTTCGGTTCCGGATCCGACTCTGTAGCTTTCCAGTTCTTCAAAAAGTGCTGCTGAATCAAAGGGTTCCACAATGGTCAACGCAGTATCGGCAAAAAGGGTATCAACATTAGTGGGTGATGATTTCCTGAAAGATTTGCACCCTGTTATGACAAGAATCAAGATCATGAATAACAGTGTTATGTTTCTCATTGGATGATGGTTTGAATGATTTTGTAATAATATCAAGTGATTTCCCGGTTTCACGACAAAGATATGAAAATTAGTAAATTAATGGATCATTTATTAAAATCTCTGAAATTTTTCTTTCCTGTAAAGGTAATGGTTCATCCGGTTCGCATAAAAAATGAAATGATTATGTTTGCAGAACAAATTAAACAACAGCATGAAAATACAATTTCTGGGTGCTGTCCGAGAAGTTACAGGCAGCAAACATTTGATCACATTAAACAATGGCAGGAAGATCCTGCTGGATTGTGGGATGTACCAGGGGAAAGGTATGGAGACTGATGCCATGAACCGGAATCTTGGATTTTCACCCCGTGATATCGATTATCTGATACTCAGTCATGCCCACATTGATCACTCCGGACTGATCCCTTATATTGTAAAACAGGGGTTTGAAGGAAGCATTATCACTACTTTCGCGACGCGCGATCTGTGTTCCATCATGCTTGCCGATTGCGGTAAAATACAGGAATACGATACCATAACGCACAATAAGAAAAGAGCCCGGCAACATCTGCCTCCCGTTGAACCCATTTACACGATGGCGGACGCAGAACGGTCCATGCAATACTTCGTTGGCATTCCCTATAATAAACCATTCCGTGTTACGAAGGGCGTAAAGGTAACTTTTACGAATACCGGACATCTGCTGGGTGCCGGTGTGGTCAACCTGCGAATCAAGGAAGGGGGAAAAACCACACGAATTGCATTTACCGGAGATGTGGGCCGGCCGGTTAACCGGATCCTGCGTCCTCCGCAACCTTTTCCGCAAGCCGACTATATCATCTGTGAATCAACATACGGAAACCGTTTGCATGAGAGCGAGGTCGTGGCTGAAGACAAATTGCTTGAAATCATCAGGAAAACCTGTGTGGAGAAAAGGGGGAAACTTATTATTCCTTCATTCAGCATCGGCCGGACGCAGGAAATCATTTATTCGCTGAACAATTTTTACAATAAAGGTAAGCTGCCAAAAATCAAAGTATTTGTTGACAGTCCCTTATCCATCAATGCTACCAATATTTTTCGCCTTCATTTTGAATGTTTTAATGCAAAAATTCTGGCAAGTCTGGAAAATGACCCGGATCCTTTTGGATTCAATGATCTTCATTATACCCAGAGCGTGGAGGATTCAAAAAAGCTGAATGAAATGGATGAACCCTGTATCATCGTTTCAGCCTCGGGGATGATGGAAGCGGGACGTGTAAAACATCATCTGGCAAACAATATATCAAATCCAAGAACCACCGTGCTCGCTGTTGGTTATTGCACCCCTTCCACGCTGGGAGCGCGCCTTTTAAGAGGAGAACAGTCCGTTTCCATTTTTGGACAAATGCATCTGGTTCGTGCCGATATCGAACAGATCGATTCATACAGCGGTCATGCCGATTACAGCGAATTGCTGCAATTTCTGGGTTGTCAGGACAAAGAACAGGTGAAGGAAGTATTTCTTGTACACGGGGATCTTGATTCACAGAAATTCTTTCGTGAACAATTGCTGGAAAAAGGTTATACACATGTGGAAATACCTGAATTCGGACAGGTTTACGAAGCATAGGCATGCAATACAGTTTATGATGGTGCTCCTTTAATGGAATTCTGCATCCGGTTTTATAAAAAACTGCTGCATTTTGCTCCGCAGTTAAAAATTTACTACATTTGCGCCCTGTTTTTTAAATCAAAATAAAGTAATTATGTTGAACCATTACGAAACCGTTTTCATTGTAACTCCCGTTTTGTCTGAAGTTCAGATGAAGGAAGCGGTTGAAAAATTCAGGGGTATCATTACCTCCAGAGATGGGGAGATCACACACGAGGAAAACTGGGGCCTGCACAAGCTGGCCTACCCCATTCAAAAGAAATCTACGGGATTTTATAACATGTTCGAGTTCAAGGCAGACGGCAATCTGATCAGGCAACTGGAAACCGAATATAAGCGTGATGAACGGATCATCAGGTTTTTAACCATCAAACTCGATAAGTACGGTATCGAATATGCCGTGAAAAGAAAGAATAAAAAGGAAAATCCTGTAATAGAAAAAGAAACGGAGGAATAAACCATGGCAAACGGAACACAATCGAATCAGTCAGAAATACGGTATCTGACACCACCAGCGGTTGAATTCAAAAAGAAAAAGTACTGCCGCTTTAAAAAGAATAAAATCAAATATGTCGATTACAAAGACCCTGAATTCTTAAAGAAATTTCTTAACGAACAGGGTAAGATACTTCCCCGGAGGGTTACAGGCACATCACTAAAGTACCAGAGGAAAGTCACGAATGCAATTAAAAGGGCCAGGCATCTGGCTTTGCTGCCTTATGTCACCGATTTATTGAAATAAAACCAGATCAAATGGAAGTTATATTGAAACAGGATATACCCAACCTTGGTTACAAGGATGACATTATAAATGTCAAGAATGGCTATGCTCTGAACTATCTTATCCCTAAAGGACTGGCTGTTTCCGCAACCGGTCCGGTTCGCAGGGCTCATGCGGAAATATTGCGGCAGAAAGCCCATAAGGAAGAAAAGATCAAACAGGAAGCACAGGAACTGGCCGGGAAGATAAAGGATGTCACATTAACGATCGGGGCCAAAACCAGCACAAAAGGGAAAATCTTCGGGTCCGTTAATGCCATCCAGATTTCTGAGGCACTCAAAGAAAAAGGATTCGACATCGACCGGAAAATGATCACGTTTAAAGAAGACCTGATAAAAGAAGTCGGTACCTATCATGCAACCATCACGTTGCATAAAGAGGTCAAACTTGATATACCTTTTGAAATCGTGGGTGAATAAGATATCACACGAAAGGATCTTTAAAATGATCCTGACGGAATACCAGATTAAAAAACCCGGTTTCTTTTAAAACCGGGTTTTTTATTGTTTTTGGATTTCAGACTTATACTGCTACTTCTTCTACAAGGATATCAGTCGTTAAATTCGTGATGCTGGTTTCCAGACCATTGAAAGTCTGTTCAATGGGAGGAATTCCTTCTGCATCGGCTGCTTCCGAGTAACCCTGATTGTCATCCTCAACAAACATAAACTTCATACCCGCCACATCCTTGTATTCCAGAATTCTCTTAAAATCTATAACACCGGCACCCACAGGAGCGATAGCGGCTTTTGTCATATCATTCACCTCAAAAACCGGTTTTTCACGGGTATACATATCTTTTAAATGAAAAAGCTGGAATCTGCCCGGATATTTCTGTATCATCTCAACAGGATCCTGTCCGGCTTTTGTAACCCAGTACATATCGATTTCCATGGTAACGAGCTCAGGATCCAGTTCAGCCATAAAAATGTCGTAATAAGGTACTACTCCATCAATGTCTGCAAATTCAAAATTGTGGTTGTGGTATCCAAACTGTATCCCTGTGTTCTTCATGATTTCACCCACCTGATTCCAGTCGGCAGCCATTTTCTTGTATGTTTCAATATTGCGGTCAACTTCCTCGATCCAGGGTTGTACACAGTATTTTACACCAAGTTCTGCATGATCATCAGCCATTTTCTGGGCATTTTCAACAGTGATGCCTGCAGCCTCAACCTGTGTATGGCTGCTGACAATTTCCATTCCCAGATCACTGACTATCTTTTTAAGTTCCTGCGCCGAATATCCGTAGAACAATCCTGTGCTGCTGCTGTAGTCCGCCAGTTCGAGGTACCTGTAACCAAGATCCGATATTCTTTTCAATGTTGCAAGCTTATCGGCCGGAACATCGGTTTCCAGTCCCATGGCATTGCGAACCGTATACAACTGGAGGCCTACACCAAAACTTTTTCTGTCAATTACAGGAACTGATTTACATGAAAGGGGACTAAAAACCATCATGCCAAATGCACCTGCTGCTGAAATTTTCAGGAATTCCCGTCTGTTTTGTAATGTTTTCATAATTATTGTTTCTAAATTAAAAAATCGTAATAATGGATGTTATGCTTTAAATATGCTTTAAAAAGGAGGATAAAATTACTATAATTCTTTTATTTTTAAAAACCAATATCATAATTGATTGCGAAAACCATTTCGAAATCTCTATAAGACAGTAGATTATAACATTTTCTTAAGTTGATCCCGGGTGTTTCGTTCGATTCGTTTCATTAAATTGCCTGTTTCAAATCTCTGAAATCTTTCACCAGTTATTTTTTCATAAAGTTCAATGTATCGTTCCGATATCTGCTGAACAAGTGCATCAGGTATATCCGGCACAATCTGGCCCGGCTTTCCCTGGAAATTATTCTTAATGAGCCATTGCCGGACAAACTCCTTGGATAGCTGCTTCTGCGGCTCACCGTTTCTCAGCCTTTCCTCATAGCCTTCTGCATAAAAATAACGGGAAGAATCCGGTGTGTTGATCTCATCAATAAGATAGATCTTTCCGTCCTTTTCGCCAAATTCATATTTTGTATCCACAAGGATCAATCCTTTTTCGGCTGCCATCCTTGTCCCCCTTTCAAACAATCGGACCGTATATTCTTCAAGAAAACTGTAATCATGCTCGGATACCAGTCCCCTTTCAATGATTTCATTCCTGGATATATCCAAATCGTGACCGGTTTCAGCTTTTGTTGTGGGTGTGATGATGGGATCCGGGAATTTCTGGTTTTCGACCATCCCGTCCGGCATCGGCACGCCGCATACAACCCTTTTACCTGCTTTATATTCACGCCATGCATGACCGCTCAGGTAACCGCGTATCACCATTTCCACCCTGAAAGGTTTTGCAAAATGGCCAATCATCACCATGGGATCGGGTACTGAGATCTTCCAGTTGGGTACAATATCAGTGGTTGCGTCCAAAAATTTTAAAGCGACCTGATTGAGAACCTGCCCTTTAAATGGTATGCCTTTGGGTAATACAACATCAAAGGCCGATATCCGGTCGGTCACAACCATGACAAGCAACCTGTCATCAATGTTGTAAACATCACGCACTTTGCCGTGGTAAATACTTTTCTGCAAGGGGAAATTAAAACCGGTTCTGGTAATTGTCTGAGTCATATAAAATGGCTTTACAAAAGAATTATTGGTTTCAAAAATAGCACAGTATCCGATTCATTTCTTTATCAACTTTCCTGCGGAAGCAGTTTTCTGAAAAGCATCCACAATATGTTTTACAAGTCTGTGCCGGACGATATCACCGGTATCAAACTCAATAATGCTGATTCCATGGATATCCTTAAGAAAATCAAGAGCGATGATCAGCCCCGATTGAACATGCTCAGGGAGGTCAATCTGGGTTATATCTCCGGTCACGATGAACTTTGCATTCTTACCCATCCTGGTCAGGAACATTTTCAACTGTTTCATGGTTGTATTCTGACCTTCATCGAGTATTACAAAGGCATCACCCAATGTACGGCCCCGCATAAAAGCAAGCGGGGCAATTTCAATGACGCCCTCTTCAATATATCCTTCCAGTTTCTTATGGGGAATCATATCCCTTAAAGCATCATATAAGGGCTGCAGATAAGGATCGAGTTTCTGCTTCATGTCACCCGGCAGGAATCCGAGCTTTTCACCAGCCTCAACTGCAGGTCTTGTCAGGATGATCCGTTTCACTTCTTTATCACGGAGTGCCCTGACTGCAAGCGCAATAGCCGTATAGGTCTTGCCGGTACCTGCCGGTCCTATAGCGAATATCAGGTCATTCAGTGTATATTCATCCACCAGTTTTTTTTGATTCGCGGAACGGGCCTTGATCGCTTTGCCTGAATTGCCATAAATGATCAGTTCGCTGCCGTTCTGATCGGGAAAATCCGCTCCGGTGTCTGTATCAAGAATGAGTCTATCCATCTCGTCGACCGGCAGATTCTGCGTTACACGCATATATGCAGAAATTCTTTCCAGCAGGTTTCCAAAACGAATGATTTCTGAAGACTCACCAATGATCTTAATCTCATCATTCCTGCCGATGATCTTTAACTTTGGAAAATATGACTTGATCTTTTCAAAATTCCTGTTTCCCGATCCATAAAACGTTTGCGGGTCAATCCCTTCTAAATAGACAATCTTTTCCATCATCGATATTGAAGAATATTGCTTACTTTTGAGACTGGCAAATTTGAACTAAATTACGCATATTACCAATTAATCTTTAAAGTATTACACAAAATACTGCCTGATGGCAATTGTTACCTTAATAAGCGATTGGAACAAAGATGACTATTACGTTGCAGCAGTAAAAGGCAAAATATTATCCCAATGCCCCGACACCACATTTGTTGATATCTCACATCAGATTCCTTCATTCAACATCGCCCAGGCAGGTTACCTTTTGCGCAGTTCATATTTGCACTTTCCGGAAAACACGATCCACATCATTGCGGTCGGTTGTGAATGTTATGAAGACCATCCCCATGTTGCAGTCCGGTACCACAATCATTTCTTTATCGGGACTGACAATGGCATTTTCGGACTGATCATTGATGGCAGACCGCAGGAATCCGTTAGGCTGGAAAATCAAAATACCGGCAGTTTTCCTGAACTTGATGCATTTGCAGGTGCCGCATGTGATATCATCCTGAATAAGAAACTTGCTGCTATCGGCAGTGATCATCCGGATCTTCGCAGACAGATTCCCATGCTGCCTGCAATTGATGAATGGACGATCAACGGCAGCATCATTTATATCGACTCTTACAGAAACGCAATCACAAATATCAGCCTTGAATTATTCGAACAGATCGGTAAAGGAAGGCCTTTTGAAATTTTCATTCAGAGCAATTATTATCGCATTAATAAAATTAACAGGAAATATCATGATACTTCATCCGGTGAGATACTGGCTTTGTTCAATTCAACGGGATTCCTTGAGATTGCCATACATGAAGGGAACGCAGCCAGTCTTTTGAACCTGGAAGTGTCATCATCTGTACGCGTCAAATTCAGTGAGCCAAAAAATAAAAAAAACAAACCATAATCAAGGAGCCTTAAATGAACAGCAAAGAAGAAAAACTGCGTGCAATCGGCAAACTTATCGATATCATGGATGAATTGCGGACGAAATGTCCCTGGGATCGTGAACAGACATTTGAGAGTCTGCGGAACCTGACCATTGAAGAGACTTATGAACTTGCCGAAGCAATTTCCGACGGGGATTCCGGTCAGATCAGAAACGAACTGGGAGATCTGCTTCTTCATATTGTATTCTATTCAAAAATAGCTTCAGAAAACGGGGAATTTGATATTAAGGATGTGGCTGAAACCATTGTCGGCAAACTCATTTACAGACACCCTCACATCTTTGGTGATACAGACGTTAAGGATGATCCCGGCATCGTTAAAAAAAACTGGGAAGAGCTTAAAATCAGGGAAGGTAACTCATCGGTTCTTGGAGGTGTCCCCGTTGAATTACCAGCCATGATCAAAGCAAACCGCATACAGGAGAAGGTACGGGCCGTGGGTTTCGACTGGGAGGAAAACCAACAGATCTGGGACAAAATCAATGAGGAACTTGAGGAGTTGAAAACTGAAATAGCCGATATGAAAACTGAAGAAATTGAAAATGAATTCGGAGACCTTTTATTTTCAATAATTAATGCTGCAAGATTGTACGGTGTTGACCCCGAAACCGCGCTTGAAAAAACCAACAGAAAATTCATCAAACGGTTCAGATACCTTGAACAAAAAACCATTAAAAAAGGCACCCTGCTGAAGCATATGACACTCGATCAGATGAATGAAATCTGGGAAGAAGCAAAAAAACTGAATGAATAAACAAATTTCCCGTTCCAGTGTATATGCCGGAACCTGAGGTCAACCTGCGGATGTTTGAAAAATGATCATAATTTAGTATTTTTGCATAGATTCTGTTATCGAATAATTCAGGCCATTATTTTTTTAAATTTCTTCAATTTTTGTGCGTGTCTGGTTTGATTAATTTTTGTTATAAAAAGCAAAAACGATGAAGAAGATTGAAGTCGAAAACTGGGACGATGTATTGAAATGGTCATATAACCTTGCCCGTAAATTCGCAATTGAAAATCTTGTACCGCAAGGTGTTACGTCAGCACGAAAATTTGATGCATACAAGCGCAACCAAAAGCCGTTGCCCAGGAAATTTCCCAGGATACCCGACGAGTATTTTATCCGGAAAGGTACCTGGAAAGGTTGGCGTGATTTTCTGGGCTATCCGGAACAGAAAAAGAGCAGGAATTTTCTGGGATATCGTGATGCGGCCCGCGTCGTCCAAAGCACCGATATTAAAAATTCGAAAGCATACCTGACCTGGAAAGAGAGACCACCAAACCTGCCGGCCAGACCGGAATATTTTTATAGTGAATGGACCGGATGGAAAGATTTCCTTGGAGAAAAATTTGAGAAGCCCAATCCAAGGCATTATACGAAACTCAGCGAAGCTGACGTCCGAATTATCAAACACCAGTTAAAAATGGGCGTTTCGGGAGCCGTGCTTGCCCGGACTTTCAAAGTTTCTGAAATGCAGATCAGCAGGATTAAACGTGGGGAAAACTGGGAAGATATTTGATTTCAGTTACAGAACGGTTTAATGTTTCGGGTCCAAAGTTTCGGGTTTCAATTGTTATTTAAAGCCGCGGCAATCCGTTCCGTGTCTTCCCTGTCGAGCCCTGTTATTAATGCTGTTCCCGACCTGATCACTCCTGCCACAAGAGGCATGGAATAAACCGCTTCATCTATCATAAAGACTACCTGCCTGCCGATGTTCCGCTCTGTCATGTCTGCCCATTTGGCTGCTCCCTGCATGTTGAACCGTATCTCGACCCGGTCGCCCAGACTCACGGCCTGCCTGATATCCTGATTGCTGATGCATGCAGTATCTTTCAGTGCAACCAACGCATGGTACTTTCCTTCGTCATCAACAGTGTTTGCGGTTAAAGCGATACGAATACCATCATCTGTCGTGAGACCGGATATATCATCACGCCATGAGTTCATTTTGATTTCACAGTATCCGATAACCGGATTTTCCATGCTGTCAGCAATCTGAATGCCGAGCCTTAGCATTTGAGCCCTGACTGAATCGGATACATTGTATGAGTCCGCAGTTTCATATATTCCAAAAGGCAGTATATGAGCTTCCTGAACAGTTTCTGATTTGCAGGATAATAAAACCATGATCAAAATACCCGTTCGAATTAAATTTAATTTCATCGTCCTCATTTCAATTTTTGTTTTAATGGTTCCTTTATTTTCTTTTAAAATGTCTGAAATATTCTGAAATAGCATCAATGTATTTTTCATATGCATCAATTCCTTTTTTCGTAATCATGCATGTCGTCAGCGGATAATTGTCCCTGAATGATTTGTTAATCTGGATGTATCTTGCTTCTTTCAGTTTATTCAGCTGAAAACTCAGGTTACCTTTTGTTGTGGAAATGTTTTCGAGTAAAAAACTGAATTCCGCCGATTTAACCCCGATCAGCAGGGACATGATGGATAACCTGACCTGTGTGTGCAATAATGGATCCAGTTCCCTGAACATGCTGCTACTTTTTTCTGTTATGATGCATGATATGACCCGGTATCACAAATGCGACCCCCCATGCAACTGCTTCCAGCAGCAATTGTTCGTGAAGCGGCAGGTAAGAGCTTGCATAGGCCAGTAATGCAAATGCAATGCCACCGGCAATCAGCAGCCTGTACCTGAGAATACCGCCTGTTATTACTGTGGCAAAAGCAATAAAAACCATGAATATGGGATGCTGAAGATTGAAGTTGATCTCGTGTACGACATTGGCCTGTATGAGATTCACCAGAACCAGACTGAAGAAGAGGGATATCCAGACATATCTCAATGAAACGCCGATGTATGTAAAAACCTTTCTCTTTTGAATGTAAATATAATATCCCGTATACAACATGGCAGCAATAGCCAGGACGATTCCTGCTGTGTTTGCAAACTTTCTGATCTGATATGTCATGACGATTTTTGAGGAGAGGTAATCAAATAAATAGCCTGCAAAAAACAGCCAACCCCAAATGATGAATAAAATACCATCATTTTTAAGTCTTTTTTGTGAGACTGAAATCATTTCCCGGATAACCTGAATTGATTGCTCCTCATTAAAGGAGTCCGTGACCGACTTTCGTGATTCCATATTATTTTAAATTAATAAAACATGTTTACTAAATTAAACAAGTTTGAAATACAAACCAATTTTTCAGATAATTTTTTAAAATTTTTTTTGAACTGTTATTTCCGGTAATATTCAAGGACGTCCATTGCAAACCGCGCTGAAACTGTTCCCGGACCACCACTCATTTCAATGCCTGTTTCAATTGCCTCAACAATCTCTTCCTCGGTGGCACCGTCATTTATGGTCTGTTTAATATGCCACTCCACACAGGATTCAGGAACCTGCGATTCGGTCTCCTGACCATCATCGACGTCCGTGTTGCAAATTCATTGTTGGGAAGTCTTTTCTGCCTGAGCATTTCACCCTGAAAAAAAGTATTGACACTGCCGGTTTTATAATTAAGATTGAGGCTCGGAATATCCTTTGGATTGAGAACATAACTGCCCAGATGTGTGGGGAGATCTTCCTTCCGCTTTCCAAGTGGTCCCAGTGCAAAAGTAAAACCTGCATCTCCGTTAAAACCCGTTTGTTCTTCCTTTTTGTAAATAATGTTGACTATTCCTGTCATACCGGAAGCATCATACCGGGCAGAAGGGTTGTTGATGATTTCAATGGCCTCTATATTGGAAACAGGAATGTTATCCAAACTTTTCTGGCTGCCAAAGCCGGTCAGGCTGGACTGCTTGTCCGTCAATCAGCACGGCAACTTTGTCGCTTCTCCTTAGTATCACCTTACCCTCCTGATCGACCGTTATACCGGGGAGTCCCTTCATGGCATCCAGAACGGATCCACCTGACTGTACCAGATTGTCTTCAATATTATAGGTTTTCCTGTCCAGATCTGCTGAAATAACAGCTTTTTTCGCTTCAACCACCACTGCATCAAGCTCTGAGGAAGAAGGCTCCAGATCAATTCTCCCCAGATCAAATATGTTGTTGATTTCACCCACAAGCAATGGAATTTCTGCAGTTTAATATCCTATAAATGAACCGTTTACAACATACTCACCCCGGGTGATGCCTGAAATCACAAACCTGCCGTCTTCACCGGCAATAACACCGGTGAACATATTCTGATCTCCCTCCAGGTTCAGTGTAACGGTTGTATAAGGTAACGGTTCACCTGTTGATTTGTCAAAAACACGACCTGATACAGTTGCCTGTTCCTGTGTAAACAAGGGAAAGCCTGCTGCAATCAAACAAAATGAAATTATTAATTGTTCATAGCCTGTGCATTAATAATTAATTTAACAGCGTATGTATTTTAAAAAAAGACATTTGATGCAGCTGTCCGAAATATAAAAACAGGTTTCTGCCTTATCGTGAGATAAATATTGTAAGCCAGCCCAAATTTGTATGTTCTCATGGTCATTTATTTACAGGATTTAACAATTATTGTAAAACATGTCATTTTACCAAGATTCATGAATATAATAGTTATTAACCATTGTTAATAACTTATGTGCATACACGGTTGAAATCTATCAAGGTGATTGTATACCCGGCAAAAGGTATTTTTGTAGTTTTGATCTACCAGGTGAGCGATAAAAGGTTGCACTGGAGATGTGGAGAAGGCTACGGCCACTTAATTGTGACTGAAACCGGATCAACAGATCGCAAGATCTGCACATCGAAAGATGCCAAAGTCCGGATAAGCAGATAACCTCTCCTGATTCCGGTAAATCACTGAAGTTCGCTTGTCGTTCTTTATACGATTGAGTCTCAGGACAGAAACCGGTAAGTACTTGTATTTCCCGGTTTTTGACAACATCGCAGATTTATAATCAGTGGTGTTGTGTATTAGATGGATGTTATTCTTCGGAAAAGTGTTCATTTGATGCTCTGAAAGACGCTTCGTCCCGGAAGACCATCCCTCGGGATGATCGAAAGGACAGCCGGAGGATCTTGCTGTAACAGGCAATATCCAAAAGCCGTGGGTCATCAATCAGGCTTTATGTCTGAAGAAATGGCCGGCCACAATAACAGTAACCTGGCATAGAGATAAACTCCGGTTTATCAAAGTGGAATGGGAACTATTAGAAATAATGGTTCCCATTTGTGTTTTTCTGCGTCACTTTTTTTCGTTTGGTGTAATTGATTTTAAATATGTCCTTTTCTTAATATATAAAAAAACCGATTTTGAAAATTGAAAAAAATTTCTTAAATATCTAAGAAATTGGTTATATCATTTCAGAGGAAATTTCGACACTTTCTATTCATGAATGGGCAAAATTAGAAATTTAAATTACCGGGTATTGAATGACATCTTACTTCTGATGATTCCATTCATTTCTTTTGCACAATCCCCTCTTATCATCAGTAAACTTGAAGTCGAGCCTCAGCTTGACGGCGATCCTTTTGAACCGGCATGGAATGAAGTTCAGGCATACACCATGATCATGCTGAATCCTGTTTCGGGTAATGTGCCTTCACAAAAAACGGATCTTAAAATAGGCTACAGCGATAAATATCTATATGTTGCCGGCTATATGTACGATACCGAACCGGAAATGATCCGTGCGGCCAGCAAGAAACGCGATGATATGAGTTTAAGCAATGACTGGTTTGGGATTAATCTGGATTCATATAATGACAATGAGAATGCTTTAGCTTTTGCGACCAATCCTGCAGGATTGCGAATGGACGCTCAGATATTCAATGACGGACAGGGATCATGGCCTGCCCAGCGCGACTGGAATACAGTTTGGGATGTAAAGACTCTGATCAATGAACAAGGGTGGTTCGCAGAAATGCGCATTCCGCTCTCCAGTCTCCGGTACATTACCAGTGAAGGAAAAGTTGTCATGGGAATGGGATCTTTCAGGTACATTTCAAGATTGGCGGAATGGGACTGCTATCCTCAGGTCTCAAATGAATGGGGATTCTGGAGCTGGGCAAAACCTTCCCAGTATAAA